>NZ_CANLDZ010000003.1:0-432305 GCF_947489545.1 uncultured Ruegeria sp. | reverse complement strand
TGGCGCGGTTGACGGGGCTCGAACCCGCGACCCCCGGCGTGACAGGCCGGTACTCTAACCATCTGAGCTACAACCGCCCGCTGCCCGTTCATTGCTGAACGTTGGGGTGTATTATGGGTCCGCCCCGGTATCGTCAAGCGGCGTTTTGAAGTTTTTTGCGCTCAGCTGATTTTTTCCCAAGCTGTTAGTCGGAGGAACAAGATCAGGTTGAACTATTCCGCTCTGGTAGCGCAGTTGATTGCCCACCGGTCTTGCGCAATTCCCAAAGCCGCTGTAGAAGCGCGCCGCGCGGGTGATTAGCTCAGTGGTAGAGCGCTTCGTTCACATCGAAGATGTCAGGAGTTCAAATCTCTTATCACCCACCAAACCTTCGCCGGTAAATCTCTGACTTTATTTACCTTTCCTCGATCAGCTACCAGATGGCCGGTTAGATGTATCGTGAGAAACAAAAAAAGGCGCACCCATAAGATGCGCCCTTTCGATAGTCTGAGATTGATCTAATGGGCCGTAGCAGACGGGCTTGTACTTTCTGCTGCTTTGGCTGCAGCCGCGGCCGCTTCCTCAGCGGCTTCGTCCCACTCGATCGGCTCAGGCGCACGCACCAAAGCTTGTTTCAGAACCTCTGAGACATGCGCCACCGGGATGATGTCCAGACCTTCCTTCACGTTGTCCGGAATCTCGGCCAGATCCTTTTCGTTTTCCTCGGGGATCAGAACGGTCTTGATACCGCCACGAAGCGCCGCCAACAGCTTTTCCTTCAAACCGCCGATTGGCATTGCGTTGCCGCGCAACGAGACCTCACCCGTCATGGCAATGTCCTTGCGCACCGGAATACCGGTCAGCACCGACACGATCGAGGTCACCATTGCCAGACCCGCACTTGGGCCATCTTTTGGCGTTGCGCCATCCGGCACGTGGACGTGGATGTCCAACTTATCGAACTTGGGTGGCTTCACCCCGATCTGAGGCGAGATGGAACGCACGTAGGAGGAGGCCGCGTCGATGGATTCTTTCATCACATCGCCCAGCTTACCTGTGGTCTTCATCCGACCTTTGCCGGGCAGTTTCAGAGCTTCGATATGAAGCAGATCACCACCCACTGACGTCCAGGCCAGACCGGTGACAACACCGACCTGATCGTCCTGTTCAGCCAGACCGTAGCGGAACTTGGGAACTCCAAGGAACTCATCAAGATTATCCGGTGTCACCTTAACGGTTTCCGCCTCTTTCTTGATGATCTTGGTCAGCGATTTTCGAGCCACCTTGGCGATCTCACGCTCAAGATTCCGCACGCCCGCTTCACGGGTATATGTGCGGATCATCTTTTGCAGCGCTTCATCGGTCAGTTCAAATTCCTTGTCCTTAAGGCCATGGTTTTTGACCTGCTTGCCGATCAGGTGTTGCTTGGCGATCTCGCTTTTTTCGTCCTCGGTGTAGCCGGCCAGCGGAATGATCTCCATCCGGTCAAGCAAGGGCCCGGGCATGTTGTAGCTGTTGGACGTGGTCAGGAACATCACGTTCGACAGGTCATATTCCACTTCCAAATAGTGGTCCATGAACGTGTTGTTCTGTTCCGGGTCCAAAACCTCAAGCATGGCCGAGGCCGGATCGCCACGAAAGTCCTGCCCCATCTTGTCGATTTCATCGAGCAGGATGAGCGGGTTCGTGGTCTTCGCCTTTTTCAGCGCCTGAATGATCTTGCCGGGCATAGAACCAATGTATGTCCGACGGTGACCGCGGATCTCGGATTCGTCACGCACCCCACCCAGCGAGATACGAATGAACTCGCGCCCGGTGGCTTTGGCGACCGATTTCCCCAAGCTGGTCTTACCCACGCCTGGAGGGCCGACAAGGCACATGATCGGGCCTTTTAGCTTTTTCGAACGCTGCTGAACTGCCAGATATTCGACGATCCGTTCTTTGACCTTCTCAAGGCCATAGTGATCGTCATCCAGGACCTTCTGCGCGCGACCCAGATCTTTCTTGACGCGAGACTTGGTGCCCCATGGCAGCGACAAAATCCAGTCCAGATAGTTGCGCACGACAGTGGCTTCAGCCGACATCGGGCTCATGTTGCGCAGCTTCTTCAGCTCACCTTCGGCCTTTTCACGCGCCTCTTTCGACAGCTTGGTCTCGGCGATTTTCTCTTCCAGCTCAGCAACTTCGTTCGAGCCGTCTTCGCCATCACCAAGTTCCTTCTGAATGGCCTTCATCTGCTCATTCAGATAGTATTCGCGCTGCGTCTTCTCCATCTGGGATTTTACGCGGGTCTTGATCTTCTTTTCGACCTGCAAAACCGACATTTCGCCCTGCATCAAGCCATAGACTTTCTCAAGCCGCTCGCTGACGCTGAGCGTTTCAAGCAGCTCCTGCTTTTGCTCAACTTCGATCCCAAGATGGCCGGACACAAGATCCGCCAGCTTGGCGGGTTCAGTGGTTTCACCCACAGCGGTCAGCGCTTCTTCGGGGATGTTCTTGCGCACTTTTGCATAGCGCTCGAACTCATCTCCGACGGTGCGCAGCAGTGCCTGCGTCGTGGTCACGTCGCCGGGCATCTCTGTCAGGTATTCCGCGCGGGCTTCAAAGAAGTTGTCGTTTTCCAGAAATTCTGTGATCTGTACCCGCGCCTGACCTTCAACCAGCACCTTCACGGTGCCGTCGGGCAGCTTCAGCAGTTGCAGAACGTTGGCCAGAACACCGGACCGGTAAATACCATCAACATCCGGATCATCGACGCCTGGGTCGACTTGGCTGGACAACAGAATTTGCTTGTCATCCTGCATCACCTCTTCCAGCGCGCGGACCGACTTATCGCGGCCGACAAACAGCGGCACGATCATATGTGGGAACACCACGATGTCGCGCAGCGGCAGGACGGGGTATGAGGAATTCAGAGGCTCTTGCATGCTCTATCCTTATCGTTGGCAAGACGGCTCCGGTCCCTCATCGAGGCAACACTCGGCCATCTCCTGTCTTGGACGATAAAGGTGGGGCCGCATCGCCCTTTTTCAACCTTACCGCCATGTATCAAAATTCAGAATGACCCGAGGTGTTACCGACTGCAAGACGTCCGCGGGACATATCCACCGAAAATTGTCAAAACACGCGACTAAGTTATTCGCCCTGTCCTCAAAAGATGCGTTGAACCGCCCGGGACAAAAAGAACCCGTGACCATCCTGGTTTGTGCACTCCAGCCCCTTTTTTGATGAATGGCACACAAATCCGCCAAACTGGCCTGTTACGCCGTATTCAGCCCGGTGATACCCGTCGCGATGGCGGCTAAGGACCGCGCATACCATCTGGACGTTGCCCGTGTTGTTCATCAAGAATTCATGCCCCCAATCAGCCTGACAGTTCGCGGGTCGCGGCAATGCCGGTGGGCCATTGCGTTCAATGATCGTACATTGAATGTCGGAAAATCCCGCACTTTCACCAACTGAGCATTGTATGTTTTCTGACGGGGTTTCAAATGTCCAGACATCAGAAAACGCGGGCGTGGCGCATATAATCATCGCGCCGATCAGTGGGCGGAACATCAAAGCCTCCGGGGTCAAATCGCAAAAATACACTGTAATAATCTAGAAACAGTGTACCGTTTTTAAGCCGCATTGTCACCGAAAAGGATGGTCAAACTGGCGCGATATCGCCCTGCGCGCGCTGTGTGTGGAACTGCTCCTGCCACCGCTCAAACGTCCCTGCGGAAATCGCATCGCGCATATCCTGCATGATCTCCTGAAAGTAATGCAGGTTGTGCCATGTCAGCAGCATGCCCGATATCATCTCATTCGCGCGGAAGACGTGGTGCAGATAGGCACGTGAGTAGTTCGAGCATGCAGGACACGAACATGCCTCGTCCAAGGGACGCGGATCATCGGCGTGCCTTGCGTTTTTGATGTTCACAACGCCAAACCGCGTAAACACCTGGCCTGTGCGGCCAGACCGTGAAGGCAGCACGCAATCCATCATGTCAATGCCACGTGCAACCGCCCCAACGATATCATCAGGCTTTCCGACACCCATAAGGTATCGGGGCTTGTCTTCGGGCAGGAAACCGGGGGCGTAGTCGAGGCAGGAGAACATCGCCTCTTGCCCTTCACCTACGGCCAGACCGCCTATTGCATAGCCTTCAAACCCGATGTTTTTCAAAGCTTCGGCGCTTTCCTCGCGCAGATCACGCTCTAACCCGCCCTGCATGATACCAAACAGCGCGTGCCCCGGACGGTCGCCGAACGCTTCACGGGACCGGTCCGCCCATCGCATCGACAGGAGCATAGATTCGGCAATGCGATCACGATCGGCTGGCAAGGCGGGACATTCGTCGAAACACATGACGATGTCAGACCCCAGCAGGCGCTGAATCTCCATCGACCGTTCCGGTGACAATTCGTGTTTGGAGCCGTCAATATGCGATTTGAAGGTCACGCCCTTCTCGGTCAGCTTGCGCAGGCCCGCCAGTGACATGACCTGAAACCCGCCTGAGTCCGTCAGGATCGGTCGATCCCAGTTCATGAACTTGTGTAGCCCGCCCAAACGGTCGATCCGTTCCGCGGTTGGACGCAACATCAGGTGATAGGTGTTGCCCAGCAGGATATCCGCGCCAGTAGCACGCACGCTTTCGGGCATCATCGCCTTGACCGTCGCCGCTGTCCCAACGGGCATAAAGGCTGGTGTACGCACGTCACCGCGCGGCGTCTTGATGACACCATTCCGGGCCTTGCCGTCCGTGGCTTTCAGTTCAAATGAAAATCGCTGGGTCATGTTATCAACTCGGATCGCGGAACCGGGCAGCATTTGCCCGATCAACCCGCCCAATGCAACCCGTCAGGGCAATGAGGCGACGCGGTCCGTAAACAATCGAACCACCCCTGCCCCGTCAACATTGCGGCAAACAGAGATCGACGGACGGGACGGATCCGGCCGCGTCGCCCCCAATTCAGGTCCGTGCGCGATGACTTGAAGGCCGATTGAAGCCATGTCGAACATCGGATCATGTGTGCAGGCGATCACTGCCGTTGAATCATGCAATCCGCACCCTTCTAACCCACCAATTTCCTTGTAGAATTTCAGATAGAACCGAGAGATATCGTGCAGGAACGCCCCCATATGAGGGGATCGACTGGCCAGCGCTTCGAAATCGGCGGCCTCGTACAAGGTTTTCAGCGTCACATCCAAACCAACCAACACGGTTTCCGGTGGGGTCGCAAAGACTTCGTTTGCGGCCGCAGCATCGTGATAGATATTCGCCTCTGCATGTTCAGTGATATTGCCAGGGCAGAAAACCGCACCGCCCATGATCACCAGCCGCTTCAGATTCGACGAAAACTCGGGATCAAGGCGGATTGCGTCCGCAATATTGGTCAAAGGCCCAATCGCACAGACCACCAGTTCGCCTTTGTGTACACGGGCCATTTCGGCAAGGAACTCAGCCGCAGGCAAAGCATGGTTGTAACCGATTTCCGGAATGTCTGTCAGATCACCAAATCCCTCGGGCCCATGAACATGTTCGGAGGGGGTATGACTCTCCGATCCGCGCGGGAAAGACGCGCCTTGTGCCACCGGGATAGACAATCCCAATTTATCCAGCAAATACCGTGCATTACGACTGGATTGGTGCACATGCGTATTGCCAAAAACGGTGGTCAAGCCAACCAGCTCAATTTCAGGCGCCGCAGCAGCATATGCGATGGCCATTGCATCATCGATGCCAGGGTCAGTGTCGATTATCAGTTTCATAGCGCCCCGATATCTTAGTCTGATATGGATGCAAAGCGGTCACAATGCATAAATTCGGCCAAAAATTATCCCATTTGAACGTTTGCATCCGTCTTGTTTCCATCCATACCAGAGTTGAAATCACACGACTCAACCCTTAAATGTATACCATCGTACACAATAAAAGAGGACAGATATGATCGAAGACCAGATTATTGGGTTGCTATCATCAAACATAATTTACGTCTTGGCCGCCGTTTTGGTGGTTATCGTCATCCTCAAGGGCATCAAGATCGTCCCGCAATCCGAAAAATTCGTGGTCGAACGTTTCGGTCGCCTGCACTCGGTCCTTGGCCCCGGCATCAACTTTATCGTCCCGTTTCTGGATGTTGCGCGCCACAAGATTTCGATTCTGGAACGTCAGTTGCCGAACGCAACCCAGGATGCGATCACCAAAGACAACGTTCTGGTGCAAATCGACACTTCGGTCTTTTATCGAATTCTTGAACCGGAAAAGACCGTTTACCGTATTCGGGACGTCGACGGAGCAATCGCCACCACCGTAGCTGGCATCGTCCGTGCAGAAATCGGTAAAATGGATCTGGACGAAGTCCAGTCAAACCGCTCGCAACTGATTAATCGTATTCAGGAAAGTGTCGAAACGGCTGTGGACGACTGGGGCATACAGGTTACCCGCGCTGAGATTCTCGATGTGAATCTGGATCAGGCGACTCGGGACGCCATGTTGCAGCAGTTGAATGCCGAACGCGCACGCCGCGCCCAGGTGACTGAAGCTGAAGGTCTGAAGCGCTCGGTCGAGTTGCAAGCCGATGCCGAATTGTACGCGGCCGAGCAAACAGCCAAGGCCCGCCGTATCCAGGCTGACGCCGAAGCCTATGCCACAGGTGTCGTTGCCAAAGCCATTCAAGACAACGGTATCGAAGCGGCACAATATCAGGTCGCTCTGAAGCAAGTTGAATCGCTGAACGCACTAGGCAACGGTTCTGGAAAACAGACGATCATCGTTCCTGCAAACGCAATTGAAGCCTTTGGAGATGCGTTCAAGATGCTTAAAGGAGGAAAGTGATGGCGGACCCCGTTTGGCTAACTTGGTGGATTTGGCTGGCCGCCGCACTTGCGCTTGCGATCCTTGAGGTCGCCCTGCCCGGTTTCATATTTCTGGGCTTTGCAATTGGTGCGGCGATCACGGGCCTTCTACTGGTCATTCCGGGGTTTGTACCGTCTTTATCCTTTCTGTTACTGATATTCGCGGTTCTTTCCTTGGTGGCCTGGCTTATCCTGCGTCGAATGTTCGCTCGACCGCACGGACAGGTGAAAACCTTTGAACACGATATCAATGACTAAACAGCTTTGGCGCCAAACTTGGCGCCATTGCCCCACTGGACGCTGTGGCGGGCATTCCCTATATAATCACTCAGGCAACTGACCCGAGGCACCAATGACCCACCCAAGCGAACAGTTTGAAGGCACACCGCTGATTGCGCCGTCGACAATAGAACACCCTTTGTACGAGCTTGTGGTTGAAGCGTGCCGGACGGTCTTTGACCCCGAAATCCCCGTTAACATCTACGACCTTGGGCTGATCTATACAATCGATATCGCCAGCGACAACGCCGTGAAGGTGATCATGACCTTGACCGCACCCGGCTGCCCGGTTGCTGGTGAGATGCCTGGATGGATCGTTGAAGCCATTGAACCAGTCGCTGGCGTAAAAGAAGTAGATGTCGAACTGACCTGGGAACCACCCTGGGGTATGGAAATGATGTCAGATGAGGCTCGACTGGAACTCGGCTTCATGTAAGTGGGCGGCATCTGCTCGCATTCCGAACATTTGTCACAAAACGGTTGTTTATCTGTTACTTAACTGTGCAGAGGCTGTCACATAGTTGCGAGACATATGTGGCGCGTTGACGCCGCAATGACCGTTTCGCGTTATATGCACGGGCCGACTGACCAACTGCCGCCCCCAAAAGACCCTGGCCCAGAATACGGACCGTTCTTGCCCGAGAACGGTCCTTTTTCATGGAAACGTCTCTTGCTGCCAGATGTTATTTCAGACCACAGGTCGATTTGATTTCGGCGGATCGTGCATCAAGCTGTGTAATGTAATCCCCTGACAACATCTTAAGCCTTTTGTTCTCAGTTCCCGTGACCAGACCCAGCAGCGCCCCAGCAGGTGTAATGGCCGCCACACTCTCAAGTTGCTTGTCCTCGGCATGCTTTTTTTCGGCATCAATGGCGCGCAAATCACCTTCAGCTGTTGCGCAATTAACCGGATGCCTGTCGGTGTCCGAGGCGGCAAACGCTGGGCCGATTGCCATGACACCAGCAACACAGAACACTGGCACCAGCTTTACCAATACATTGACCTTGATGTTTAGTGCGTTCATTCCTGTCACCTTTCTGGTCGGGTTGCGTAGCAGCATTCAATGAAAGTGGGTCGTACATTGGAAAGCTAAGTCGATCAGTACGGCCAAAACAAGCCATCGTTTCAGAAACATCAGAAAAGTCATAATCGGTGTGAAAATCCGTTCTTTTCCACACACATACTTGAGCCTCACCTAAGTCGGCCCTAGATTGAAGGTAACGTGCGACGACGGAGACTCAGATGTTTGGCATTCCCGGCAAGCAGGCCGTGACCATAACGCCCAAAGCTGCAGAGCAGATTACCCGCCTGATGTCATCCGGCGGTCATGCGGGGTTGCGCATTGGCGTCAAAAAAGGCGGATGCGCAGGCATGGAATACACCATGGAATATGTTGATCAGCCTGACCCGCATGACGAAGTTGTCGAACATGACGGCGCGCGTGTGATGATCGCCCCAATGGCGCAGATGTTCCTGTTTGGCACTGAAATCGACTATGAGGTCTCGTTGCTGGAAGCTGGTTTCAAGTTTAAGAACCCGAATGTTGTCGATGCCTGCGGCTGCGGGGAATCGATCAAATTTGATGAAAACCTTGCATCGCAGGGCTGAATTCTTCTGCAATAGTCTTGCGTTTCGATTGGGCTGACCTTCAGGCGATACTCGTGCAATCTCCAACCGGAATTGTCAGGCCTTCCAGACGGTGTTATCCGATATATCAAATGACATAGCGTTACGAGAGGATTGGATATGCGGCGTAAGCTGGCGGCTGGAAACTGGAAAATGAACGGAACCAGCGCTGCGCTGAGCGAGCTTGAACGGCTTGCGGCCCTTCATCCCTCTCCTTCCCTCGATATCCTGATTTGCCCCCCCGCAACCCTGCTTCATCGCGCCGCCGCTGCGGTCGAAAATACCGACGTTTCGGTTGGCGGTCAGGATTGTCATGCGGACGCCTCGGGTGCTCATACAGGCGATGTCAGCGCTGACATGCTGAAGGACGCAGGAGCAAGCGCCGTGATCCTAGGTCATTCCGAACGTCGCGTGGATCACGGCGAACAAAACGAAGATGTGCGCGCAAAAGCACGGACAGTTATGGATGCCGGGTTGCAGGCGATCATCTGTGTCGGTGAAAGCCTGGAGCAGCGCGACGCGGCCAATACATTGGACATCATTGGCGGCCAATTGTCCGGGTCTGTCCCGGATCAGTCGACAGGTGAGAATCTGGTGGTTGCCTATGAGCCGATCTGGGCCATCGGCACCGGCAAGGTTCCGACACTGGAAGAGATCGGTGAGGTTCACGATTTCATCCGCGCCCGGTTGGAACGCCGATTTGGCGAAGGCGTCGGTCGATCGGTGCGCCTGCTGTACGGTGGGTCCGTCAAGCCAGGCAATGCCACCGAAATCTTCGGCGTTTCAAACGTCGATGGTGCTTTGGTAGGCGGCGCGAGCTTAAAGGCCGAAGATTTTTCGGGCATTATTCAGGCGCTGGAGAGCATCTGAACACTACTCAAGAGGGCATAATCCTTATTCCGCAATGTCTTCAGCCCAAAGCTCGGGCTTTTCTTCGATGAACCGCTTCATCAGTGCAATGCAATCGGGGTCCTCCGCCAGGATGACCTCGACACCTCGTTCACGCAGGAAGTCTTCGTTACCCCCAAAATTCTGAGTGTCGCCGATAACAACCCGCGGAATGCCAAACTGAACGATGGTTCCGGAGCACATCATGCAAGGCGACAAAGACGTATAGAGCACGGTGTCCCGATAGGTTCGCTGACGCCCAGCTTTGCGCAGCGCGTCCATTTCGCCATGCGCAATCGGGTCGCCACGTTGAACGCGTTGGTTGCGCCCTTGTGAGACAACCCGCCCATTTCGGGCCAAAACCGATCCGATCGGGCAGCCCCCTTCTTCAAACCCCGCCTTAGCTTCGTCAAAGGCGATACGCAGCAAACCATCGTCGGTTTCGGTAAGCATGTCGGAGGTTCCTTGTTCGATCCCTGCGATCATCCTGCCGAAGGCGCCAGAATGCGTCAACGGCAGGATGATTCAGTTAGGATATCTTCATGACAACAAGACCTGAGACAATCAAAACCGCAGCCAGGATGCGAAATGGCGTTATGGCTTCACCCAAAAACATGATGCCAACCATAAACGCACCAACGGCGCCGATGCCGGTCCAGATGACATAAGCCGTGCCAAGCGGCAAGGTGCGCATCGCTAGCGCCAGCAGGCCAAATGATCCGATCATCGACACGCCCATGATCGCTGTAGGCCACAAGCGCGTGAACCCGGCTGATTGCTTCATGGCAACCGCCCAAACGATTTCCAGCAAGCCGGCGAACAAAAGAAAAATCCAGGACATAAGAACACCTCAGAACAGGTCGGGTCGTCCCGACTGATTTCCCGGTTTGGGGAGGTCGTCCTCTGACTGTTAGATAATATCTGAAAATACCGGTTCAAGACACAAGAAGACCGGGCGGTTTCAGACGCCCGGTCGATTGCTAAGCACGTACCGGCTAGTTGGTTATGATTTCGGGCCCCATGAAGGTGTTCGGCAGGAATGTCGAAATCCAAGGTATGTATGTCACCATGATCAGGAAAACGAACAACACGGCCAGAAACGGCAGTGCCGCTCTCACAACACTCATCATCGGCATTCCAGCGACGCCTGATGTGACAAACAGGTTCAACCCGACCGGAGGCGTGATCATCCCGATCTCCATGTTTACCACCATGATGATACCGAGATGGATTGGATCAATCCCCAGTTCGATAGCTATCGGAAAGACCAGTGGTGCAACAATCACCAACAGGCCCGAAGGTTCCATGAACTGACCCCCGATTAGCAGGATCACATTGACCACAATCAGGAAAGTGACAGGCCCAAGACCCGCAGACAACATGGCACTGGCGATATGCTGCGGGACCTGTTCATCTGTCAAAACATGCTTGAGGATCAGCGCGTTGGCGATGACGAACAACAAGGTTACTGTCAGCTTACCCGCCTCAAACAAAGTGTGCTTTGTATCCGGATGGAACAGCGCTGTTGCCAAAGCATAAGGCTTGGACAGCAGGGACCGGTTTGGCGTTCCGTCTTCGGTACTGAGCGGGCCCATGTCCTTGTAGACGAAGCTTGCAATGAAGAAGGCATAAACCGCGGCCACCGCAGCAGCTTCGGTCGGCGTGAAGATACCGCCATAGATCCCGCCCAGGATGATCACGATCAGAAACAGGCCCCAACCGGCCTCGCGGGCCGAAACGAAAATCTCGCCCCACCCTTTCCAATCTCCCTTGGGCAGGTTTTTAACCTTAGCCATGACGTAGATTGTGATCATCAGCATCAATCCGGCCAAAAGACCCGGGATCACGCCAGCCAGAAACATGCGACCGACCGAGACTTCGACAGCTGCCGCGTAAACAACCATCACGATTGAAGGTGGAATTAGGATGCCCAAAGTGCCCGCGTTACAGATCACACCAGCCGCGAATTCCTTGGAATACCCCACCTGCCGCATGCCCGCGATAACGATGGACCCGATGGCCACAACAGTCGCCGGAGAAGAGCCAGACAAAGCAGCAAACAGCATGCACGCAAACACACCCGCAATCGCCAACCCTCCGGGCAAATGCCCGACACAAGCGATCGAAAAGCGGATAATCCGCCGCGCCACGCCGCCCGTAGTCATGAAGGACGACGCCAGAATGAAGAACGGGATCGCAAGCAAGGTAAAGTGGCCTTCGAACGCCTCAAAAAGCGTACCTGCGACCGAAGCCAGCGAACTGTCGGAATAAATCAGCAGGAACAGGGTCGAGCTGAGGCCCAATGCGACCGCAATCGGAACACCAATTAGCAGCAGACCGATGACCATCGAGAAAAGAAGAACAACATCCATCAGTCGTGTTCTCCCCGCTGGGCCCGAACTTCTTCGATCTCGTCCTCAACCTCGTGGCTGGCAACCAGGCGGTCGGTTTCGCCGCGCCAAATCTGCATTGCGACTTGAGTAAAACGAATGACCAGCAAAAGCATCGACAGTGGAAGAATGAAGTAAGGCACAACCTTTGGCAGCTTTTCGTAGTATTCGCCGTAGTTGATCATCTCTTCCAGAAAACGCAGCGGTGCGATCATTGGGATGTCATCAACTTCATAAAAGCTTTGACTGCGGGCATCGAGATTGAACCCGGTCGGGAACCATCGCCCCGAGGTGGGCGGCAGATCCGCAAAGACGGCCCAGTAATCATAGGCGCCCTTCAGCATCAGCAGTGAAAACGCCAGACAGCACGCGACGGAAACCAGTGCAAGGATCCGCCTTGGCGCAGGTGCCAGCATGTTCAGGATCGCATCCACACCCAGATGGGCATGTTTTTTTACCGCATATGACGCACCCAGAAGAACCAGCCAGCCGAATGCAAAAACGGTCAGCTCCAGCGCCCATAGGATGTTGGAATTAAAAACAAACCGCGCAATTACGTTGGCAAAGGTTATGGCCGTCATCAGGCCTAGCAACAACGCAATCAGGGTTTCTTCGATATGGTCGACCAGCCCGCCTTGGCCGGATTTCGCACCAGACATCTCTCTCTGTCCCCGCATTTTTTGTGATGAGAGTTAAAAATGGCGGGCCTAATCCGGCCCGCCCGACCTATACGCCCATAACTCCCCAGTCCCCGGACGCGCGGTCTGTTCTTGGATCAGAACCCGGCGTTGATAGCTTGCGCCGCATCGATCTTGTCCTGACCGACGTCACCAGAGAACTGGTCCCAAACAGGCTTCATGGCATCAACCCATGCCTGACGCTGTTCCGGGTTCAGATCACGAATGATACCACCCGCATCGGTGATCGACGCTTTTGCGGCTTCGTTTACCGAGAATGCCTCTTTATTGCGGGTTTCAGTCACTTCGCTCAGGATCGTCAGGAACTGATCACGCACTTCCGGATCAAGGCTGTCCAGCCAGTCGACCGAGGTCACAACCAGATAGTCGATGATACCGTGGTTGGTTTCCGTGATGCCATCCTGCACCTCAAAGAACTTCTTCCCGTAGATGTTCGACCAGGTGTTTTCTTGGCCGTCTACAACGCCCTGTTGCAGGGCACCGTACACTTCCGAGAACGCCATTTTCTGTGGGCTTCCCCCGATGGCTTCCATCTGAGCGACCAGAACGTCCGACGATTGAACACGGAACTTCAGGCCTTCCGCATCAGACGGATCCATCAGCGGCTTGTTCGCTGACATCTGCTTCATACCATTGTGCCAGAAGGCCAGCCCCTGAAGGCCGCGGCGCTGCATGCTGTCTTTCAGGGCTTGACCGTCATCCGACGCCTGGAACGCGTCGACCGCATCAATGTTCTTAAACATGAATGGCAAATCGAAAAGGCGGAACTGCTTGGTGAACTTTTCGAACTTTGACAGCGAAGGGGCAGCAAGCTGTACGTCGCCTTGCAGCATCGCCTCGAGCACTTTGTCGTCGTTGTACAGTGTGGAGTTCGGATAGACCTCCACACACATCACGCCGTTCATCTCGTCGTTGACGCGCTGTTCCAGCAAGGACGCAGCGATGCCCTTAGGGTGTTTGTCGGTGTTCGTCACATGTGCGAACTTCACGACGATCTCGCCATCGTCGCAGGCTGCTATGCCGGCGGTCGCGGTCACAGTCAACACCAGCGCGGTTGCGGCTGTTGTCAGGATTTTCATCTGTTTTTCCTCCCAGACTTCTTTGAACCTTCCCATTGGCGCTTAATCAGCACCAGACGGCGGAAGTGAAGCGAATCAAACCTGACCACACAACGGTTCGATCTACCGAACTAGTACGTCGCTTTTTTATATATAAATCATACCGTTATAAGCAATTTTGCAATCGAGCGCTTCGTTGACCGCTAAAAAGTGCGGAAAACCGCACACGCCAGAGCAGGTTTGTGCGGATTTCCGCACTCCTAACGAATCGCGTAGGCGAATCGCTGCGCAATAAATCTGCTGCAGCCACAGTCCGCTTACCTACGATAATCTTCTGGTCGAATCTGATAACGGGCCAGCTTGTCGTAAAACGTCTTGCGAGGAAGCTTGAGTGCCTTGGCCGCATCTGAGGCTTTACCATTATGTCGGCCCAGTGCCGCGATCAGCAAAGACCTCTCGACCTGCGCCATTTGCTCGCTCAACCCAAGGTCCCCGGCCTTTGCCACTTCTTCCGGCATACCAAGTACAAACCGCATCGCCGCTGACATCAGGGATCGCGCGTTGCCTGGCCAATCGCTGGCCATAAGGGCAGCCAGATGCTCGGATGTGATTTCAGGCTCAGCGATCCCCGCCTGTTCAGCAGCTTGTGACACATAGTGACGGAAGATGACCGGAATGTCCTCAGGACGTTCGGCAAGCGAAGGGATCAAAATGCGCATCACGTCCAGTCGGTAGAAAAGGTCTGCGTTGAACTGCCCCTCGGACGCCAGGGCCGACAAATCCGCCGTCGTCCCCGCGATGATCCGCGCGTCAGTGCCCCGCTCGACCAACTCGAGCGCGGTATATTGCGTAGCCTGCGGCATTGCCGAGACTTCATCGAGAAACAAGGACCCACCACTCGCGTCCTCACTGGCAAGGGCCAGATCTTTCGGGCTGAGACCCGAGGCCTGGCGTTTGACGAAAGGCCCCTGCCCAACAGCTGACATCAGATGAACCACTTCGGCGACTTTGGATATCCCACTTCCGGGCGGGCCGTTGACCAGAACCTCGGCGCCGGTCAGGGCGACATTGCGTACCCGATCACGTAACGCTTCTGCTTGATCGGACAGCCCAAACAATAAACGCGCCGCAGGGTCGCCGCGTTCAAGTTCGGATTTAATCACGCGTTGTTCGATAACATGTCTGCGGGCAGTGAATGCCCTCTCTAACACAGCCAACAAGTCAGATGCGGCGCAAGGTTTTTCCAGAAAATCAAACGCCCCCTGCCCCATGGCCTGAACGGCCATTGGAATATCGCCTTCTCCGGTCAAAAGGATAACTGGAAGATCCGGGTCGATGTCACGGGCGTATGACAATAGATGGAACCCGTCCCGCCCGGGCATTCGAATGTCCGAAACAATTACTCCGGGAAAGTCGGCACGGATGTGATCCTTGGCGGCGACAAAAGACCCGGCGGCGACAGGAGCGTAATCCGCCAGCTCTAGCGTCTGTGACAAAGCCTCACGTACAGCAGCATCATCATCAACCAACAAGACCTTCCGCATTATGCAGCATCTTCCTTCTCAAAAGGGTCCAGTTCCACCGTGAACTCGGCCCCGTCTGCGGTATTTGAACCACGAATATCGCCCCCAAAGCTTTGAACCAGACCGTAAGAGATTGACAGGCCCAGCCCCATCCCATCCGAAGAACCAACGCTTTTGGTCGTATAAAACGGCTCGAACACGCGATCCGGGTCGGCGATTCCGGGGCCAGTGTCGCGCACCGAGACGCGCAGCCGCGTTTGCCCGGACAAAGCGATCGTGACCTGTCTGCGCGAGCGATCCTCCATGGCATCCAACGCGTTGTTGATCAGGTTAACGAACACCTGCACCAGACGCACTTCGCCCCCCCAGACATAGACCGGATTGGCGGGCGGGTCCCAATCCAATGACGCGCCTTCCTCGCGCATGCGCGCTTCGGTCAGTTCAACGGCGGTATTGAGGATATGCACCAGATCGACCCGTCCCGCAGGCTCACTTTCGTTTCGGGCAAAAGCGCGCAGGTTCTTGATAATCCGCGCCATGCGCGACGCCATTTCTGAAATGCGCCCCAAATTCTCGCCGGCTTTCTCGCCTTGGCCACGGGTCATAAAGGCCGTTCCATTGTCGGCAAACTGCCTGATTGCCATTAGGGGTTGGTTAAGCTCATGACTGATACCAGCCGACATTTGTCCCAGAGCGCTTAGTTTACCGGCCTGAACCAGATCAGCTTGCGCTTGTTTCAGCGCCGCTTCGGCCTCTTGCCGTTCCGCCACCTCGCGCCGCAGGGCACTGTTGGCAACCGTCAAATCGCGTGTGCGCTTGGCGACACGGCTTTCGAGAACGGTATTCGCCTCGGCCAAGGTGCGCCGCCGCTCGGTCGCCAGAAAAAGCAAAGCACCAAAGGCCAGGCAAATCGCAGCAACCGTAGCCGCCTGCAATCCCGCCAGTCGCCGGGCCGGAGCAACATCCACTAGCACCTCGGCCGTCATGCCGATCACCGGCAGATCAAGCGTATGATGCAGCGCGTGGCGCGGAAGGTATCGACCCCAGTTCAGCGTCCACAGCTCATATCCTCCGACCCAGGACGAGGCGAATTCAACCGCCTGATCATCAGGTGGCATCAGCCCCGGTTGTCCGCCAGCGCGACGCCAGAACAGAAGATCAGACCGGTTTGAGATAAAGACTACACCGTCTGTATCGACAAAAAAGATCGCTTCGGTACTGCCGCGCCAGGTCTGCTCAACATCTTGCACATCAGCGACGACCATCAACGCCCCTTCTACCTGCCCTTCGGGACCAAAGGTCGGGGCCGCGTAGGTATAAATGCGTGCTCCGCTGAGGGGCTGAACACCGCGCGCGCTGCCCATTGCGCCTTGCAAAGCACGTTCAAACGCCGGATGCCCGGCCATACTGCGCTGAGCCACCGGTTGGGCCGAGGCCAGAATCTGGCCGTTCAGGTCCAGATACATCATGTTCACGGCAGCTGTTTTATCAGCCACATCCAGAAGCACTTTTTCTGCGTCTTGACGCTGTTGGGGTGTTTCTATGCCGCGCAGGGTGGGATGGTTCGCCATCAGCACCGCAAGTTCCTGGTACACTTGCATCTGAGTGCTCAGCCGGTCCGCCGCCAGCTCAAGATCAGCCTCGGCCTTTTCACTCAATTGCGACACAGCCTGCCGGTAGCCATAAGACCAAACCGCCGCTGACAACAGCCCGACGGCAAACAGGAAACCGACAATGACCCAAATCCTTTGCATGACATAGGGTCTTGCATTCAGAGCGGCGCATGGCAAGTCTGCGCCGCATGAAGACTTTGTACCAATCTCCTACTGATCCCGGTTTCGTACAAGATCCATACCCGTTCTACGACGCGGCGCGGGATTGCGGAGATCTGGTGTACTGGAACGACTACAACATGGTCTCAGCGGTGTCTCATAATGCTGTTCATACGTTGTTTCGTGATCGGCGGTTTGGTCGTGAAGTTCCGCCCGAATTAGCGCGTGTTGGTCCAGACCACCTTGCGCCGTGGCTTACAGTAGAGGCACATTCGCTGCTGGAAGCCGAACCACCCCGGCACACGCGCCTGCGCGCTTTGGTAATGCGAGCGTTCACGTCGCGCGCCATCGCGGCGCTTACGCCATCCATCGAAGATCTATGCAACACCCTTATCGATGCTTTCCCTGCTGGACCATTTGATCTGCTGGAAACCTACTGCACACAGGTTCCGGTCATTACGATCTGCCGTCTGCTAGGCGTCCCCGAGGATATGGCGCCCAGCCTGCTTCGCTGGTCGCATGACATGGTCGCGATGTATCAGGCCAGCCGCACACGCAAGACCGAAGACAGGGCCGCGCAATCTGCGCAGGACTTCACCAGTTTTCTCGACGACTACATTCGAAGCCGGCGCAGTGATCCGCGAGACGACTTGATCACCCGACTAATCGCTGCCGAAGAGGAGGGCGAAAAGCTCTCTCGGGACGAGTTGGTGGCGACCTGCATACTTATTCTAAATGCGGGCCACGAAGCCACGGTCCATTCCCTTGGCAACGGGGTGAAAACGCTGTTGCAGACCGGAACCGGCCCGCAAGCGTTCGCGGCCGATGCCATCGACAAAACTGTCGAGGAAGTCCTGCGGTATGACCCGCCTTTGCACATGTTCACACGCTACGCTTATGAACAGGCCGAACTATTTGGGCACTCCTTCAAGCGGGGGGATCAGGTGGCTCTGCTGCTGGGCGGGGCGAATCGTGACCCTGCAATCTGGCCAGATCCAAACAGGTTCGATCCGGCGCGTGCGATTCAAACCAACACCAGCTTCGGCGGAGGACTGCATTTCTGCGTCGGCGCACCGCTTGCTAGGCTGGAAATGCGGATCGCTCTGCCGGTTCTGTTCGAAAGATGCCCAAATCTGCGGTTGTCGGAACAACCTGTTTATTCAAACAGCTATCACTTTCATGGCTTAGAACGCCTTTTGGTGCAGGCCTAAGCCTATCAAGCCTCAACCAACGCATTCAGCGGCAGCATTGTGGTCGACTTGATCTCCTCCATCGACAGCAACGCGGTTACGTTGTGGACCCGTACTTCTGAAATCAGAGACTGATAGAACTGATCGTAAGCACGGGCGTTTTTAACCCTGACCTTCAGGATGTAGTCGATGTCCCCTGCCAGCCGGTGCGCTTCTTGCACTTCCGGGTGATCCCGCAAAGCTTTCAGGAATTTGTGCTGCCATTCCGCCTCATGCTCAGACGTTCGGATCAACACGAAAAACGTCGCTTCGAATCCCAGCGCCTCGGCATCCAGCAAAACAGTCTGCTGACCGATGATCCCGGCCCCTTTCATTTTGCGAATGCGATTCCACACCGGTGTCTTGGAACTGCCGACCTGGGCCGCGATTTCATCCAGTGACTGACTGGCATCGCGCTGCAGTTCGGCCAGAATTTTCCGATCCATGTCGTCTATGCGCACCGACATTCCAAATTTCCTTCCGTTTCGAAACCAACGTCCCGATGCATCCGCAAGTTAGAACATATGTTCTTATTTCGACGGGCATATGGCGCTTTGGTGGGAATATTTCCTATATTGAGAGGCAAGTCAAACCAAGCTCGAGACGATCCGATGCAGCATTCACAAAAGACAAAAGACACAGGACATGTCGACTTTGTTGGCGCCGGCCCAGGTGATCCGGAATTGCTGACGCTCAAGGCCCTGTCTGCATTTGATCAGGCGGAGATTGTCCTGCATGACCGTTTGATCAGTGATGAGGTTCTTGCGCTGGCAGGCCAAAATGCGGCGCTGGTCGATGTTGGAAAAGCTGGGTTTGGACCGTCATGGAAGCAAGAAGATATTGACCAGCTTCTGGTCGAACATGCCTTGCGAGGCAAGCGCATTGTGCGCCTGAAATCCGGGGACCCCACTGTATTTGGCCGCCTGGACGAAGAAATCGAAGCGGTTGAGGCTGCTGGTATCCCCTGGCGTATCATTCCCGGCATCACCGCTGCATCCGCAGCAGTTGCGGGAATAGGTCAGAGCCTGACCCGCCGTGGCCGCAACTCTTCTATCCGGTTCCTGACCGGGCATGACATGAAGGGTTTTGCCGATCACGACTGGGCCGCGCTAGCGCGCGCAGATTCTGTTGCTGCCATCTACATGGGCAAGAAGTCTGCCCGTTTCATTCAGGGTCGCTTAATCATGCATGGCGCAGATCGCGCCACGCCGGTCACTCTGGTCGAAAACGCATCGCGCCCTGATCAACGCATTCTGCCCACTACGCTGGATCAACTACCGGCCGATCTGGCCGCCGCCGAAATGGACGGCCCCGCCCTGACATTTTATGGCCTTGCGCCGCGCGATGCGGCGCAGGCTGCCACCGAATTCAATAAGGAGCTTGCCTGATGGCCCGCGCTTTTACCCCAAAAGTCGTCACTGCAAACGATTTGCTGGAAGGCGATGTGATTTATCAGACCGAAGATGACCGCTGGTCCCGTGACCTGGCCGAAGCGGAGCTGATCACGGACGAAGCACACGCACAGGTTCGCCTGCTTGATGCGGCTCGTCAGGCCAGCAAGATCGTCGGAGCGTACCTTGCCGACGCAGCAGCCGGTGAAAGCGGCCCTGAACCCACCCATTTCCGGGAAGACTTCCGCCGGACTGGCCCGTCCAACTATGCCCACGGCAAACAGGAAACTTCCCAGCAGCCCCGGACCTGACCTCAGGCCCCTCTCTCCCCTTTCAAGGCCCCCAGGTTTGGGGCTGCACTTAAGGACAGCTAGACATGTATCGCTACTCCGAATTCGACACCGCATTCCTGGCAGAGCGCAACGCACAGTTCCGCGCGCAGGTCGAGCGCCGCATTGACGGTTCGCTGACCGAGGATGAATTCAAACCGCTTCGCCTGATGAACGGTCTGTATCTGCAATTGCATGCTTACATGCTGCGGGTTGCCATTCCCTATGGCACACTGAACAGCGCGCAGATGCGTCAACTGGCCCTGCTGGCCGAGAAGTGGGACAAGGGCTATGGCCATTTCACCACGCGGCAAAACATCCAGTACAACTGGCCTAAATTGAACGACGTGCCAGATATGCTGGACGCGCTGTCCGAGGTTGGAATGCACGCCATTCAGACCTCAGGCAACACCATCCGCAACGTGACCGCCGACCACTTCGCCGGTGCCGCCGCAGATGAGGTCGCAGACCCGCGCCCCTATGCTGAATTGCTGCGCCAATGGTCCACCGACCACCCGGAATTCCAGTTCATGCCGCGTAAGTTCAAGATTGCCATCACGGGATCCGAAAACGACCGCGCGGTGATCAAAGCACATGATATCGGCCTGCAACTGGTTGAACGCGATGGCGTTCTGGGCGCGCGCGTTATCGTTGGCGGCGGCCTGGGCCGTACCCCGATGATTGGCAAGGAACTGTCGGACTTCGTCGCCTTTGACGATCTGCTGGCTTACCTTGAAGCAACCGTTTCGGTGTGGAACCAAATCGGTCGCCGCGACAATAAGTACAAAGCGCGCATCAAGATCACCGTGCACGAGCATGGCATCGATGCGATCCGCTCCAAAGTCAATGAGCGCTTCCTCCAGACCCGCCCCCAGTTCAAAGGTGCGGACATGAACCTGTTGGAAGAGATCAAAGGCCACTTTGCGCCGCCAACCTATCGTGACGGTTCGGTGGTCTCGTTTGAGAGCGCCTATACCAATGATCCGGTCTTCCGGTCTTGGGTCGACACCAACATCGCGCCGCACAAAAACGCGGACCATGCGATCGTAACGATCTCGATCAAGAAGCACGGTGCTACACCCGGTGATGCGACGGCTGAACAGATGCGCGTGATGGCCGATCTGGCCGAAGAGTTCGCTTATGACGAACTGCGCATCAGCCATGAGCAGAACGTGATCCTGCCGCATGTCCACAAATCCGACCTGCCTGCGATCCACGCCAAGTTGAAGGAATACGAACTGGCCACGGCCAATATCGGCTTGATCAGCGACATCATCGCCTGCCCCGGTATGGACTACTGCGCGCTGGCGACAGCCCGTTCAATCCCGGTGGCACAGCAGATCGCGACCCGTTTCGACGAGTTGAAGCTCGAGCATGACATCGGACATCTGAAGATCAAGATCTCGGGCTGCATCAATGCCTGTGGTCACCATCACGTGGGTCATATCGGCATCCTGGGTCTGGATCGTGCAGGCGTTGAGAACTACCAGATTACTTTGGGTGGTGACGGGACTGACACCACTGCAATCGGCGACCGCACAGGTCCGGGCTTTGCCTATGACGAAATCGTGCCCGCTGTCGAACGCATCGTCGAAGCTTATCTGGAACAACGTGAAAGCGCCGAGGAAACTTTCCTTGAAACCTACCGTCGGGTTGGAATGGTACCGTTCAAAGCGGCCCTCTACCCCGAGGCGCAGGCCAATGCCGCTTGACCTGATCCAGACGGAATTGGGCAAAGACCGCGCTGAGTTGACCGAAAGGGTCGACGCGCTGAACACCCGGTTCCGCCATCACAGCGCCCATGACGTGATGCATGGTGCCATAGAAGAAATCGACGAGCTTGCCTTAGTTTCAAGCTTCGGCGCTGAATCGGTGGTGTTGCTTCATATGGCAGCGGTGGTCGACAAGATGACGCCGGTGCTGTTCATCGACACGCAGATGTTGTTCACCGAAACGCTGGAATATCAGCAAGTGGTCAGCGAGCGTCTGGGGTTGCGAAACGTCAAGATCATCCGAGCGGATGATGAAGATGTGGAGCGCGAAGACCCCTATGGCGCGCTGCGGTTGCGGGATACGGATGCGTGCTGCAACCTGCGCAAGACCTTCCCGCTGCAACAGGCTTTGTCGGGCTATTGCGGTTGGATCACCGGGCGCAAACGGTTTCAGGCGGGTACCCGCACCACGCTCGAGTTCTTTGAGGTCGAAGACGGCACCGGTCGGATCAAGGTCAACCCGCTGGCGCATTGGGCGCCCGAAGATGTGCGCACCTATATGGACGAAAACAACCTACCCCGGCATCCGCTGGTGGCGAAAGGATACCCTTCGATCGGCTGTGCGCCCTGCACCTCGCCGGTCAAAGAAGGCGAAGACCCCCGCGCCGGACGCTGGCGTGATCAGAGCAAAGAAGAATGCGGCATCCACTTTGTCGACGGCAAAATGGTGCGCGCAGGAGAGAAAACATGACTGTAATTGTAACCGATGAAGGGTTCACCCCCGATGATTGGACCAATGGCTATGTGACATTGGAAGACGCCGCAAATGACGTTGTGGCGCTGGATGTCGCCTCGGACACGGACCCCGATGAGTTGATCGACCGTCTGGGCAGCGCTGAAATGGTTCGGGTGGATTTTCCCTCTTTTGCGGATGGGCGTGGTTTTACCATTGCCCGCACATTGCGCCTGAAAGGATATACCGGACGGTTGCGTGCCAAAGGGCATGTGCTGGCTGATCAGTACGCGATGGCCCGCCGTAGCGGGTTTGACGAGGTCGAAATCGACCAGGATCTGGCCTCTCGCCAACCAGAAGATCAATGGCTTGCGCGCGCCAATTGGCTGGAAAACAACTATCAGGCCCGCCTGCGCGGTTAACTCACCGCCCGCCAGCTTGTGACACAAGGGGGCAATCCGCCCCCTTTTCATGACCTGAATCAAAGCTTAAACGGAGATGTCGGTTTAACAGACCGACAGTGAAATGATGACAGAGATGATGCCCGTGACCGAAGCCACCGCCGTTAAGGCCCCTGTCCTGCCGGACGCCCAGACCGTGACCGATGTGAAGCATTGGACTGACAGTCTGTTTTCCTTCAAGGTGTCCCGCCCCGCCAGCTTGCGTTTTCGCTCGGGCGAGTTCGTGATGATTGGCCTGCTGGGTGACAACGGCAAGCCACTTCTGCGCGCCTACTCGATCGCCTCGCCATCCTGGGACGAAGAGCTGGAGTTCTACTCGATCAAAGTGCAGGACGGCCCGCTGACCTCGAAACTACAGCACATCAAACCGGGTGATCAGATCATCCTACGTCCCAAGCCGGTTGGTACGTTGGTGCATGATGCATTGCTGCCCGGCAAACGCCTGTGGTTCTTTGCCACCGGCACCGGATTTGCACCATTCGCCTCGCTGCTGCGCGAGCCGCAGACCTATGAAGATTATGACGAAATCATCATCACCCATACCTGCCGAGAAGTGGCCGAGCTGGAATATGGTCGTCAGTTGATCGAAAACATCCGTCAGGACGAGTTGCTGGCCGAACTGATCGGCGAAGGATTTGCCGACAAGATCCGCTACTACCCGACCACCACCCGGGAACAGAGCCCAAAGATGGGACGTATCACCGAGTTGCTGAAAGACGGCACTGTGTTTTCGGATCTGGGTGTCGAAGGTGGCATCAAGCCCGAAACAGATCGTGCCATGGTCTGTGGATCACTGGCGTTCAACCTCGATATCAAAGCGATACTGGAAGAATTCGGGCTGCGTGAAGGTGCGAATTCTGACCCGAAAGAATTCGTGATCGAAAAGGCATTTGTCGGCTGATCTGCGTGGCTGGCCGGGAATTCCACACTCAGCCAGCCAAATCCCGCTATAAATCCTTGGATTTTCGTGTTTCCCGGCACTTATGTTGCTTGAAACAATCCGCGCACCAGTCTAAATTCCGGGCTCGAAATTCTGCAATAATCAAAGGAATGAACCAATAGCTCGCAGACCCCACAACGCGCCGCCGCAACGAGACACTGGCCCACGCGTAAACGACAAGATCCGGTCCCCCGAAATCCGCCTGATTGGCGCTGAAGGCGAAAATGTCGGGGTGGTTCATCCCGCCAAAGCTATGCAGATGGCCGACGAAGCCGGCCTTGATCTTGTAGAGATCTCTCCGAACGCAAATCCCCCGGTCTGCAAGATCATGGATTTCGGCAAGTTCAAGTATGAGACGCAAAAGCGGGAAGCCGAAGCGCGCAAAAAGCAGAAGATCATCGAGGTGAAAGAGGTCAAATTCCGGCCCAACACCGACACGCATGACTACGACGTCAAGATGCGCAATGTGTTCAAGTTTTTGGAAAACGGCGACAAGGTGAAAGTCACCTTGCGTTTTCGTGGCCGCGAGATGGCCCACCAGAATCTGGGTCGCGAATTGCTTGAACGCGTTGCGGAAGACACCAAGGACATTGGCAAGGTCGAGAACATGCCAAAGATGGAAGGTCGTCAGATGATCATGATGATCGGTCCACTGCCGCAGAAGTAACCTGCCGTCAGCTGTCGTTTTCTAAAGCTCTCGCCCATTGGCGAGGGCTTTTTTGTTGGCCAGCCACCGGGCCGCATCCCGAATATCAAAGGCAATCGAAATGACATCGACAACAAACAGGATCACAAGAAACCCAAGATAAGTCGATGGCAATTCCGCGCCGCTCAGCAATAGGCCAATGACGATCACAACCATAGGTGTCCAGAAAACAATGTGAGGCAACGCCATCGCACCAGACATACTGCGGGTCACCAGCATGATCGGCAGGTTGAACGCCATTCCTGCAATCGCAAGAACCGCGATCAGAATCCCCAGCGGCTGATCCAGAAACGCCAACGGTATCAAGTTCACTGGGACCAGAATGAATGACACCCAGATCTGAACCCACAAAGGCAAGTTCCGAAAACTCGTCCAGATATCTAGCAGCATGTCATAACCCCAAGTCAGCGAGCTGTGAGACACAACTATATGGTTCTTCCTGAACCGGAAGGCTGGTCACATCATTGTCAGATCACAGACGTCAGCGCACGCGCCAATTTTTCGACCAGTTCTTCAACCTGTTGATCCGCAATGATGAACGGCGGGGCCAAAAGAATATGATCCCCGTTCCTGCCGTCTCGGGTCCCTGACATAGGGTAACAAATCAACCCCTCGGCCATGGCAGCCTTTTTGATCTTTCCAGCGATCCCCAAGCCGGGATCGAACGGAGTTTTCGCCTCTCGGTCGGCGACCAACTCAATGCCTCGAAACAACCCTCGCCCCCGGATATCGCCGACATTCGCGTGCTGTCCGAAAGCGGCCTCCAACGCGGATTGCAATTGTTCTCCCATGACACCGGCGCGCGCGGGCAGATCGCGCGTTGTAAGTTCGGTCATAACCGCCAAAGCCGCCGCAGTCGCCACTGGATGGCCGATATACGTATGCCCATGCTGAAAGAACCCCGACCCATCCCGAATCGCGCCATAAATCTGACCCGAGCACAGCATGGCGCCAATTGGTTGATACCCTGCCCCTAACCCTTTGGCGATACACAGAATGTCTGGTGCGATACCGTCGTGATCGCAGGCAAACAAATGCCCGGTTCGCCCCATGCCGCACATGACTTCGTCTAGGATCAACAGCACACCGTATTGATCACAGATTTCACGCACACGCTTGAAATACCCCTCAACCGCCGGAACCGCGCCAAGTGTCGCCCCCACAACCGGTTCAGCCATGAAAGCCATAACCGTTTCGGGGCCCAACCGCAGGATTTCTTCCTCCAACTCATTGGCAACGCGCTGGCCATACTCAAAACTGCTCTCACCGTCGGGCTTTTCGGCATATTCATAACACGGGGCAATATGCGTCATCTCGATCAACATCGGGGCAAATTGCGCCCGCCGCCATGCGTTCCCGCCTGCCGACAAAGCCCCCAAAGTGTTTCCGTGATAGCTTTGGCGTCGGGCAATGACGTGGTGACGCTCGGGCTGATCGATTTCGAGATAGTACTGGCGCGCCAGCTTGATTGCCGCCTCAGTTGCCTCTGACCCTCCGGACACGAAATACACCCGATCCAGATCTCCCGGCGGGTGTTGAATCAACAGATCAGCCAGTGCTTCTGCCGGCTCAGAGGTCATGAAACCACTATGCGCAAATGCGATCTGTTCCACTTGTTTCTGAACAGCTTCAATCACGGCCGGGTTGGAATGACCCAGACAAGACACAGCCGCGTCGCCACAGTCCAGATAGCGTTTGCCCTGCGTATCGATCAGATAACACCCATCACTGCCTGCAGCGACCGGCAGTTCGGCTTTGGTATGTCTCGGAAAAACGTGGCTCATTTTTAGGTCCTTTCAATCCTGGAGATCAGCGCCGCAACAGATTCAGCATTGTCGCTCCAGGGCCGACCAGTTGGATCGGTCAGGCTGTTTTCAAATCCTACGCGCACATCACCTCCACGCAAGGCGGCTTCTTGCAGACAGATGTGTTCTTGAGACCCAAAGGCGCACACCATCCATGGTTCTGCGTCCTGGGGGAAAAGATCGATATCTTCCGGGGCTGACACCTGAGCGGTCGCATACCGGCCCAACACAAACAAGCGATCAGCCTGCCCGGCCCGAACGATCTTGTTGGCTTTCCAATGCTCTAACAACTTCGCATCCTCCGCATCGTACAGGATGTGCTGAACACGAGTGCCCTGTTCCTTGCAAAGACCATAAACACGCTCGGCCAATTGGGGCGCGCGCGCGATTTCGCGCACCGAAATCGACGCCCATGTCGGTTGAACCTCCAGAAGGCAATCCAATTGTGCCTTAACGTCAAAGACACCCGCAGCCTCAGTCGAAATCTGCACATCCATGTCTGGAACGATCGAATGAAGCGCAGCAATCGTCTCGCGGTATCGCCCGGCGTCCAGCGAATGCTGCCCCTGATCATCCCGAACATGCAAATGCAAGCCCTGAGCGCCTGCATCAAAGCATGTCCGCGCAACCTCTACGATCTGGTCGACGGAAACCGGAAGCTGAGGATGGCCCAGCCGGTCCAACCGCGCCCCGTTTGGGGCAACCATTACATAGGGTCTTTCAAGGGACGCCCATGAACTGACTTCTTGTCGTCGAAGCGGATTTGACATTGCTGGTGCTCCTGCCGCCCTTGTCATACAGCCACCTACCCGGCGTTTTCTATTTTCAAATTTCAAAACATATGTTTTTCTTTGGTAATGACGAATACATCCATCCAGTTGGTCAAACTCTTACGTCGCAATATCGATCAATTTCCACCGCAGCTTCAAGCGGCGGCCAAGTACATTATCGATCACCCCGCGGATTTCGGCATCGACCCCATTCGGGTCACTGCAGAAAAGATCGGCGCCAGTTCGAACGTTTTGGTCCGGCTGGCCCAACGGCTGGGCTTTGACGGTTTTGATGCTCTCCGACAGCCATTCCGACAAGCGCTCGTCACCGACAAAGAGGACAGCCTGCAACAGGATTGGTTGGCGCGCATGAGGTCAGCCGATCAACTAAGCCAAACTCAGGCATCCCTTGCTCAAAACGAGCTGAATGTAGTCACGAGATCGCTGCGCCTGATGGACCCCAAGAAGATCAGGCAAGCCACAGATTTCATTCTTGGTGCCCGCCGGTGTTTCATCACGGCCACCCGCGCCAGCCATGCGCTGGCATACTATTTTCAATATGTCGGTCGTATGGCTCATCCGGATCTACACCTAATCCCACGCCACATGGGATCGGCGATAGATGATCTGTTGGACGCAGACAAAAACGATTGCCTGCTTGCCATGACCGTTCACCCCCATTCCGCGGATACAATCCGGTCGATGCGCTTTGCGCGGGACAAGGGCATGCGGATCATCCTGATCTCTGACAGTGATCTCATCGCTCCCGGTATCAAACCCGATGTGACTTTTCAGATCAGCACCCGGTCAATGCATCACTTCTCCAGTTTTTCCGGGGCAATGGCGGTTCTGGAATGCCTGCTGGGCCATCTCTTCGCTGCGGGCGGGGATGCTGCGCGCCAGAGGGTCGAAGATTACGAAAAAGCCCGAGAAGACACCAACGCCTATTGGCAACCATCAAAACTTCCCAAACTGCGCAGGCCTTAAAGCCCCGGTGTTTTGACCGGGGCTCTAACCTACTTTCTGAGATTCGTATTTAGATGGTCGCTTGTACGGCGCGTTTGGTCATGACCTTGACCAGATGTGCGCGGTAGTTTTTGCTACCGTGCAGATCGGCGATCATGTTGGCGGGGTTGATATTCAGATCCATCAGCGCGTCTTCGCGGAACTCTTTGCTCAGCGCCTGTTCGGCCTCGGACCAGCGGAACACACCGTCTTCGCTGGCGCCGGTGACAGCAACACGCACACCGTCTGCAAACCGGGCCAGGTACACACCCACCAGCGCAAAGCGCGATGCCGGTTGCAGGAATTTCTGATAGCTGGCCGCCTGCGGCACCGGGAACCGGACACTGGTGATGATCTCACCCTCATCCAGCGCCGTGGTGAACATGCCCTGAAAGAAGTCATCTGCCGCGATCTGCCGGGCATTGGTTACAATCGTAGCCCCCGATCCCAACGCGCCCGCAGGGTAACAGGCCGCAGGATCATTATTGGCGATCGAACCGCCAATGGTGCCGCGATTACGCACCGCCGGATCGCCAATCTGACCGGCCAGCGCTGCCAGCGCCGGATAGCTGCCAGCCGCGTCAGCGGCCACCGCCGCATGGGTCGTCGCGCCGCCAATGGCGACCGAGCCATCATCCTCGACGCAGACCCCTTGCATCTCAGCAATACTGCTCAGGGACACCAGCGACGACGGGGCTGCCAGGCGCTGTTTCAACGTCGGGATCAGGGTTTGCCCACCTCCCAGCGCCTGCGCATCTTCGCTCCCCAGTGCTGCAACCGCATCAGCAATGGTCGAGGGCTTCTCAAACTCGAAATTGTACATTTCGTCTTCCTTTCCAAAGAGCACCCTTCCGCTCTTCATCTTTTTGGAAATACTCCGGGGGTCTGGGGGCAGCGCCCCCAGCCTTCCCCATAACTCACCCGTTCATCGCCGCCCAGACACGCGACGGACTGACCGGCATGTCGATATGATCGACCTCCTTGCCACCCGAGTTCAGCGCATCCAGAACCGCGTTGACCACAGCCGGTGGCGAGCCGATCGCACCGGCCTCGCCACAACCCTTCACACCCAGCGGATTGTGGGTACAGGGCGTCTGGCTGGAATGGTCAACGCCATAGAACGGCACGTCATCGGCGCGCGGCATCGCGTAATCCATGAAAGATGCGCTCAGCAGTTGGCCATTCTCATCATAGGCGCAGTTCTCAAGCAACGCCTGACCAATGCCCTGACCAATACCGCCATGCACCTGACCGTCCACGATCATCGGGTTGACGATATTGCCAAAGTCATCCGCCGCCGTGAACGCCTCGATGCTGACCTGACCGGTCTCGGGGTCAACCTCGACTTCACAGGCATAAGCGCCAGCCGGGAAGGTAAAGTTGGCCGGGTCGTAAAACGCGGTCTCTTCAAGCCCCGGCTCGACTTCCAGCGGATAGTTATGCGGCACATAGGCCGTCAGGGTTACATCCCCCCAGGCCACCGATTTGTCGGTGCCAGCCACGCTGAACTGACCATCCTTCAGCTCGATATCCGCCTCGGAGGCCTCCAGCAGGTGGGCGGCGATCTTCTTGGCCTTGTCGATCACCTTCTCGGTGGCTTTCACCATGGCCGAGCCGCAAACAGCCAAGCTGCGTGACCCATAGGTGCCCATGCCAAACGGGATCTTCGAGGTGTCGCCATGTACGATCTCAACCATCGACTCGTCGATGCCGATCATGTCAGCCACAACCTGCGGGAACGCAGTCTCGTGCCCCTGCCCGTGGCTGTGTGCACCAACCATTACGCTGATTGATCCGGTGGCATTCACCCGAACGGTTGCGGCATCATAAAGACCCGCACGGGCCCCCAGCATGCCAACGATGTTCGACGGCGCAATGCCGCAAGCCTCGATATAGCAGTTGATGCCCAGACCACGCAGCTTGCCGTTGGCCTCACTGGCCGAACGACGCGCGACAAAGCCTGTCAGATCGGCAGCAGCCTCAAGCTTGTCCATGGTCCCGTTGTAATCGCCGGTGTCATAGGTCAGCGCGACCGGTGTGTCATAAGGGAATTGGGTTACAAAATTCTGTCGCCGCAATGCAATCGGATCGACACCCAACTCGCGCGCGGCCTTATCGACGACGCGCTCCAACTGATAGGTCGCCTCGGGGCGGCCTGCGCCGCGATAGGCATCCACCGGCACTGTGTTGGTGAACATCGCCTTCACATTCACCTGAATGACCGGGGTCTTGTAATTGCCTGCCATGAGCGTGCCATGCAGCCAGGTCGGAACCGAGCTGGAAAAGGTCGACAGATAGGCCCCCAGATTGGCATAGGTGTTGGTACGCAGGCCGACAAAGTTGTTATCCGAATCCAGAGCCAGTTCGATCTTACTGACATGATCGCGGCCATGGGCATCTGACATGAACGCCTCGGACCGGCTGGACGTCCATTTGACCGGGCGGTTGCAGGCCTTGGCGGCGAATGTGCAGAACGCCTCTTCGGCATAGTGGAAGATCTTCGTGCCAAAACCTCCGCCCACATCGGGCGCCACCACACGCACCTTATGTTCCGGCAGACCCAGCACAAAGGCGCACATCAGCAAGCGGATCACATGCGGGTTCTGCGAAGTGGTATAGAGCGTATAGTCCTCGGTCGCGCGGGCATATTCCCCCACCGCCACACGGGGCTCCATCGGATTGGCGACAAGACGGTTGTTGACCAGATCCAGAGTTGTCACATGGGCCGCATTGGCGAACACCTCGTTAACCTTGGCGTCATCCGTCTCGCCCAGTTGCCAATCATAGCAAATGTTGTTCTTCAAATCGTCATGAACCAATGTCGCGCCATCCTGCGCGGCAGCCTTCATGTTCATGACCGCAGGCAGTTCCTCGATGTCCAAATCGATCGCCTCAGCGGCATCGCGCGCCTGTTCTAGGCTATCGGCCACTACGGCTGCGATGGGATCGCCTACATGACGCACTTTACCCTGCGCCAGAATTGGGTGCGGCGGTTCCTGCATCGGCGCGCCGTGCTTGTCGGTGACCTCCCAACCGCAGGGCATACCGCCCACGCCTTCGAAATCCTTGCCGGTGAAGACTTTGACGACACCGGGCATGCCCTCGGCCGCCGAAGTGTCCACTTTATTGATCCGGCCATGTGCGATGTCGGACCGCAGGAAATACACATGGGCTTGACCATGTACGTTGATGTCGTCGGTGTAGTTGCCTGCTCCGGTCAGAAAGCGCACGTCCTCGCGCCGTTTGGAACTGGCTCCGATGCCACTGTCTTTGGGCATTGCTTGTTCTCCTCCCATAAACGGATGCTATGCATCCTATGTCATCCCACGGGCGTCTCCCCTGACGCCCGCAGCGGCATCATTCGGCAGCGATGCTGCTGACGTCCTGACCGGATGCGGCCATGATCGCTTTGACGATATTGTGATATCCGGTACAGCGGCACAGATTGCCTTCCAGGTACTTGCGCACCTCTGCTTCGGTTGGGCGCGGATTGTCCTTCAGCAGCGCAGCCGCGCTCATCACCATGCCTGGCGTGCAAAAACCACACTGCAGGCCGTGATGATCTTGAAACGCCTGCTGGATCACATTCAAGGACCCATCTGCATTCGCCTGACCCTCAATCGTGCCAACATCAGCGCCATCCGCCTCAAGCGCCAGCATGTTGCAGGATTTAACCGCCTCACCATCCACGTGCACAACACACGCGCCGCATTGGGCCGTGTCACAACCGACATGCGTTCCGGTCAGTGACAAGTGATCACGCAGAAAGCTGGAAAGCAAAGTGCGGCCTTCGACGTCACCGCTCACAGACTTACCGTTCACGGTCATGGAGACCTGTGTCATAGATTCCTCCCATTTTATATTTTTGCTTGTTTCGAGTTAAACACGGGAATTTTCGTTTGAGAACAAAAATCTTGTCGCAATACGCAAGACAAAAGTCGCAAAAGTTTCACGGGCAATCAACGCAAAGCCAGCGGCATCTATCGACCGTGTCACTTCTTCCGTTGTGCGCGCGGTTGCGGTCGGGTCGGGATTTCCTTGAGCAAACCGCCAACACCCATCCCGGCGATATCCGTTCCCGTCGTCTCAATTCCGCACGCGACCCGGGACAGAACCCAATCAGCGCCGTTCAATGCCGGAGACCGTGCACATCCCGGCAGTCCAATCACCGGACGTTTCCCAAGTGCGCCCAAAAACAGAAGGTTCCCAGGATCGACAGGCATGCCGAACCGATCTACCGCGCCCCCTGCGACGCGGACGGCCGCGGGCGCAACATCATCAAAATCCGAAGTAGCAGAGCCGGTCAGGATCAGCACCAATTGCCCACCTACGCCCGAGATCGCGGCCGCAAGCGCCTCAGTTTCATGCGGTACGATCTGGACATCACACAAATCCATGCCCAACGCCTCGACCCGCCCGCGGATCGCTGAAACGCCTTTCTCGTTTGGCGGGCCGCCGGGAATATCCGTGACAACCAAACCGGCGCTCTGATGCACCGGGCGGACAAGACGGATCACGTCCCGAGCCAAGTTCGCGGCACGCATTACGTCTGCTCTGGGCACGGCGTAAGAAATAACTTTTATGGTCGCCACCATGCCCGCCACGCCCATTTGCTGGTACTGCGGAACAGTTGCGACTGTGATCATCGGATTGACCTGATTGAACTGCTCTAACGCTGCCACATCCAGCACGGCCACGCCGGGCCCATCCGCCAACAGGTTTACACGACCGGTGAACGCTTCGGTCACCCGAAGATTAGCAGATGCGGGGTCCGTCGCCAGCGCTTCGGCCAGGATCCGTGCGGCTTCGTCCTCATGACAGTCGCCGGGCTCCAACCGGGCTACGATGACCTCTTCGACGCCCGCTTCGGCCAGTTGAGCCACATGTTCAGGCAAAAGGGACAGGCCCTTGCGAAGCTTCCGGCCAGCGGCTGTTACAGAATGCGCCAGGATTGCGCCTTCGGATTGTGCAACCGAGATCGGTCCAAATTTCATACCCGTCCTCTCAGCACGGCGGTCATCTGCGCCAGGATCGCTACCGCGATTTCTGCAGGGTCCGATGCGCCGATATCCAGCCCAACCGGCCCATAAATCCGTGAAATCTGCGCGTCGGTGATGCCCGCATTCTGCATTCGTTCGACACGTTTTGCATGGGTTCGCTTGGACCCCAGCGCACCAATGTAAAACACACCTGCCCCCAGCGCGGCTTGCAGCGCCGGGTCATCTAGTTTCGGATCGTGGGTCAGAAGAACGACGGCCGTGCGCGAATCCAATCCCAATTTGGCGACGGCCTCATCCGGCCAGTCCGTCAGGATCGTTTCGCCGGGGAACCGGTCGTCAGAGGCAAACGCCTCGCGCGGGTCAACGATGGCCGGATCATACCCCGCAATTCGCGCCATCGGCACCAAGGCCTGCGCGATGTGAACCGCCCCAACGACGATCAAACGCAGCGGCGGGTTGTGCACGGCCACAAAAGTCCTGCCATCCTCTTCAAAACCAGAGCGATCCATGCGCAGCCGTTGGCCATAGCCAGTTCGGCGCAAAGCGCGGCGGCCGGTGTCAACATTGACCTCATAGGCCAGCGGTTCGCGTGCCGCCCGGGCCTCGACCAGTTCGGCCAGCATTGGTTCGGGCAAGACCTGACCAATGGGCTCAACCAAAACCCGAATGGTCCCTCCGCAAGCAAGCCCGACAGCGAAGGCATCTTCGTCGCTTACGCCGAACTCAAGCAGGCGGGCTTCCCCCTCGTCGATAGCTTCCAGCGCTTCAACGATTACGGCGCCTTCTACACAGCCGCCCGACACAGACCCTTCGATCCGACCGTCTCCGCCAATGGCAAGTTGCGCGCCAACACGGCGCGGCGCACTGCCCCAGGTTTCAACAACGGTGGCAAGGGCGGCGCCGCGGCCACTGCGAAACCATTCCAGCGCTGTCTCTGGACTGTTATCGAATCGATCCATCGAACCCTCCCGGCGTGTTCCGATCCAACATAAGGCGCTTTGAGGCAATAAAAAGTAAGATCAACCCAAGAAAGTGAAGCGTCGAAACCGACTTCGCGGCTAAGTAGTACGGGAATACCGCCACATTCCCTGAAGCAGAGCATTGAATGTCGATATTCCAGCCTCTAGCCTGCTGCCACAGCCGGTCATCAACCGGCTGCCCGCTTTGACCATTTTATATCGGAGACAAAAAGTTGAAACGCATTCTTACACTGGGAACGGCGATCGGTCTTTTAACCTCAACCGTCGCATGGGCTGATACATTTGAACGCTATGGCGAAGTCGAGGGCTGGAAGGTGTTCATCGACAACGAAAAGAAATCCTGCCTGATAGAAGCTGTCGACGATGCTGAAAACGTGGTCCAGATGGGTCTGACCGAGGACCGTGGCGTTGGTTACGTCGGTGTTTTCACCAAAGCCAAAACCAACATCAAGCGCGGTGAGAAAGAGGCTGTGGCGATCCTGTTGGGTGACAACATCTATCTGGGCGAAGCGACCGGCATGAAAGGCAACATTACCAAAGGGTATTCCGGCGGTTACGTCCTTTCAGACGACCCCCAATTCGCCGATGATCTGGCCAAGAAAAAGGTCATGATCGTTTTCCCCGAGAAAGAGTTCGCTTTCACGGTAGATCTGACAGGCACCTATAAAGCCATCGAAATGGCGCGCGAGTGTAACGAAAAGCAGCTTGGATAAAAGTTCAGGCAGAAAGCGCGGACATCAGCCGCGCTTTCTCACCCACGTCGTCAGGTTTGGAAATAACAGCCGCCAGATTTTCTAGCGAGGCGATTGAGTGTCCCGCGCGGAAACTATCCACATGCGGCAACATTGATACAATTCCCTGCGCCTTGGGCGCAAACTCATCCCAGCGCAGAAGCGGGTTGAGCCAGATCAGACGATGAGAGGACAGGTGTAACCGCTCCATCTCTTTCGCCAACGCATCGGGTTCGCCCCGGTCCAGACCATCCGAGATCAACAGAACCACAGCACCCTGCCCCATGACACGGCGTGACCAATCCCGGTTGAAGGCATGCAGACACTCCCCGATCCGTGTTCCGCCTTCCCAATCCTGAGCCTCTGAGCCCGCCGCAGCCAATGCAGCGTCCACATCACGTTGCCGCAGGTGACGGGTAATATTTGTCAGCCGAGTTCCGAACGTGAATGCGTGAACCTTGGCCCAGCCCGCGCCTTTGGTGTTCGACACGGTATGCAAGAAGTGCAGAATAATGCGGCTGTACTGGCTCATCGAACCCGAGATATCACACAGAGCCACCAGATTGGGCCAGCGCGGCTTGGGTTTCATTAGGGCAATGTCGCGCAGCTCACCCCCCTGCCGCATGGCAGCGCGCAACGTGCGCCCCCGGTCTATGCGATGGCCCAGATGACTGGCCTGCCCCCTGCGACTGGCAATAGGTTTGACGGGCAAATTCAATTGCGCCAGCAGACGTTTGGCCTGCGCAACTTCTGCGGTACTCATCTGTTCAAAATCAAGGCTGCGCAAACGTTCCTCGGATGACGCGGTTTGCGACGCATCGATTTCAAGCTCGGTCTCGCCTTCGTCTTCGCGGGACTCGGGAGGGTCGCGTTCCACACCATCCAACAAAGCTTCGGCCGCGCGCTTTTCTCCGGCATCGGCCTTGCGGTCCTCTTGCACCCCGCGAATTGCAGGCAGCATCATGGACATCATATGTTCAAGGTAACGTGGATCACGCCAGTAGAGGCGGAAAACCTGTGCGAAAACCGTGCGATGCTCGGGGCGAGTAACGAAACAGGCGTGAAGCGTCCAATAGAAATCCTGTTTCTCGGTGAAGCCCGCCACCTGAACCGCACGAATGGCGTCAACGACGCGACCTGTACCAATGGGCAATCCGGCCTTCCGCAAAGCCCGCGCGAAATGCGTTATATTCTGTGCCAGTTTCGGGTCGTCGGGGATATCGATTGGGAGTTGTTCTGCCATCATACATCATGGGGGCGCCGCCCCCATACCCCCGGAGTATTTAGAAAAAGGTGAAGCATCAGGCCGGTTCGAGCGTGGCTTTCGCCTGATCCAGAATTCGCTTCGCCTCGGACCCTTGCAGTTTTTGAATGTCGTCTTGGTATTTCAGGATCGCCCCCAAAGTGTCGCCGATGACTTCCGGGCTCAGATTAATGACATCCAAGGCCAGCAGGCATTTGGCCCAATCGATCGTTTCTGCCACGCCTGGTTTCTTGAACAGATCCTCGGTGCGCAGGCGTTGAACGAACGCTACGACTTCGCGGCTGAGCGCATCTGCAGCTTCAGGCGCGCGTGCGTGAAGAATTTCGATTTCCCGTTCAAAATCGGGATAGTCGACCCAGTGATACAGGCAGCGACGCTTCAATGCATCATGCACTTCGCGGGTGCGGTTCGAGGTGACGATTACGATAGGCGGTTCCGGGGCTTTCACAGTTCCGAGTTCGGGGATGGTCACCTGAAAATCACTGAGCGCTTCCAGCAGGAAGGCCTCGAATGGTTCATCGGTTCTGTCGAGTTCGTCGATCAGCAAGATCGGCGCACCATTTTCGTCGGGCCGCATGGCCTGAAGTAACGGGCGTTCAATCAGATACTCATCCGAGAACAGTTCGGTCTGCAAACTGTTGCGATCTGCCCCGCCAGACGCCTCAGCCGTGCGAATTGCCACCATTTGTGCAGGGAAGTTCCATTCGTAAACGGCCGAGGACGCATCCAGACCCTCGTAGCACTGAAGGCGGATCAACCTGCGCCCGAGACCGCTGGCGAGTGCCTTTGCAATCTCGGTTTTTCCGACACCTGCCTCACCTTCCAGAAACAAAGGTCGGCCCAGTTTCAGGGCAAGAAACACCACCGTCGCCAAGGCCCGACCGCAGACATAGCCTTGGTCGCCGAGAACCTGCTGAACGGCATCAATTGATTGGGGTTGGTGCATATGGTTTCTCCTTGGGCCTAACAGGTCACGACGCACGTCATGCGTCAAGTCACTGATCGATGAACCACTTACGACGATCCGATTGTTTGGCAAGCTTCAGGCATGCCCGCGCCTTGGCTAGGTCTATTTGCTGCAACGCGGCTCTTTCCCGAGGCAAGCGGCTGTGTTAGCGGATGGCTCATGACCGATAGCATCACGATCCGCCGCCCCGACGACTGGCATCTGCACTTGCGCGATGGCGCTATGCTGCAGGCTGTCCTGCCCGAAACCGCGCGCCACTTTGCCCGCGCGATCATCATGCCCAATCTTGTGCCCCCTGTCGTGACAGGCACACAAGCCGCCGCGTATCGGGAGCGTATTCTGGCGGCACTTCCGGACGGCATGACATTTAAACCGCTGATGACCCTGTATCTGACCGAAGATACAGATCCCACTGACGTCGAAGCTGCACATGCCAAGGGTTTGATAAGTGCGGTCAAACTGTATCCTGCCGGCGCCACAACAAACTCGGCCTCGGGCGTGCGGGATTTCGACAAAGTGCGCCCGGTGCTTGAGAAGATGGCCGAAATTGGCCTGCCCCTTTGTGTGCATGGCGAGGTCACAGATGCTGAGATCGACATTTTTGACCGCGAAGCGGTATTCATTGATCGTGTCCTGGACCCGATCCGCAAGTCGACGCCTGGCCTGCGAGTGGTCATGGAACACATTACGACCAAGGACGGTGTAGACTACGTTAAAGCCAATGATACCGATCTGGGCGCAACAATTACCGCGCACCACCTGATCATCAATCGCAACCACATTCTGGTTGGCGGGATCAAGCCGCATTACTACTGCTTGCCCGTTGCCAAACGCGAAGAGCACCGATTGGCGTTGCTCGCCGCGGCGACATCGGGCGATAGTCGATATTTTCTGGGCACCGACAGTGCGCCTCATACCGATGACAATAAAGAAATGGCCTGCGGATGTGCCGGGTGCTTCACCGCGACCAATACCATGTCCTTGTTGGCGGAGATGTTCGAGCGTGAAGGCGCGTTGGACAAGTTAGAAGGGTTTGCGTCGCTCAATGGGCCAGCTTTTTACCGGTTACCCGCAAACGAAGACACGCTGACCCTAACCAAGGGCGGCCCGGTGGATTACCCGGCCAAAATCGAAACAGCTGACGGACCGGTAACCGTTTTTGATCCGGGCTTTCCTTTGCATTGGCGCGTCGACTAATCCGTCAGTCTTTCCGCCAGATCGCGGGCGCGTCCTCCGGTGCGCAGCATCGACCAAATCGCGTCCGCCTCGTCGCTGCCAATCAACTTGGCAGCCTTTCCGCGCACGCGGTCTTCGCGATCAGCCAGTGACACTGGCGCCAATAGGTCATGCGTCGCTTCGCGGCGAACTCCGTCACGACGCAACAGCGAAAGATGGGCTTGGGTTTCGGAAAGAGTATCGTCGGCTTCGACAGTGATGCGATCCCCCAGGGACGTGATACGCGGATTGGTGCAGACCTTCTTGGAATAATTGGTCGGTAAGGCTGTATCAAACCCCAAGGCTTGCATCGCGATAACGGTGCGGTAGGAGAACTTGGCGCCCAAGCCAGTTGTCGGAGCGACCTGATTGCAGACGCTCATCCATCGTAGGTGCGTTTTGATCCTAATTTCAGCCACTTCCGGCTCGGCAATGTCGAGATCCCGCGCAGCCTCAAGCGCGGCATGCAAACCGTGGCAGCAGGCGTGCAGTTTGTGACTGACGGATTCGAACAGCCACTTTTCACCTAGGCCGTCTAGTGCCGCGTCTACATCGGATGCACCTTGATGGGTGGATCCAAACCCGTATTGACCTTCTAACGCACCAGCATTTGGCTCAAAACCGCGTTGTACCAGAAGGGCAGCCTCGACCCCGGCAGAGGACGCAAGTCCGGCGTTATATGGTTTGCCCATGGTCCCGAACTGCGCCTTCAATCCCGCCGCACGTGTTGCCGTCAGTCCCAGGACGTTCTGCATCTGTTTCTCATCGAACCCAAACACCCGCCCAACCGCAACAGCCGCGCCAAAAGCACCGGCCGTCGCAGTTTGATGGAACCCGACCTGATAGTGTCCACGTCCAAGCCACAGCCCAATTCGGATTGAGGTTTCCATCCCGATCAAAGCGGCTTCGAGAAAGTCCACCAATATGCGGTCATCCCATTCCGTAACCGCCAGCGCTGCGGGCAAAACAGCCACTGAAGGATGGCCGATATGGGCGAAATGCGTGTCGTCATAATCCAACGCGTGCGAAACAGTACCGTTAACTAAAGCCGCTGCCCGCAGCGGGGCAGCACCGCCGCCGAAAAGATGCGCCTGGGCTGCGCCTTCTTCACCCATAACCAAATCCCGAACAGTGCTTGAGACGGGTTCGGCCGCACCCGCACGCCCCACAGCGATCCAGTCAAGCGCTGACAAGGAGGTAACAATACGCGCCTGGGCGGATGTCGTTGCAGGACCGGCAGCAAAGGCTGCCAAAGAAGTGGTCAGATCACGCATGCGCACAGTCTAACGTGCGCGAAACATTGGTAAAGGCTTAGCTGTAGAGTTCTTTGGCGCGGGCTTCGAACGCACGAACGATCCGCTGCATGGCCTCGTTGAAGACAACACCGATAATGCCTTGCAGGATGGCGTTTTTGAATTCGAAATCGACGTGGAACGAGATGTCACAGCCACCATCCGCTGCATCCGCGAACTGCCAGTCGGATTTCATGTATTTGAATGGGCCATCCAGATATTCAGTGTCGATTCTCTTTTGATCGCCAAACAACGTAACCCGGCTGCCAAATCGTTCGCGAAACACTTTGAACGAAATGACCAGATCGGCCTCAAGCACATGGGACCCGCCGACTTCGTAGGTCTTCCGGATGCGCGCCGCAGCGCACCAGGGTAGAAACTCGGGGTATTTGGCCACGTCTGCGACCAGATCATACATCTGCTGAGCGGTATAAGGCAGGTGACGTGTTTCCGAATGGATAGGCATGGCGTCCGGTATTTTCAGATGACAATGGCGCGTCATGTCGTATGTTGCGCGCCAAAGATCAAGGGGGCTGGGATGAGTGACCGCGCATATGTGATAGATGAGATGATCTCGGCCAAGGCGATTGCCGCGCGGATTGAGGAGCTTTGCCGCGAAATAACGGATGAGTTTGGAGACACAGACAAGCTTGTTGTTGTCGGCCTTTTGCGCGGCAGTTTTGTCTTCATTGCCGATCTTGTGCGCGAACTGGACCTGCCGATCGAGGTGGACTTCCTTGAAGCTTCATCTTACGGAGACTCGATGGAGAGCAGCAGAGAGGTGCGTATTCTCAAGGACTTGAGAGGCGCAATTGAAGGGCGTGATGTGCTGGTTGTCGAAGATATCGTAGACACAGGCCACACCCTCAACCACGTCACGAATCTGTTGATCAGCCGCAGTCCGAAACGTCTGAAATCCATCGCACTTCTGGACAAACCCAGCCGACGAGAGGTCGATTTCCGCTCTGATTGGATCGGATTTGAAATCCCGGATGAATTTGTCGTGGGCTACGGGATCGACTACGCTCAGCGTAACCGCAACCTGCCCTTCATCGGCAAGGTCAGATTCACCGAGGCATAGATGAACCCGCGCCACTTCCTGCGCATGTCCCAATGGGCGAGAAACCCGCCGTCGAAACGGCGGGTACAACTTGTATTCGGGATCATTCTGCTGTGCTTGCTGATTTTCGGGGTCGAATACATGGGCTGGTGGCCCGATTGGGCCACGGGTGAATGGACGCGCGCGCCGCGCTGATCCGACTACCCCAGTATGCGACGGATCACGGCCAGAAACACCCCTGTGCCGATTGGAATGAGCGCGTCCGGAAAATCATAGTCCGGGTTGTGGAGCTGCGGGTGATCCGACCCCGAACCCAGCCAAAACATAGCCGTTTTTGCATTTTTGCCGAATTGCCCGAAGTCTTCCGAGAATCTTTGCGGTTCGTTCACAAGACGAACCGGGACATTTCGTTCCACGCACGCCTGATTCAGAATGTTTACGGCGTCGATATGATTTGCGCAGGCTTCAAAGACGTCATCATAGGTGACTTCTGAGCTCACACCTTCAGCCTGCGATGTCTTTGCAACCAGCGCCTCTGCTTCGGCAATCAGCTCTGCCATACGCGTGTCCGTGACCGTGCGCAGGGTCACCCACAGTTCCGCTCGTCCGGGTGCGACGCCAAATGTCTGTTCCCCAAGGCTTGCATGGGTCACGGTGGTCAGCGCGTAGTTTTGATCCAGCGGCCCTCCCTGCCCCAGTTTTGTCAGAGCAGGCATAAGCTTCGACAGTGCAGCAGCCGGAGAAACCCCGTCCTGCGGCGCAGCGGCATGCGAAGTTTTACCCGTCAAAACAATCCGCATCCCACGTGACGCGCAATTGGCGGGCCCATCACAGATTTCAACGATGCCAAGATCCAACCCCGGCAGGTTGTGCAGGGAAAATACATGGTCTGGGGCGACGTCTGAAAACCGAGGGTCACTGCGAACCGCAGCGGCGCCTTTGCCGGTCTCTTCCGATGGCTGGAAGATCAAAACCACGCGGCCTGTTTGTGGGCGTGCAATACCCAAAGCCTCAGCCACGCCCACTACCATCGCCATATGCCCATCATGGCCGCACAGATGGCCCTTTCCAGGAATGCGCGATGTGTAAGGAAGATCGGATTCTTCTTGAATTGGCAACGCGTCCAACTCGCAACGAAGTCCGACACCGGGTCCTTCTATGCCGCTGTCAAACACGGCCACAACGCCATGCCCACCTAGCCCCGTCAGGACCAAATCAGCGCCCGCGTTCTGAATCAACTCAGCGATCCGCTCGGCTGTTTTTTGTTCCTGACCGGACACTTCAGGGGATTGGTGAAGCTCTCGGCGCAGGGCCGTAAGGCGCTTGAGAGTTTCCGGCGTCACGCTTGTCCCAGTTTTGCCTGCCGTGCGGCCCGCAAACGGGCGAAATCATCGCCCGCGTGATATGAGGACCGGGTCAATGGTGTCGCCGATACCATCAGGAACCCTTTGCCATATGCTGCTTTTTCGTACGATGCGAACTCTTCCGGTGTGACAAAGCGGTCCACCCCGTGATGCTTGGGCGTTGGCTGCAAATACTGGCCGATTGTCAGAAAATCGACATCAGCCGCACGCATGTCGTCCATCACCTGTCGTACCTGTTGTTCGGTCTCACCCAAACCAACCATGATGCCGGATTTGGTGAAGATCGACGGGTCCAGCTCCTTGACCCTTTGCAGCAGACGCAGCGAATGGAAATAGCGCGCGCCGGGTCGCACTTCGAGATATAGCCCCGGCACGGTTTCAAGATTATGGTTGAATACATCGGGCTTGGCTTCGACCACGGTCTCCAGAACCTTGGCGTCGCATTTTAGAAAATCGGGCGTCAGAATCTCGATCGTCGTTTTCGGAGACCGATGCCGTATCGCACGTATGGTCTGGCCAAAATGTTCCGCACCACCATCCTTGAGATCATCCCGATCGACCGAGGTGATCACAACGTGGTTCAAGCCCAGCTTTTCGACGGCATGAGCCACGCGCCCCGGTTCGAACACATCCAACGCATCCGGACGACCTGTTGCGATGTTGCAGAAGGTGCAACCGCGCGTACAGATTTCGCCCATGATCATCATAGTCGCGTGACCCTGGCTCCAACACTCTCCGACATTGGGGCAGCCGGCTTCCTCGCACACCGTGACAAGGTTATTGTCGCGCATTATACGGCGGGTATCGGCATAGCCTTTACCACCGGGGGCTTTGACGCGAATCCAGCTGGGTTTCTTAGGCTGTGAGTTATCCGGACGATGGGCTTTTTCCGGGTGACGTTGTTCGGGGATCTTCAGATCGCGCACGGGCAGTTTTCCTGACTTTGGGTCAACTTTGTGTACCTATAACATAAACCAGTCGTTGTGATTACACCAGCAGCGCATATCCGCTATGCAATCGTACTTTGCGCTTGCAGAAAACCTCTGACTACGGGGGTATTTATTCATATTTTTCAGCCAGTAATGAACGTATCTACGAATTTGCAAATGCGGCATTTCATCAATTGAAGGCAGTTTAGAACTGAACTAGGTCTCGGTCTAAACACATGTGAATCACAGGAGATTGAACATGAAATCCGGTGCCAAACTGCCCGATGTAACCTTTCATACCCGCGTTCGCGACAGCTCGCTAGAAGGGCCCAATCCGTTTCGCTGGGAAGACATGACAACAGCAGATTTCTTTGCCGGCAAGCGTGTGATCCTGTTCTCGTTGCCTGGTGCGTTCACGCCAACATGTTCGACCTATCAATTGCCGGGATTTGAAAACGGGCACGCTGATTTTACGGCCAAGGGAATTGATGAGATCTACTGTATGTCCGTGAATGACAGTTTCGTCATGAACAAATGGGCAAAGGACCAAGGCTTGGAAAAGGTCAAGGTCATTCCCGATGGATCTGGTGAATTTACTCGCAAGATGGGGATGCTGGTCGACAAGGACAACCTTGGGTTCGGCATGCGGTCTTGGCGCTATGCAGCCATCATCAATGACGGTGTTGTTGAAGCGTGGTTTGAAGAGCCTGGTCTAATGGACAACTGCCCGGACGATCCATACGGCGCTTCATCCCCCGAAAACCTGATAGCACATCTGGAAAGAGCCGCTGAACCAGCGCTGACTTAAGCAAAGACAACATGTTGATTTCAGGCCCGCTCTTGGCGGGCCTTCTTATGCGCGCGTGGCTGATACGATCTTTTCGCCCACATCCTGAATGACCTGCGCCAGTCGACCTGACCAATCCTCCTCAGACGTTGAATTGCGCAGCACCAACCCTACTGTGCGGGCCGGCTGCGGAGCGCCGAAGCGCAGCAGTTTCAAACCGGACACAGCCTCGGTTTCCGAGCGCGCGGCCAGTTCCGGCATCAACGTCAGGCCAAACCCTTCGGCGACAAGGCGCGACAGAGTCGCCAACGACGATGCCCCCATGTTGATCTGCCCACTACCGCGGTCCTGACCACAGACCTCCAGCGCTTGATCCGTCAAGCAATGCCCGTCTTCCAACAGCATCAATTGCGCCGCCTTTAGATCCAGGGGCCGCAACATCTCAGGGCTCGTGGTCACCCTTTCTAACCGCGCCGCACTTCCAGCTAGCAAAAACTGGTCCTGAAACAACGGAATCTCTTGAAACTCACGTCCACCTGCTGGCAATGCCAGAACTGCGGCGTCAATATCGCCACTGCGCAAAAGCGCCAGCAAACGGTCGGTCCGTGCCTCTCGAATCTGCACTCTGAGCGAGACGTCACCGGCCCGCAATCCCGCCAAAACACCGGGAAGCAGATAGGGCGCTATCGTTGGAATGATTCCGATCGAAAGCGATCGATGCCCGCCGGAATGGTCCCGGGCAAACTGATCCAACCGATCCGCAGAACCCAGAACCTGGCGCGCATGATCCAGCACATCGCGCCCCAGTGGGGTCAGCAAGATGTCCCTTGCCTGACGTTCAAACAGAATACCACCCAGAGTTTCCTCTAACGCTTTGATCTGCACAGATAGCGCTGGCTGTGATACATTACATAGCTGAGCCGCTCGACCAAAATTTCGTTGTTCGGCAACGGCTTGAAAGTACTGGAGCTGTCTTAGTGTGAAACCCATAATCCCTGATTATCAATCCAGCGCAAATTCGCAAGCGATCCAAATGGATTTCACCCGATCATGCAGTCACGCTCGGCTTGATCCTCGTAGTGGCGCTTGAGACGTTGCAGCGCGATACGAAGCACGATTTTTCCGGATCTCGCAGACCATCCCATTCGCTTTTCTGCCAGCTCCAACCCTTCAAGATAGCAGCAACACCTGAGGGCAACATCACTCAGACCCGGGCCAAGATCACTCAAGGCACGCGCGACCCGATCCCTTGCATCAGATGACCCTTTGCCGCCGTGAGAGGCACTGTCGAAGCTTCCTCGCGCGCCCCCTGTCAGAAAGCTGTCCCAGTTTTGTGTGACCTGCGGGCCGATTTGCGCCAACTCAAAATCCTCACGAAGACGTTCGCCGGCGCTGACCAAAGCCTCATCCAGAAAAGGTTTTCCATCGCGATCCCGGCGGCGGGACAAGGCGATCAGCGGGCTTTCGGCCGTACTGTAGCGCATGCGCCGGATGCGATCAGGTTGCGCACCCGAAGTGTTCGCCTGAAATGGGCTTTGCACCTCGGCCATTCCGAATTCATTGCGCGCGCGCGCCTTGTTCTCTGCCTCGGCCACCAACAAACTCAACGCGGTTCGACCAGACGTTGATATGCGATACCGGGATATCCGCCCGGGATTGTCGCAGGAAATCCAATCCTTCAACGCCAGAGCCTGCGCAATCTTGCATTCTACAACGGCCGTTCTTGTCGCCCCCGCCTCACCGGTGTCGCGTACAACCACGGCCTTGTCCATATCCTCGGCCACCGCAAGAACCGACCCGGTTTCACACAAGCGTCGGAGAATACGCAAAGCCTCGCGTTCGAATTCTTCTTCTTCCCTGGTTTCGTTGATCTGGGGGGAAAGTGCGCGCCGGTCATCTGCCACAGAAAAATGCGTCTCGGCCAGCGATTGCAAGGCGGCATCTACCAACGGGTCGTCTCGCCGCGTTTCAATACGACGGATTTGCCTGAGGATGGTTGATGCATGGCACCCTGCCGATCTCGCAATATCTCTAATAGACCGACCGGTTTCGGTATGAGCAAGGTATCTTTGTGCCCCTTCTGGTACCCATGCCGGAACGGCTAAAGCCACGTTGTTTTCCATAATTATTTACCCTCGTCGACAAAACAGACTGCCACTTTTCGCCCTCAGAGTTTGAGTTAACCAAATCTAACTAGAGATTCTTTCGTTACTCGTTCGTTAACCCCGATGAGCGGGAACCAGATTTGATTCAAAAAGATAAACAGTCGTGAAACCATCGTTCGGAGTGAGTTCAATCAAAGCAACGCCCGCTAAAGTTGTGTGACAAGCAAGGCGTCAAAATTTGAATAAGGGACACACGACATGCAGGACCTGATGACCATGATCGCAACTCTCCACCGCCCGCGCCTTTTGGCCCGGGCCGCGAAATTCGGGGCGCTGGATTACAATCGGGATCGGCATTTGCAACGCATTCTGGGCTATGGCTCACTCCCGGGAACAGGGTCGGCCCTTATGCGGTTGATGGAAATGGAGAAAGAGGTGAATGAGCAGCGAAAAGAAGAGGATGCAGCCTATTCTCTGGTCCGACATCTGGATCTTTTGATCGCGCTATTGGGCGAGGCGCAGCTGTATCAGGCCAGCCGCGCCTCGCACCTGAATTGATCAGGTGAAGGCATCCGGCATGGAAGCTTTCTTCTCAGCAACATAAGCCTCCAGCGCGGCATTTACGTCCGGATCGATTTGCGGCTGTTGATAGTTGGCCAACAAATGCTCGACCCGCGCAGTGGCGAGTTGACGAGTGTCACGGGACCCTTCTTCCTGCCAGGTCTCAAATGGCTTGTAGTCCAGCATTTCGGATTTCCAGAAGGCTTCCTTGAAGTTGGCCTGCGTGTGATCACATCCAAGATAGTGGCCACCCGGACCAACCTCGCGGATAGCGTCCATGGCTTGAGCGTTTTCGTCATACGTCACGCCCTTGGCCAACCCATGCAATACGCCCAGTTGATCGGCATCCATGACGAATTTTTCGAAATCCGCAACAAGACCACCTTCCAGCCAACCGCAGGAATGCAGCATGAAGTTCACACCAGACAACAGACCCATATTCAGTGAGTTCGCCGTCTCATAGGCGGCTTGCGCGTCCGGCAGTTTCGATCCGCAGAATGACCCGGCTGACCTGTAGGGCAAGTTCAAACGCCGTGCCAACTGGCCCGCGCCGTACGTAATATGTGACGCCTCAGGCGTTCCAAATGTCGGCGCGCCCGAGTTCATGTCAATGGACGTCACCATGGCGCCAAAGATTGCCGGCGCGCCCGGACGGATAATCTGGCTATAGGCGACACCGGCCAGAACCTCGGCCAGCACCTGTGTCAGTGTACCTGCCACGGAAACCGGGGCCATCGCTCCGCCCACGATGAATGGCGAGATGATGCAGGCCTGGTTATTGCGCGCATAGACCTCAAGCGAGCCCATCATCACATCGTCGAAAGTCATCGGCGAGTTGATGTTGGTCAGTGAGGTCATCACTGTGTTTTCCTGAACGAATTCCTTGCCGAAGAGGATTTCGCACATTTCAACCGAATCCTGCGCGCGGCTTGGGTCGGTCACCGACCCCATGAAAGGCTTGTCCGATAGCGTCATATGCGCTTTCAGCATGTCCAGATGCCGCTTGTTCACCGGGACGTCGGTGGGTTCGCACACTGTACCGCCCGAGTGGTGCAGCCACTTGGACATATAGGCCAGTTTCACAAACTTGTTGAAATCGTCCATGGTCGCATAGCGACGTCCGCCTTCGGCATCACGCACAAAGGGCGGGCCATAGACAGGTGCCAAGACCAAAGTGCGCCCGCCGATCTCAACCGATTTCTCAGGATTGCGAGCGTGCTGTGTAAATTGACTGGGGGCTGTCTTGATCAGCTCACGCGCCAGACCACGCGGGATGCGCACGCGTTCACCGTCGATATCTGCCCCAACATCGCGCCACCGGTCCAGAGCGTCGGGGTTGTCAACAAAGTTGACACCGATCTCTTCCAGTACGGTCTCTGCATTGGTTTCGATGATCTCCAACGCTTCTTCGTTGAGAACTTCGAAATTGGGAATGTTGCGTTCGATATACTTTGCTGTTTCGATCCGAACCGCGGTACGCTCCGCCCTGCGGGCGGCTCCGCCTCCACCGCGACCCCGGCGACGTGCTGCTGCTTCAGCCATGTTTTTTCCCCATGATCAGGATGTCTTGATTGAGCTCCTGTCTATCCCGCGGTCGATGACAACCGTTGGAAGATAACGGCGATTGGAACATAAAAGCGACATGCCAGCCGCTTTACCGCCAAACGCGACGCCTAGAATTTAAGCATCAAGTCTCGGGAACCATCTCCCAGTCGACACTGAGAATACCAGGTTCAAGGATAAGAGGCGCCGCAATCTTATGTTGAATATCTTCCAACTGTTCCTCGCTGGACACCAGAATCTCGAGGGTTTGAATACCGTCGTGGTCTTTCGCCCCTTTTTCGAATCCAACAATTCGCACGCCATTTTGCGCCAGAGCTTGCAAAGCTGATGCTCGTGTTTGAGTCTGATCACTGGCAGCACACCGCACCAAAATGCGGAATTCCTGTGTAAGCGGCACACCGGCCCGCGTTGTGCGCTTCAGCCATTTCACTAACGGCCTTAGTCCCAGGTTCACGAAGATGACGAACCCGGTCATCATCAGCGCAAAAATCCAGGCACCGCTGCCAGCCATCATTCCCACCGCTGCAGAACACCACAATGTCGCGGCCGTGTTCAGACCATGAATTGTGAAACCGTGCCGGAAGATGATACCAGCGCCTAGAAAACCGATCCCCGACACAACTTGGGCGGCCACCCGGGTCGGGCTGACTTCGTCCGGATAAAGCGCTGAAAACACCACAAAAGCAGCAGCACTCAACGCCACCAAGGCATTCGTGCGCAGGCCTGCCATTCGTTGCCGAACCTGACGTTCCGACCCGATCAACGCGCCACAAAACAGTGCAAGGGCCAAATTCAGAGCGGCAATTTCAATAGCAATTGGCACGCGCACCTCCCAATTCGTTTTCGCCAACTCTCCCGGTTGGCCGAAGATCGTCATATTTCTGTTACAAATTATTTACAATAGGCCAGTCATTACGGTGCGCCCTATACCATCTGTGGTAGCTGGAAGATGACCTTGCTCTTGCGAAACCACCGTGCTTGGCCTATGGCGCGCACATGAGTGAAAAATCCCATGACCGCCTCCTGATCATCGACTTCGGCAGCCAGGTGACGCAGCTGATTGCTCGCCGTCTCCGCGAACTGAATGTCTACTGTGAAATTCATCCTTATCAAAACGTCACGATGGACTTCGTGCGGGAAATGTCCCCGCGCGCCGTGATATTTTCAGGTGGCCCGGACAGTGTGACTCGCGAAGGCTCTCCACGCGTTCCGCAAGAGATTTTCGACTATGGCGTGCCAATCCTGGGAATCTGCTATGGTCAGCAGGTGATGATGCATCAGCTTGGTGGCACGGTCGAAAGCGGCCATGGCACGGCCGAGTTCGGCCGCGCCTTCGTCACCCCGAACAAGATTGTGGATATTCTGGACGGCTGGTTCGCTGACGGTGATGAACAGGTCTGGATGAGCCACGGCGACCATGTCAGTGAAATCGCTCCGGGATTCGAGGTGTTTGGCACCTCGCCGAACGCACCGTATGCCATCACGGCAGATCCGGATCGCCACTTTTATGCGGTGCAATTCCACCCCGAGGTACACCACACCCCGAAAGGCGCGAAACTCTACGAAAATTTTGTGAAATTGGCCGGGTTCAAAGGCGACTGGACCATGGGTGCCTATCGCGAAGAGATGATCCGCAAGATCCGCGATCAAGTGGGCGATAAGAAAGTCATTTGCGGCCTGTCAGGCGGCGTCGACAGCTCGGTCGCGGCAATCTTGATTCACGAGGCGATCGGCGATCAGTTGACCTGTGTGTTCGTCGACCACGGCCTACTGCGCAAGAATGAAGCCACCGAAGTCGTTGGCATGTTCCGCGACAACTATAACATCCAGTTGATCCACGCCGATGAAAGCGATTTGTTCCTGGGCGAGTTGGACGGTCAGAGCGATCCTGAGACCAAGCGCAAAATCATCGGCAAACTTTTCATCGACGTGTTCCAGAAACATGCTGACACGATCGACGGCGCCGAGTTCCTGGCGCAGGGCACGCTGTACCCCGATGTCATCGAATCCGTTTCATTCTCGGGCGGCCCATCGGTCACGATCAAATCGCACCACAATGTGGGCGGCCTGCCCGAAAAGATGGGCATGAAGCTGGTTGAACCTCTGCGCGAGCTGTTCAAGGACGAGGTTCGCGCACTGGGCCGCGAACTGGGCCTTCCGCCCAGCTTCATCGGACGCCATCCTTTTCCCGGACCTGGCCTTGCGATCCGCTGTCCCGGCGCAATCACCCGCGAAAAACTGGAAATCCTACGAGAGGCCGACGCGATCTATATCGACCAGATTCGCAAGCACGGCCTATATGACGATATCTGGCAGGCCTTTGTCGCCATCCTTCCCGTGCGCACGGTTGGGGTCATGGGCGATGGCCGGACCTACGACTATGCCTGTGCCCTACGCGCGGTGACTTCGGTCGACGGAATGACAGCCGACTATTATCCGTTCAGTCATGAGTTCCTCGGTGAGACTGCCACGCGCATCATCAATGAGGTAAAGGGCATCAACCGCTGCACCTATGACATTACCTCAAAGCCTCCGGGCACGATTGAGTGGGAATAATCAAACAGATTCACGAACGCGTTGATCACGTTGCGCTCGGTGAAGTGCACCGCGCTCAGATCTGATAGAGCAGCCACCCTACCCCAAGCTGATGCTGCACCACGGTTGCGAAGTCAGCCGCAAACAAATCAGGCACCGTTGGACCATCAGACGCTTTGTGACTCAAACTGGTCACAACGACGTTTGGCTTGCATTCCGCATCCCGATCTCACAGCATGTTTTGCTAGAAGACCCCGAAGACAATACCGGACCTTTTTCAAATAGCAGTATCGCAGCAAATTGTAGCAAGTAGCGCCCAAGGTATTTTATGGCACTGATCAAGAACATTTTTTTCGTTTGTCTGTTAACTTTAACGATGTTGGTCGCGCTCGAAGTCATCCTGTTTGCCGCATTTTCAGTTCGGGACCTGGCAAGTGACGGCAGGGCTTCAAAAAAGACCGACAACCCGAACCAAAACGAAGAAACGTTTCAATTTCAAAACGACACTGAAAGCTTTCAGGGTTACCCCTACAAAGCCTTCGTTGGCTGGGAATCCCCCATGATTTCCAGCAAAACCCTGAACATCGACGAAGACCTGAGGCGCGTTACGACGAACCCTGAACCAGAAAGTGCAACGAAAGTCCACTTTTTCGGCGGGTCCACTATGTGGGGCCACAGCGTTTCCGACAAAAACACAATCCCCTCTCAATTTGCGGGATTGTCCGGGAAAACGTCTATTAACTACGGTGAGCAGGCATACAATTCACGACAAAGCCTCAACCGGCTTCTAAACAATCTGTCAGACATTCAAAGCGGAGACACTGTGGTGTTCTTCGACGGCGTGAATGACGTTTACCACAACTGCCTTGGCTTAAACTCCGCCAACGGCCATCCCCGCGAAGGCTTCATAAAGGCGGCTTTGGAAAACAAGTCACAATCTACCTCGGCGCTTTGGAGCATAATTCAATCCTCATCTATCAATCGCTTTGCCAGAGGCATCGGGCAGAAGTTGGATTCCAACTCAAACGACAAAAACTTCTCAGAGCTCAACCGTTGTGACGAAGAGGAATACGCGGAAGACGTAGCCAGTTTCCTTGTAGACAGTTGGGCCGCGACCGAAGCCATCGTCCAATCCAAAGGCGCGCGGTTTGTATGTGTACTTCAACCGAACCCTTACACGTTGAGCTCGGAACCCTTCAGCCATAACGCCAATTACGAAACTCAAATCCATCAAGTATACCCGAAGATACGGGCAAAAGCGCAAAGCCTTGGATGTTTCACAGACTACTCGGCACTTTTTCAAGAAGACCACTACATCGATCATTGCTGCCATGTGAACGCCAAGGGGAACCTGGAAATAGCCCGGCAATTCGCAAAGGACCTGAACTAGCGTTCTGAGCGCGCTGGTCTTTCTTCGAAAGGTCATCAACCCTGGAAAATATTGATTTTGGGTGACTTTCCGGTAAATCCAAGTCAGACAAACCTCTGACAGGCAAGATAACGCATACGGAGGCGTCAGGGTGGAAAGTTCGTCACCTCAGGTCGGAAAAGCGGCCGCTTGGATGATCGGGGCCATCGCGTCTTTCTCGTCAATGGCGGTCGCCGGGCGCGAGCTTAGTCTCTATCACGATACATTCGAAATTATGATGTACCGCAGTTTTGTGGGCTTTGTCGTCGTCGCGCTGGTCCTGACTGCGACTGGTAAATGGTATCAGGTCAAAACCAAACGTTTGGGCCTGCACGCTGTAAGAAACACACTGCATTTCACCGGGCAAAACCTTTGGTTCTATGCGGTCGGCGTAGCTCCTCTGGCGCAGGTGTTCGCGCTTGAGTTCACACAACCCATTTGGGTCATCCTGCTATCACCGCTTTTGCTAAAAGAACGCCTGACACTACTGAAAATGACGGCCGCTTTGATTGGGTTCGCAGGAATATTGGTTGTGACCCGACCTGGGGCCGCACCGCTAAGCCCCGGCATCTTGATGGCCGCCGCGTCAGCCATATTCTTCGCCTTTACAACTATCACGACAAAAAAGCTCACGAGATTTGCCAGTATCGGATGTATCGTGTTCTGGTTAACGGCCATGCAGGCGGTGCTGGGCACCGCGGCAGCTGGGTTTGACGGGCAGATCACCATTCCCAATGCACAAACGGCTCCGTTTCTGCTGCTTGTAGGACTGGCGGGGTTGTTGGCGCATTTCTGCATCACAAACGCTCTGGCCATCGCGCCGGCGACTGTGGTGATCCCCTTTGACTTCGCGCGCCTGCCCACCATCGCTGTGGTCGGCATGATCCTATATCACGAGCCGATCGATCACTGGACGCTTTTGGGTGCGGCAATAATTTTTGCCGGCATCTTTTTGAACGTGTGGTCAGAGAATCGTAACAGTTTGGCAACAGTTCGTAACGTAACAACTCCCAAGTAACGCATGGTCACCAGTTGACGTTAAAATGAGTCACGAGTGAGTATCGGGCACCACAAATAATGGGCCCGGCGATGCACACTCAGGCACTGCCAATAAGGCCCACGAGAGACAGTATGGGAGGAATAAATGAAAAAGGCGCTTCTACAAGCTTGCGCCCTATGCGTAGGGGCAACGACAGTGCAGGCGGGTGGCTTGGATCGCAGTGGTCAGGGCATCAATCTTATTTTTGAAGAAGGCACCGCCGTTCAGTTTCGACTTGGCTACACCAATCCTACAGTGTCAGGCACGCTAGGCGGAGTAGATTCTGGAAATATCGCGAAGGACTTCTTCACACCCCACCTGGGCTACAAAACTTCGCTGACCGAACAGCTCGATTTCGCGCTCGTGTATGATCAGCCCTTTGGCGCTGATGTGGCCTACGGTTCGAATTATCCATTGTCGCAGAACCCTACGTCAGTGGCAGGTGGCCGTACCGACGTTTTGCGTGCCTCAGCCGATACAGATGCGGTTACCGCATTGTTTCGGTACAAGTTTGACGGCGGCTTTAGCGCAATAGGTGGCTTACGCGCGCAGCGCCTGACAGGCAACGTGGCTGTTCCCGCTGCAGCGGGTTATGAGGTCGACATCGATCCGGAAATCGATTTTGGATACGTGGTCGGTGTAGCATGGGAAAAACCAGAAATTGCCGCCCGGGTCGCCCTAACGTACAACTCCAAAATCACGCACAATCTGTCGCAAACAGAATCTAACAATGTGGTGCCTCCAATTCCTGCGGGTCTTTCTGTCAACAACACAGAAACGGAAGTGGTAACACCGCAGTCGGTGAACCTCGACTTCCAGACGGGTGTGGCACCGAAGACGCTTTTGTTTGGATCAATACGTTGGGTTGATTGGCCGCAATCTATCTACGCCCCGCCTGTGTATGTTGGCATAACCGGAAACAACCTACTTGACTACGACGATGCTACGTTCACCTACACACTTGGCTTAGGCTATCAGTTCTCAGAGGAATTTTCCGGAGCAGTTACAGTTGGGTATGAGACTTCTACCGGCTCCACTGTTTCAGACTTGGGTCCGACTGATGGTTTCTGGAGCGTCGGTTTGGGCGGCACTTATTCGATCGAGCAAGCGAAGATTTCCGGTGGAATTCGCTATACCGATATTGGAGATGCTACGACAAACCAAGGAGCGCGGTTCACTGGAAACAGCGCCTGGAGTGTCGGTGTTCAGGTCACTTACGCCCTAAACTAATCAGCGTTAAGTCATGGATGAAAAGCCCCGCTGTTCAGCGGGGCTTTTTTTTCGCAAGTTTCGGGTCGCTTCAGTGGTACCCAAATGAAAGAGTGGCGCTATGGAAACTCAGAAACACCTCTCCCCCCGCGCTTGGTCCGAACTTTTGTTGCTGGGCTTGATTTGGGGCGCGTCCTTTTTATCGATCCGCATTGCCCTGGATACAATTCCGGTAATGACATCGGTTTTACATCGCACTTTCTGGGCTATGTTGGTGCTGTGGCTCGTTGTTCTAATTCAACGTCACAACATACCAAAAAGCCCCAAGGTCTGGCTGGCTTTTCTGGTCATGGGCCTTCTGAACAACGCTATTCCCTTTACATTGATGGCATGGGGCCAGCTGTATATCGACACTGGGCTGACGGCGATCCTGAACGCGGCCACGGCGGTTTTTGGCGTCCTGATCGCAGCCATGTTCTTCAAAGATGAGCGTCTGACAAAAGCCCGCCTAACAGGCGTCGGGCTGGGATTTCTGGGCGTGTCGATCGCGATCGGCATACAGAATTTCTCAAATTTCAGCCTACAAAGCACAGCCCAACTCGCGATAGTTGCCGGGACCATCTCATATGCGTTGGCTGCTGCATGGGCCCGCAAGTCATTGTCTGGCCTTTCGCCTATCGTCGCAGCAGCTGGGATGCTGACCGGATCGACGCTGCTGATCCTACCGGTCACATTGATGGTCGACGGCATGCCCACCTTGACCCTGCCTTTTGTGACATGGGTTGCCATCGGCTACTACGCCATCATAGCGACCGCTGGCGCGTACCTGTTATACTACCGCGTGCTTGCCATGGCTGGCAGCGGCAATCTGATGCTGGTCACCCTGGTTATCCCGCCCGTTGCCATTGTTCTGGGCGCTGCGGTGCGGGACGAGGCCCTTGAACCGAGGGCTTTCGTCGGGTTCGCAGTCCTTGCGTTGGGCCTGTTGATCTTAAATCGTTCTGGTTCTCGCAATTGACGCCGCCCCCTGCCCGATTTAGCAAAGGCTAAAAAGGGACAGTGGCAAATGATCTACGGCTCGGCAAAAGACTGGCGCAACGCGCCGCGAAAAAAAGTGCTGTTTTTCGGCATGTCGGGTCTGGGCAAAACCTATGTGTCAAACATCCTGAGGGATTCCGGCGGTTGGTTTCACTACTCAATCGACTACCGTATTGGCACCCGCTACATGGGCGAGTACATCACCGACAACGCCAAGGCCGAGGCGATGAAGGTCCCGTTTCTGCGCGATCTGTTACTTTCGGATTCGATCTATATCGGCTCGAACATATCATTTGAGAACCTGACCCCGGTGGCGGCCTATCTGGGCAAGCCAGGGAACCCAGATCTCGGCGGGCTTGAAGTGTCAGAATACCGCCGCCGGCAAGAGCAGTTCCGCCTGGCTGAAATTCACGCCCTGCTGGACACTGAGTATTTCATCGACCGTGCGCAGCGGTTGTACCAATACCCCCATTTCATCTGTGATACTGGCGGATCCATCTGCGAATGGGCAGACCCGGGCGACCCAGGCGATCAGTTGTTGACTGAATTGTCCCGACACACCCTTATGATATGGCTGAAGGGTGACGAAGATCATACCGCCGAGTTGATAAAACGCTTCGACAAAGCCCCTAAGCCGATGTCTTATCAGGGCGAATTTCTTACCCGCGTCTGGCAAGAATACTTGGACCAACACGGCTGCGCCGAGTCTGATGTTGATCCCGATGACTTCATCCGCTGGACCTATGCACAAGCTCTCGCTCATCGTCAACCCAGATACGAAGCCATGGCGAAGAACTGGGGTGTCGCAGTCACTGCAGGCGATATCAGCAAGGTACGCGATGCCCCTGATTTCGATGAGTTGATCGAACGCACCCTTGAGACCAGGCGCAATTGCGCCTAACTACCAGCTTTCTATGACCTCTTTAAAAGCCTGAGCATATGCCCATAAAGATCCCTTCAGACCTGCCCGCTTATGACGTCCTGACCAAAGAGGGCGTTATGGTCATGGACGAAGATCAGGCAATGCGTCAGGATATTCGCCCCTTGCGGATCGGGTTGCTTAACCTGATGCCCAAGAAGATCCAGACCGAAAACCAGTTTGCCCGATTGATCGGCGCGACCCCTTTGCAGATCGATCTGTCACTAATCCGTATGACCGAGCACAGGACCAAGAATACCGCAGCGGTTCATATGGCTGAGTTTTATCGCCCCTTTCAGGAGGTGAAGGATCAGAAATTTGATGGTCTCGTCATAACCGGCGCGCCTATCGAGCATTTGGATTTTGTCGATGTGACTTACTGGGATGAAATCAGCGAAGTCTTCGATTGGACCCAAACCAACGTTCATTCGACATTTGGCGTCTGCTGGGGTGGGATGGCGATGATCAACCACTTTCATGGTGTAAAAAAACACATGCTGGACGCCAAGGCCTTTGGGTGTTTCAGGCATCGAAACCTGAACCAAGCCTCTCCGTTTTTGCGCGGGTTTTCCGACGATTGCGTTATTCCTGTCAGTCGCTGGACTGAAATGAAGCAGGCCGAGATTGATGGTGCACCCGGTTTGACCACGTTGCTGGGCAGCGATGATGTTGGCCCTTGTCTGGTCGAGGACAGATCGCATCGGGCGCTCTATATCTTCAACCACTTCGAATACGATAGTGATACGTTGAAACAGGAATATGACCGTGATGTGACCAATGGCACGCCGATCAACGTGCCGATCAACTATTACCCAGACGACGATCCGGCCCAGACTCCGCAGAACCGGTGGCGCAGTCATGCGCATCTTTTGTATGGGAACTGGATCAATGAAATTTACCAGAGCACCCCTTTCGATATGAATGACATTGGCCGTTAAACTCCTGATATCTTTTGGCCTTGCAGTGTTGGGCCTGGCGCTATTCACCATCTGGCGCGCGACGCAGCAAGAAGCGCTGGCCGAAGCCGCCTTTCCGCCAGAAGGTGAAATGCTGGATATCGACGGTGTCGCGATTCATGCTGTTGTGATGGGCAAAGGCCCGGATGTCGTATTGATCCACGGGTCCAGCGGAAACACCCGTGACATGACCTTCGCCCTCGCCCCGATCCTGGCCGAGCACTACCGTGTTATCGTTTTTGACCGGCCCGGTCTTGGCTATTCCGCCAGTTTCAACCCGGATGGTGAAACCATCATCGAACAGGCGGATGTATTACAGCGCGCTGCTGCACTGCTTGGGGCCGACAAACCGATCGTGGCCGGGCAAAGCTATGGTGGGTCAGTTTCGTTGGCCTGGGCCATCACGCGCCCTGACAACATCTCGGCACTGGTCCTGATGGCTCCGGCTGCGATACCGTGGGAAACACCTCTGGATGGGTTCAACCAGCTCGCCTCAACTTCGGCAGGGAGTTCACTCGCCCTGCCCTTCATTACGTCATATGTTCCTGATTGGTACGTAACGCAGGCTCTGGACACCGTCTTTGCCCCACAAAAAGCTCCTGATGGCTATGCCGAACATTTCGGACCTCAATTGACTGTTCGCCGCGCCTCAATGCACGCGAATGCCAAACAGCGCGCAAACCTTCTGCATGAGATCACCCAGTTACAACCCAGATATGGCGAGATTTCTGTTCCGACCGAAATCGTGCACGGCACGGCAGATGATACTGTCGGGCTGGATTGGCACTCCGAACGTCTGATCGAGCAAATCCCGGGGGCGGAACTGATCGCACTGCAAGGCATTGGACATATGCCGCAGGTTGTCGCCGCACCCGAAGTTGCTGAAGCAATCGACCGCGCCGCCCGACGCGCAGGTTTGCGTTAAGACGACGCCTAATCCATAGTAAGATATGGATTTTATTGCGAGGTAGCACATGGCCCGGTCGGAAAAAGGCTCTATCGAAAAGTATTACCGCAAAGGCGCGCCCAAAAGCGTGCGCGAAGAAATCAAAAAGGCCAGCAAGGGCGATATCCTGAACCCCACCTATCCCTACGCCGAAAAAATGAAATCCAGCGACTACCAAGAACAGATGGACGCGCTGCAGATCGAGTTGGTCAAGATGCAGTCTTGGGTAAAGGAGACCGGTCAGAGGGTTGCCATTATCTTTGAAGGCCGTGATGCGGCGGGCAAAGGCGGAACCATTAAACGCTTTCGCGAAAACCTGAACCCACGCGGTGCCCGTAACGTCGCATTGTCCAAACCGTCGGACACAGAACGCAGCCAATGGTACTTTCAACGCTATATCCCGCATTTACCTGCGGCGGGGGAAATCGTGTTTTTTGATCGCAGTTGGTACAACAGAGGCGTTGTTGAAAACGTCTTTGGTTTTTGCACACCCAAAGAAAGAGAGCGGTTTTTCCGACAGGTTCTGCCGTTGGAGACAGGTTTGGTTAACGACGGCATTCATCTGTTCAAGTTTTGGCTGAACGTCGGGCGGGCCGAACAGTTGAACCGTTTTCTGGCACGCGAAACAGATCCGTTGAAACAATGGAAGTTGAGCCCGATTGATGTCGCGGGTCTGGACAAATGGGACGGGTATACACAGTCCATTTCTGAAACGCTGACACGATCTCATACCGACAGATGTCCATGGACGATCATACGATCTGATGACAAGAAACGCGCCCGGCTTGCGGCGATCCGAACCGTACTTCATGCGCTTGATTACGAAGAGAAAAAGACCAAAGATCTTGGCGCAATTGATCCGAAAATCTGCGGCGGGCCGGAAATCTGGGACGCATAGACTTGCAGTCCTTAGCTAAAGCAGTTTCTCGCATGAAATGACACATCGCTGCCGCATTTCTGCCGCCGAGAAGCCGTCGACATGCATCAAGGTTCCTACTTAAAAAGCGAGATACAGACAGGTGCTCTCGATGGTTGAGGAAGTATTCGCCGCGCTGCGGCATCCCTTTGAGTTGTTCTTTGATCCGACAAACCGCTTGTCCTTGCTTCATTTGGGGACAGCGCTGGCGGCGGCCATTTTCGTATTCTATCGAACCAGAAAAGCGCGGCAGGGCAAAACCTTCAAAGATCTGCTCAATTGGTTGCTTCCTTGGGATGTGCTGACTCATAAGTCAGCAAAAGCCGATTACGTCATGTTTTTCTTGAATAAATCCATCATCGGCGCAATCTATGCATCGATCTTGTTGCAAGTTCCGTTCTGGTACAATGTCGTCGAAAAAATCTTGGGACCTGCAACCGAAGGACCATATGATTCCTCGCTCGCTGTGTCAGTATTCTATACAGCGGTGGCTGTCCTCGTATTCGATGGGGCTCTTTGGTTCGGGCACTATATTTTTCACAAGATCCCCTTTTTGTGGGAATTCCACAAAGTCCACCACTCGGCCGAAGTCATGACACCGCTGACGGCATCTCGCATGCACCCGGTTGAGGAAATCATCTCGTCTTTACTAAGCGGCTTTTTCGTTGGGGTTGCTGTGGCATTGCTTGACCAGTTTTTTGGCAGTGGTGGACGGGCGTTTACCTTGTTTGGACTAAACATCATCGTCTTCGTATTTTTCATAGCTGCCTTCAACTTGCGTCACAGCCATGTCTGGCTGCAATATCCTGACTGGGTGCAGCATGTCTTCGTGAGCCCTGCACAGCATCAGATTCATCATTCCAAGGCCCGTAAGCATTGGGATAAGAACATGGGCTTTATCTTTGCGATATGGGACTGGAGTGCCGGAACACTTTACTCACCAAAATCGAAGGAAAATATTGAATACGGTTTGGGAAATGGCGAAGACGGAACATGGAACGATCCCGTCGTTTTATATCTGCGCCCGTTCCGAAACGCTTTTGCTCTCTTAAAAAAGGATCCCAGAGGTGCTCTTACAGGATCCAACGCCGAAGCCCGCTCGGAACAAGAAGCCACACATGCGAGCTCTGCCGAGAGCAACTAATCCTCATGTTGTGAAATAATGGGTCTGCGACCTCTCAAGCGTTGGACGAACCTATCCTGATACACTATCTCTTTGGTCTCAATTGTCTTTAGCACAAAGGTGCCTGAGCCCGGGATGACGAAACGCGGTTATCACCATGGAAACCTGAAACAAGCCCTGATCGAGGCTGCTTTGTCTCTGATTGAAGAAAAGGGTCCAACGGGTTTCACACTTTCTGAGGCGGCCAAAACTGCGGGCGTGACACCAGCGGCTGTATATCGTCACTTTCAAGGCCGCGAAGATCTGATTGCAGAAGCGGCGCGGCAAGGCTTTGAGATGTTCGCCGATCTGATGCAATATGCCTATGACAAGGGACAGCCGTCAGCCCTGGCGGCTTTTGAAGCCACCGGCCGCGCCTATCTGGCCTTTGCACGAAAACATCCCGGCCATTATATCTCGATGTTCGAAAGTGGTATTTCCCTGAACCGAACCCCGGAATTGTCGCTTGCGGCGAACCGGGCAAAAAGCGTGCTTGAAAAAGCCGCTGACGATTTGTCCCAGCATATTCCACCGGAAAAGCGCCCTCCTGCTGCGATGTTCAGCGCACATATCTGGGCAATGAGCCATGGCGTTGTTGAACTCTATGCCCGCAACACGGGTGCAACGTCCCCTTTTCCGCCTGAAGACCTACTTGAAAGCGGTATTGGCATTTACCTCAGGGGATTGGGTTTGGTTCCTCAGGACAAGTGATCCTAAATCTAGGCCGGACCGAACCCAACGTGGATGCATTTCTGAAGGCCGACGACCGATCCCACGCTGGATCGTGTCCCTAGATGCGATGAACTGCCTCGATCCGGTCATCGCTTAATGAGGCCGGCTAGTCGTTTAGAAGCCACCGTATTTTTCGTAAAGCGTCTGCTCCGTGCGACCACCCTGGCGTTACCCCACAGAGAACATCACGACTTTATGTCAAAACGCTTATTTTGTTAGCTTTATTGATGTTTTTGGGACTACCGACTAGGAGTTAAGGCAGACGCTCGCGTTACTACCTTAGCTAGACCTTTGAATCGTCTGCCTTGCCATGGGTCCGGTCGTAGGAAGATACCTTGGGCTGTTGATGCGCCGCGCGAACATCTTCTCCGGGATCATACACCTCAATCAGCAACGGATAGCAGGATGCAGCGTCGGACGAATGCTCGGATGAACAATCGCCGCCAGGACATGCTGAGATGCCAACCACAAGGTCAATTTCCGCGTGAAATTCCAGATAATCACCGGGGCGCACTGGGCTTGCTTTCATGAAGTACTGACCAGTATCGCGGGTAAAACCGGTGCACATGAAAACATTCAAAACATCATGCACGTACACCTCCGCTTCGTGCAAGGGTAATTCACAATGACTGGCTAATGCGCGCGTCAGGTTGGAATGGCAGCAATGGTGATAGTCGTTGCCCGACAGCAACCGCCCGGTGTAGGGATCGCAACGCGTACCAATGACGTCATGCACTGATCCCCCAAACTCGTCAAAGCCATACCAGTCAAGGGTGTCTTCGACGATGGTCGCCATTGGGCGCATAGCTGGAAAACTTGACCACATTCGGTCGCCGGTCGACAGATGCGTGCCATGCAGTGCCCGTGTTTTTCCCGAGTAGAACCGCTCGTTCAGGTCATGTTTGTTCCAAAGGTTCAAATCACCAACCTGCGCGCCGTCGACCGAAACGATGCGAAAGAACGCTCCGGCAGGTACGTCTATGCAAGCCGCATCTCGTGGCAGCGCCGTAGTTTCTGCAGATTTCTTAGCCTTTTGCCTCAGGTCACTCAGCCCCTTCAAATCAGGTTGGTCGAGGCTGTCCGGCGGGTAACAGATCACCGGCTGAATACCCTTGCGGACATTCGCGTCCTGAGGCGGCGTGAAGCTTGGGTTTTCTGATTTCACGAGGGACTTCCAACTGTTTTGTGACAAGCGCTTAACGTCACCAGAGATAGGACAACTTCATACGAGATGCCATCCGGGTTGACAGATTCAAAATCGGCTCATCGCAATGCCTTGCCGCCGCACCAGTTGGCCAGCCACCTCCGCAGCGCCATGCGTTGCGATCTGTGCCAATTGTGAGGACCAGCAATGAGCAGTCCTATTTGTGCACAAAAGCTTTGAAAACCGTCATCGTGATTGGCCGGCGTATTCACCCAACACCGGCGTCAGTTTGCAATTCAAACAATCGCAGCTGCACCCATGCCTGTTTCGTCCATCGCGGATACAAAAGCGCCATTTCGAGTTTGGAAAGACCACCAATGACAGTCAAGTAAATGGCGGAGAGACAGGGATTCGAACCCTGGAGACGGTCTCCCGCCTACACACTTTCCAGGCGTGCGCCTTCGACCACTCGGCCACCTCTCCGTGAAGGCGATATGTGAACCAACACAATCAGATTTGCAAGGCCCCAAATCGGGGAATTTGGTGCCGTCTGAGTAAATAAATCACGCAAATGAGTCAGCGGGTCACACAGAGAAAACAACCTCACTTTGTGATCGAGCGGATCGTCGTTGGACTACGGATCAGAACTCCTCACCACCATCGGGATCCAGATCCGACTCTTTCATTTCTATTGGGCTGGTCGAGTCTCTTCGGGATTGCCCTTGCGCACTGTCCAACCTGGTTTCGGGGGCGTTATCAGAAGATTGCAAAACCTCTGGGTTCCGTAGCCACAAATCGCGCTGGGCAAATGGAATCTCGATCCCCGCCTCGGCGAAGCGGTGGTTAATCTCATGGTTCATGTCGGATTTCACCGACAAAACCCAGTTCACGTCACGCAAGATGGCCCGTATCTCGAAATCCAGGGAGTCGGCCCCGAAGCCCTGGAACACCACACTGGGCGCCGGGTTGGCCAGAACCATCGGGTGAGTGTTAGCAACCTCTCCCAATATCTCCTCGACCTGTTTTGTATCGGTCCCATAGGCCACGCCAACCGGCACGATCACCCGGCCAATCGTGTTCCCTCGCGTGTAGTTTGTCACCACTCCGCTGATCAGGTCCGAATTCGGGACAATCACATCCGTTCTGTCAAAGGTCTCGATCCGGGTCGACCGCACCGAGATGTCGCGCACATAGCCCATCATCCCGTTCACGTCGATCCAGTCGCCCTTGGAAATCGGACGTTCGACCAAGAGGATAATGCCAGACACGAAATTCGAAACGATAGTTTGCAGACCAAAACCGATGCCCACAGACAACGCACCGGCAACGATGGCAAGCGACGACAGGTCAAAACCCGCCACCATGATGGCGACCAAAGCGGCCAGAAAGACGCCGACATATCCTGACCCGGAAACGATCGCATTCTGGCCCCCCGGGTCGATACTGGTTTTTGGCAGCAGTGAGTTTCGCAGCCCGCTTTGCAAAAGCCGCGTTAAGGCATAGCCAATCGCAAATACTGCAACAAATGTCAGAAAGTTGGTGGGTGAGATCGTCACGCCGCCGATATCGAAACCCTGCAACAGCCGAGACCAAGCTTCGAGCAGATCCGCCTCGCGGGCTCCCCAATAGACTGCAAGGATCGGTAACGCGATGATCGTCAGGGCAAATCCAATCAGCACCGCAAAAAGCGAATCCCCGGCGCCTTCGCCCTGCCCGCTTACCCAACCATAGATCTGGCAGAAGAAGCGCTGGAAGATGATCAATGCGGCAATCAAAACCAGTGTTTTGACGGCTGGAAAGACAATGGCTTCTGCAGCATTGGTATAGCCCAGAAGTGCTAGAAAGGGTGCGGCCATGCCCAGCATGAACAGCGCGCGGCGCAAAAACTCGACCAGTTGGCTGAAACCCGCTGCCCGGGACGAGGTGTTTTGTTCAGACCCCTCCTTCTGAACGTCATTTGTTCGTATGTGACGTGCACGCAGCAGCAACAGAGCAGTTGCCACAATAATTGGAAAACTGACCACGGCCCGTGTCGCATCCGAGATGTTTTCAATCTTCTCGAACAACTTTACCAACTCGTGCAGGATCAGCATGATCGCCAGCAAATCCAGGTAGATACGAAGCTCTGTGATTTTTCTGACCGAAAGGCGTTTGAAGTTGTTCGCCGCACCCATCAGATAAATTTGGCGACCGATCCAGTCGTAAGACAGCACAATTGCTGCCCAGTAGGGGATTTCATCAACCAACAGCGATCCGCGCAGGCCCAAAACATCGGTGAGGTAGAGCGCCACGACCACTGCCAACACACCGATCCATGGCAAGATGATCCGAAGCAGCGAAATGACAAAGGTCCAAACGCCACTGCCAGAACCGCCAAACTGCCGCAGATACTCACCACCCTTCTCTGACCAGTATTTGCCAAAGACCAGCAAGACCGTAGCGATGCCCAGCAATATGAAAATCACCAATCCACGTTCGCGAATTTGCTCGCGAACAACGTCGGTCTTCATATTCTTGACCGTCTCGTTGATCAGGCTGCGGGCCGCACTTTCGACATCCACCCATGCCGGGGCCCAATACGCCGGGTTGATTGGCGACGGGCCCTTCTCCAAAAGCTCCTTGGTTTGTCGATCACGGATAATCTGGTCGATTTCGCTGATCAGCCCGTTGGCGCGGCTATACGCTTCTTCCGAGATGATGCGCGGAACGCGCAAGCTGTTCAGCTGGTTTTCAAGGTGCTGGCGCAGCTTGGCAATGTCTTCTGGTTCAGTCGCATCCCCTTCGGGTTTAGGCCCCAGGGCTTTAAGCTGCCCTTCCAGTGTCTCAATCCGCTCGGTATTTTCTCCGCGAGATTTGTTAAAGGTATCTCGATAACCATTTATTTCTGAACGCAAATTTTCCAACGCCGCGCTCGACGCCCTGTTGACGTCTATCACGGCCTCGGCCCGGTCCGCTGTTCTTATCCATGTCTGATAGTATTCGCTTTGCCGATCTGACAGCTGCGCATCTGCAATACTACCAAACCCGACAAGCGACAGGATAACGAGAGCAAGAAACAGGCGGACCTGTCGCAGCATCATACGTCCTCGAATACGCCCGGAATGCTACGCGGCGCTTCGGTCATCCAGTCGGGTACGGGCAGCTCTTTTTCACGCAGGAATTCTGGGTTGAACAGCTTGGACTGATAGCGCGTGCCGTAATCACACAGAATGGTCACAATGGTATGGCCCGGTCCCATTTCCTTAGCCAAACGCACTGCGCCAGCCATGTTGATCGCGGTTGATCCGCCCATAACAAGGCCTTCTTCGCGCAAGAGGTTAAAGATATAGGGCACCGCTTCATTGTCGGTGATTTGATAAGAATGGTCCGGTGTGAACCCTTCAAGGTTTTTGGTCACGCGGACCTGCCCGATGCCCTCGGCGATCGAGCTGCCTTCCATCGCGATCTCGCCGGTTGTGTAGTAGGAAAAGAGTCCTGCCCCCATCGGATCGGCGAGGCCAATTTTGACGCCTTTGGGCTGCAGGGCATCGGCCACGCCTGCCAAAGTGCCGCCAGATCCGACGGCGCAGATGAACCCATCAACCTTGCCACCTGTCTGTTCCCAGATTTCCGGGCCGGTGGTTTCCACATGGGCTTGTCGGTTGGCCACATTATCAAACTGATTGGCCCAGATTGCGCCATTTGGTTCGGTCTGCGCCAGCTCCTCGGCCAGACGGCGAGAGTAGTGCACGAAGTTGTTCGGGTTGCGATACGGTGCCGCTGGCACCTGCACAAGCTGCGCCCCCGCCAGCCGCAGCATGTCTTTTTTCTCTTCCGACTGGGTTTCCGGGATCACGATCACAGTCTTGAACCCCATCGAAGCACCCACAAGCGCGAGCCCGATGCCAGTGTTCCCCGCAGTGCCTTCGACGATCGTGCCTCCGGGCTTCAGATCGCCGCGGGCGATGGCATCGCGAATGATATAAAGCGCGGCACGGTCTTTAACGGACTGGCCCGGGTTCATGAACTCGGCCTTGCCGAGGATTTCGCACCCGGTTTCGTCACTGATGCGGCGCAGCCGGATCAACGGTGTTTTTCCTACTGCGTCAGCAAGATCTCGTGCAATGCGCATGGCACCCTCATGTCATTATGTCTCAACGAAGATTTACAGATGCAGTGTCCCAACCACAAGCGTCATAGTCATGCGCGCAGGCGGGCCCTGTGACGTGCCAACCAATGGGCGAGCGTCAACAAGGGCAAATCCTTGAAAACACTCTGATCAACAAGGTTCATGAATTCTTCGAACGGCAGAATCTGCGTGCGGATATCCTCACCCTCAGTTTCCACACCGCCTACCTCGGTGGTTTCGGTCAATTCGCCCACTCCAACGTAGAGATAGACATACTCAGTCGACGATCCGCTTGATGAATAAGCGCCGCCCGCATATTCAAGCTTTTCCAAGGTGATTTTCGCCTCTTCTGTCGCCTCGCGATACGCGGTTTGCTCGGGCGTTTCTCCGGGATCGATCATTCCGGCGACGGGTTCCCACATCCAGGGCTCAGGGTCATCGATCAAAAACAACGGCGTTCTGAACTGCTCGACCAACAGGACCGTGTCGCGCACCGGGTCATAAGGCAACACAACTACGGCACTGCCTTGCAACAGTGCATTGCGGCTTAGCACAGGACCCATCGAGCCGTCGTGCTGGCGATGCTGCAGTTCGATTTCTTCCAATCCGAGGTAATCAACATAGGCCCGGGTATGACGATGCACGACGACATCTTCGGCCACATTGCGTGGATCACCGGTTTTGCGTTGTCGCGCAAACAGCTTGGCCCATGCCCGTGTCTGGATCGCAGGCATGCTGCGCGACATCGCGCGGGCGTCGACCTTGCCGAAATAGGCCATTTCTTCTTCAGCGGCGAGCGTAGTTACCTCGCCCAGCCGATCGACCCAATTCTGCAAAGACCAGGGATCGCTAGGTATCCACGCACCGGGAGCTGGATAAAACACCTGCGCGGAAGCTTCGCTATCATCCTGCAGAACAACAGTGACCGGTTCTAGATCATAGTCGAAGCCGCCTTCGTAAAACGCCAGTCTCGCCAAATCCTCAGCCGTCAGTCCACGCACAAGGATACCTTGGGCATTTGCCCGGGCTTCCTGCAGGATCATTGGAAAGTCCTGCCCCTGAACTGCGTAAACCATATGGTCAGGAAGGATTGCAGCATCCATGGACAGCGCGTTGGCGTCGCGCCCCAAAACACGGTGCAGCAAGGGCTCGTGCCGCAACGTGCCATATAAGAAAAGATCAGACACAATTCAGACTTTCACGCCGGACAAAGATATCAGCGCCAACGGCGACTTGCTTCTTCAGTTGCCAATCCAGCAACCACAGCACCAACGCCCAATGTCACTAGGATTTCGGGAACCAGCAACAGCTGACCATAGTCGAGCCCGATCTTGAAGATGGCCAATAATGCCTCGAAGGGGCCGTCGTAGCGGTGACGCATTGCCAGACGGAACATCTCGTAGCAGCCTTGTACAAACAGTGCCCAGAAGACCAACGAGGCAACGCCCGTCAGGCCATTGTTTACCCCCGCTGTCCAGCCACGGCCTGCGCGCTTGCCCATGACCTTCCATCCACAGATCCAGCCCAACGCGATGTTTACAATGGTGAAATAGCCATAATCTTTGCCTTCTTCACCATTTTCTATGATCATGCTCGACACCAAGAAGGCTATTACCACCAGACAAATGGCGGCAACTAGACGTGAGGCACTGGGCATTCTGAATTCCGTTCCTTAACTGGGCTTTGCTACGGTGATCTGTGTCACATCACAATTGCCTGTGTCAAAGGCCGCTCCACATGCGGTCAAATAATAATTCCACATGCGGCGAAAACGCTCATCAAAACCCAATTCTGATACCTGATCCCATTTGGCATTGAACGTCTCGTACCAACGCCGCAAGGTCAGGTCGTAGCTTTTACCAAATTCTTTGGATCGCACTAGTTTCAACCCCGCCTGATCAATTTGTTCACGCAAAACCGTCGGCGATGGCAGCATCCCACCCGGAAAGATGTATTTCTGAATGAAATCAACACCGTTCTTGTAGAATTCCCAGCGGTGGTCTCCGACGGTGATGATCTGAAAAGTGGCTTGCGCCCCGGGTTTCAGCCTTTCGCGAACCGTGTCAAAGTAAACCGGCCAGTATTTCTGGCCCACCGCTTCGAACATCTCGATCGAGGCAATCCCGTCATAGTGCCCACGCTCATCTCGGTAGTCCTGCAGTTTGAAATCAACAAGATCAGAAAGTCCTGCCTTTTCTATACGTTGAGAGGCGAATTTCAACTGTTCTTCACTGATGGTCAAACCTGTTACGCGAAGGCCACGCTCTTTCGCGGCATATTCGGCGAACCCACCCCAACCGCAACCAATCTCAAGGATGTGGTCACCGGGCTTTGCACCCATTTCGTCAACCAAGCTTTCGTATTTCGCGGCTTGCGCTTTTTCCAAGCTTTCCTGCCCTGTTTCAAACAGCGCGCTGGAATAGGTCATCGTGTCGTCCAGCCATAGACCGTAGAAGTCATTGCCCAGATCATAGTGGTACGAAATGTTCTTTTTGGCCTGCGTCCGGTTGTTACGGTGCAGCCAGAAGCGCAACCGCTCGTAGGCCTGAACCAGAAACTTACCCGTGAAACCATCATACACTGTTTCAGTTCCCAGATGGACCAGATCCATAAAAGATCGCAAATCAGGCGTGCTCCAATGTCCGTCCAGGTACGCGTCGGAAAACCCCAGCTCTCCCTCGCGGATTAGTCGGGCAAAAACATCCGGGTCGTGGATATCGACCTGAGCAACGGGACCTGGTTTGGCGCCCTCAGTGCGAAACGTACGGCCATCTGGCAAGGTGATATCCAGGCGGCCAGACTCCATCTTGCCCAGCATCTTGAAAACCTGCGCGAAATATCTGGGCAGATTTTTTTGCCCCTCAGTCGTCACAAAGATCATCCGCTCTCCCCTTTGCGGTGCCTCTAGAAGGCTAGGCCGCGATTCTGTTTCTGGCAAGTTTTCAGTTCCTTACTGGCTTTTTCGGCATTCATACGCGGCCAGCGCACGGCGTCGCCCATCTGGCAATGCGACGACAGGTTTTGGGTAATCTGTGTCGGGCCGGATGTTCCACGATCTCGGAACGGCATCGAAATAGGCAAGTGCGGTATCGCTTGCATCGGCCTGACCCTCTGCAATCCACCGCCGTATGTAAGCGCCATCGGGATCAAACCGCTCCTGTTGTGTCTGTGGATTGAATATCCGAAAAAACGGCGACGCGTCGGGGCCTGATCCGGCCACCCATTGCCACCCCATTGCGTTAGCAGCCGGATCCCAATCGATCAGGCAGTCCGCGAACCAATCCATGCCAATCTTCCAGTGAGTCATGAGATGCTTGGTCAGGTAGCTGCCGACAATCATTCGCGCGCGGTTGTGCATACGCCCGGTGACATACATCTGCCGCAAACCCGCATCGACGACCGGAATGCCTGTTCTGGCCTGCTGCCAAGCCACCACATCAGGATGGTTTGGATCGATATTCCAGGGAAACCCATCCCATTCCGGTTTCCAATTGCCGGTCAAAAGGCGTGGCGTGTGATACATCAGGTGGTACGCAAACTCACGCCAAACAAGCTGGCGCAAGTACGCCTCAGTCCCGGACACGCCCGTCATGGCGGCGCGCTGCACCCTGTGCCACGCGGTACGTGGCCCGATTTCACCTAATGAGAGGTACACTGACAGGTTCGATGTCCCATCCCGGTCCAACCTGTCCCGATCGTTGGAATACCCGCTAACGCGGTCCAGAAAACCGTCCAGATGATCAAGCGCCGCCTTTTCACCCGGCTGAACATACGGCCTGACGACGAAAAGCCCGCGGTTCATAGCCGTTCCTAACTTCCATGAAGCCAGATCATCAGAAGCAGGCCATTGCGTCGGCGCTGGCAGCCGCGTCGGCGCCGCATCTGGAACAGAAACCTCTCGCGACTGAACAGCCCGCCACATTGGCGTGAAAACACGGAACGGCTGTCCCGCTTTGGTTGCAACGGTCCAGGGTTCGAACAGAAGATGACCGGCAAACGACTTTGCCTGCACGCTTTGAGCGCTCAAAGTCGATTTGATCATTGTATCGCGTTCGATCGCTTCTGGATCGTAAGCACGAGACCAGTAAACGGACTTGGCCCCGGTTTCGGAGATCAAATGCTGCAATTGATCCAAGGCATTGCCGCGACGCAGGATCAGTCGAGTCCCAATTTGCCTTAGCGACTGGTCAAACTCTTCCAACCCCAGCCCAAGGCGCCACTTTGGTGCTGCACCCAAATGCTGGGCCAGATCGTCCAATATAAATACTGGGATGATGGGGCGGCCTGTTTCCACAGCCGCCGTAAGTGCCGGATGATCCGACAGACGCAAATCCCGTCGGAACCACAAAATAATCGGAGACTGCCCCTGTGACATACATGTCCTGATGTTTTCTTCGTTATACGAGGCCGAGCAAAATTTGGATCACAAAACGCGTTCAAGTGCCCCTAAAAGTTGATCAATTTCATTTTTCGCGGTGTAATGCGTGAAACTGATCCGAAGAACACCCTGCGCTGGATCGACACCCATAGCTTGCAACGGTCGCGACGCATAAAAGTCTCCGCCGCCAGCCATGATACCATGCTGCGCAAGTTCCGCCGCAACTGGTTCTGCTGGGTGATTCAACGACAACGCGACCGTCGGCGCCCGCACAGACGCATCTGACGGGCCAATCAAACGGACGGCATTTCGATCTTTCACAGCGTCCAGCACCGGTTGCAGCAAAGCAACCTCGTACGACCGCATCAGATCATGAACAAAGGCTCCTTGCTCGGCTGCGCCTGTCTTTGGCCCACCGTGATGGCCACACAGCTGTTCCACATAATCCGCCATCCCGGCGCTTGCTGCAATCTGAGCATGATCCGGGCCGGCCGGAGTGAACCGTTTGTACAAATCATCGCCGTTAAAATAATGCGCCTGGTTGGGCAACAGCTCTCCAAGTGTACGGCGAATGACCATGCAGCCTTGATGCGGCCCATAGGTCTTGTAGGCAGAAAACAGGTAGATGTCCGGGCCTAAATCGCCGACATTCGGGAACCCATGCGGCGCGTATGATACGCCGTCCACGCATACAAACGCACCTGCAGCATGGGCGATTGCAGTGATCTCGGTCACCGGATTGATCTCACCCACCACGTTCGAACAATGGGGAAAGCAGACAAGACGCACTTTTTCATCCAGCAGGTTTTCCAGATCTTGTGGGTTCAGCGACCCGGTATCAGGATCGATCTGCCATTCCCGCACCTCGACTCCAGCGTCTGCCAGACGCCGCCACGGGCCGGAATTGGCCTCATGGTCCTGATCAGTCACAATTATGGCCTCGCCTGGTTTCATCCACTGCCGGAACGCCTGCGCCAGAACATACGTGTTTTGCGTGGTCGAAGGGCCAAAGCTCAACTCATCCGTATCTACACCCAGAATCGTGGCCATCCGGGTGCGTGCCTCATCCATCTCTTGCCCGGCAAGCCGGCTGGCCTCGTACGCGGCGTAGGGTTGAACCTTGCGCTGAGTATAAAACCGCGTCAGCCGGTCAATAACCGGCTTGCAAGTATATGATCCGCCTGCATTTTCGAAAAACGCTTGCCCTGCCAGGCTGGGTTCGGAAAAAGCGGGAAACTGTGCCCGAACGAAATCGATATCCAGAGAGCTCATCGCATCTCACTCCTCAGTCATGCTGCACATCAAAGAGGGGCCGGCGCATGTTTCCGGACACCTCAGAAATCATGGCAGGTCTTCCAGCCTCGCCGAAACCTTGGTCACCAACACATGGCATCGGCAGTTCTATGGATTGATTGCGAACCCTAGGAACGAGGTTACGTTGCCGGTGGACCCCGCGCAGGTCAAGCGTGGCATTCAAACAAAAAAGGCCGGACCCATGGATCCGGCCAATTGCAAATCTCTGGTCGAAATCGTCAGCCTTGAACCTTGGTATAGGTCCCCTCGCCCGCCAGAATGCCGCGGAACCCGCCGGGTTCATCCAAGCTGAATACGATCAAGGGTAGGTTGTTGTCCCGCGCCAATGCAATGGCCGAGGCGTCCATGACCCGCAGGCGTTTGGCCAGAACATCGTCATAGGTCACTGTGTCATAGCGCACCGCATCCGCATGTTCCTTAGGGTCCTTATCGTAAACACCGTCAACGCCATTCTTGCCCATAAAAATAGCCTCGCACGCCATTTCGTTGGCGCGCAGCGTGGCAGCGGTGTCCGTGGTGAAATACGGGTTGCCTGTTCCCGCGGCGAAAATGCAGACCCGCTTCTTTTCAAGGTGACGCACCGCGCGGCGGCGAATATAGGGCTCACACACTTCATCCATGCGAATGGCCGAGATTACACGGGTGAACACCCCAACCTCTTCCAGTGCAGATTGCATCCCCAGCGCATTCATGACGGTGGCCAGCATCCCCATGTAATCCGCTGTCGTCCGTTCCATCCCCTGAGCCGAGCCGCTGAGGCCACGGAAAATGTTGCCACCGCCGATAACCATGCAAATCTCGACACCCAAATCATGCACTGATTTGACCTCTTGCGCGATGCGCTGGACCGTTGGCGGGTGCAAACCGAATCCCTGATCCCCCATCAAAGCCTCACCCGAAATCTTCAACATCACGCGTTTATAGGTTGTTTTAGGGGTTTCTTCGGTGTCGATGGATGGGGAAAGGCTCATATTGCGCTCCGGGCTGGCACGGGTTTATTTTCCGGCGCAAAATGAAGCAAAAGCGCCGCAGGTTCAATGCGGTTGGTAAGGAATGAGGCAACCCCGAATGACCAGCCGTTCAGCATCACAAATCCTAGACCGCCTGCCTACGATCCCAGAGGGTAAACCGGTGCTGATCGCAGGCCCCACTGCATCGGGAAAATCAGCGCTGGCCTTGCAGATTGCCGAGACCTTAGGCGGCGTCATCGTGAACGCCGATGCCAGTCAGGTCTATGATTGCTGGCGGGTCATCTCTGCCCGCCCGTCCGCCGAAGAAGAAGCCCGCGCCCCACACAAGCTTTATGGCCACATCCCCTTTGATCAGGAATATTCGACCGGGCACTGGCTGCGCGAGGTTGTTCCTTTGCTGACAGGCGATCAACGCCCAATCATTGTAGGTGGCACTGGCCTGTACTTTACTGCGTTGACCGAAGGCATGGCGGAAATTCCAACCACACCCGCGGATGTAAGGTCATTGGCCGATCAGATGTCGCTGACCGAACTAATGGCAGGCGTTGACGATCTGACACTTGAACGGCTGGACACCAACAATCGTGTCCGTGTGCAACGCGCCTGGGAGGTGCAGCAGGCGACCGGGCGCAGCCTGCTGTCCTGGCAGTCTGAAACACCCGCCCCGGATCTGACTTTGTCGAATGCCGTTGCCATCGTCTTTGATGTCGACAAGGCCTGGCTGCTGGGCCGGATCACCCGGCGCTTTGATCAGATGCTGGAAATGGGCGCCTTGGACGAAGTAAAGGCCATGCGCGATCGATATGATCCGTCACTACCGGCTTATAAAGCGATAGGTGTTCCCGAACTGACCGCGTATCTTGACGGAGAGATGACACTGGATCAGGCCCGAGAAAAAGCCACAATCTCGACCCGGCAATTTGCAAAACGACAACGGACTTGGTTTCGCGCCCGGATGAAAGAATGGTATCATATTGATTTCTCAAGGTGATACTTTGATAAGGCGTATTCTTTCCTGCGAGCCGCTCCGTGATCGTCGAAGTTCGATAGTGGGAAGGATAACCCACGCTTGCTCATCAAGTGTCTCACTTTGATAAGTGGGCGAATCCCCATCGGATTGTTCTGGCATAGCCCTTTGAACTCGTATCAAAGATGTCGTTTTTTTGCCATCTATGACGATTTCGAACATTGACCTGATGCAAATTCTGGTGCCGAATGCGCCTATGGGGATGCTGAGAATCCAAAAAAGAAAACCCATCGACCTACCTTTCGGCGCCTGCTGCGCCGGGTAGCTCTGATTTTCACAACAAAAAAACTGTGTCACAGGGAGATGCATTTATGACAAATCAAACAACCACCGGAGCACCGGTACACTGGGCGGCTGAGATGCACGCTCAGGAGTATCGGGACGGTAAGTTAAATCGCCGCGAGTTCCTAACTCGCACCACAGGGCTGGGCCTGACGGCCGCCGCAGCCTACGGCATGATCGGTTTGGCTGCACCTGCCCGCGCGGAAGGTGAAGACGCCAAGCAGGAAGGCGGTACAATCCGCGTTCAACAGGAAGTACGCGCTTTGAAAGACCCGCGTACCTATGACTGGTCTCAGATCGCAAACGTAACCCGTGGCACTATGGAATATCTGGTCGAGTATAACTCGGACGGTACATTCCGCGGCATGCTGCTGGAAGGCTGGGAAGTCAACGACGATGCGACCGTTTACACATTGAAAGTCCGTCCGGGCGTCAAATGGAACAACGGAGACGATTTCACCGCCGACGACGTTGCCCGCAACATCGCGCGCTGGTGTGACAAGAGCTCGGAAACCAACTCGATGGCGGGTCGTTTTGCGACCTTGATTGACGCTGACTCAGGTCAGGCAATTGATGGGGCCATCGAAGTTGTGGACGCAAATACGGTTAACCTTAACCTGCCCAACTCTGACATCTCGCTGATCGCAGGTATGGCCGATTATCCGGCCGCTATCGTGCACAGCTCGTTCAGCGAAACCGATCTGCTCAACAATGTAGGCACCGGTGCCTACCTGATTGAAGAGCTGGAAGTTGGTGTGAAAGCATCGCTGGTCCGCAACGAAGACCACACCTGGTGGGGCGAAGAAGTCTTTGGCCGTCCGGCGCTGGACCGCATCGAGTACATCGACTACGGCACCGATCCTTCCGCCTGGCTGGCTGCTTTAGAATCCGACGAAGTCGACATGCTGTACGAGTCGGTCGGTGAATTCATCGATGTGATGGACAGCCTCGGCTATGTGAAATCGGAAGTTGTCACGATGAACACCATCGTTGTTCGACCGAACCAGCTGGCCGAAATCGACGGCAAGAAGCCCTATGCGGACAAGCGTGTGCGCCAGGCTCTGCAGATGGCCGTGGACAACGCGGTTTGTCTCGAACTCGGATATGGTGGCCGTGGGTCGCCTGCTGAAAATCACCATGTTGGCCCGATCCACCCGGATTACTTCGAACTGCCTCCACAGAAAGTCGACCCGGAAGGGGCTCGCGCTCTGATGGAAGAAGCCGGAATGGCCGATTTCGAGCATGAGTTGATGTCAATCGATGATGACTGGCGCCGCAACACTACTGACGCCGTGGCCGCGCAGCTGCGTGACGCGGGAATCAAGGTCAAGCGGACGGTTCTGCCAGGCAACACCTTCTGGAACGACTGGGCCAAATACCCATACAGCTCGACCAACTGGAACCACCGTCCTCTGGGTGTTCAAATCTGGGCGCTGGCCTATCGTTCGGGCGAGGCCTGGAACGAATTCGGCTGGGCCAACCCTGATTTCGATAACTTGCTGACCGAGGCACTGGCCATTGCCGACGCTGACAAGCGTCGCGAAGTTGTCGCCAAGGGCGAAGCGATGATCCAGGAAGAAGGCGTGACCGTTCAGCCGTACTGGCGGTCGCTCTATCGTCACATGAAGGATGGCCTGGTGGGCACTGACATGCATGTGTCGTTCGAACACCATCACTACAAGTGGGGTTGGGCTGCGTAAAACCCGCCTGCTCACCCTCCCGGGGCGCCTGACTTGGGCGCCCCCTTACAGCCGCAGACTTTCCGACACGGGATCGGACGTCCGAGGCCAGAAAATGGTCCACTGATCTGCGGAACACCCGAATAACAGGGGCCAACATGGGACTATTCATCCTCCGACGGTTCGGCGTCATGCTGTTGACAGCACTGTGCTTGACGTTCGTGGTTTTCTTTCTGACCAACCTCTATCCAAACCTTGAAAAACTCGCTAAGACGCAGGGAAACCAGCGTATGTCCGACGAACAGGTCGAGACATGGCTTGAAAACAGGGGATATCTGCAACCGACACTTATTAAGTATGGCCAGTGGCTGGGCGTAATGCCGGGTTACCAAAAGGTTCAGGAGGATGGGCAGGTCTTGGGCACCTGCACGCGCCCCGGGTCAACGGCCGACAACACCCCAAGGTTCTGCGGTGTTCTGCAAGGGGATTGGGGATACTCCAGTGTGTTTAAGGACGAGGTTGGCAGCATCGTCGGCAAACGTCTGGGCAACACCGGCTTTCTGATGCTCTGTGTTCTGGTGCTGATGGTCCCATCTGCCCTTATCGTCGGAGTACTGGCCGGGATGCGTGAGGGATCAGCGCTAGACCGGTCCTTGTCCACTTTCTCGATCATCACCACCGCGACCCCGGAATATGTGTCGGGCGTGATTTTCATCGCGATCTTCACCTCATCCACTGTGGGCCTGAAATGGTTCAAGGGGACAGCGACGCAGGCGATGGACAATCCGACCTTCGAAAACTTCTTCCTGCCGGTTCTGACCATTGCACTTTATGGGATGGGGTACATCGCCCGAATGACCCGAGCGTCGATGACCGAAGTGATGACGGCCCAGTACATCCGAACCGCGCGCCTAAAAGGCGTGTCCTTCCCAAACATCGTGATGAAACACGCATTGCGCAATGCGTTGATCGCACCGTTCACCGTCATCATGCTGCAGTTCCCATGGCTGCTGAATGGTGTTGTGATCGTTGAGACCCTGTTCAACTACAAGGGCTTTGGCTGGGCGCTGGTTCAGGCTGCAGGGAACAATGACATTCAACTGCTGTTGGCGATTTCGGTCGTGTCGGTCTTTGTGGTTCTGGTGACGCAGCTGATCTCCGATATCGGCTATGTCTACCTCAACCCACGCATCCGTATTTCGTAAGGGAGATAGAACATGGAACCTCTTACCTGGACCGGCTCTATCGCCTTTCTAAACCCGCTTTTGATGGTTGCCCTTGCTGCATTGATCCTGTCGATTGTGATCTGGATTTTCGGAAGCATTGTCCTGCCGGAAGAACAAGTTACCGTAAACCCGGATGGAACGATAACATCCAGCAGCGGTGTACGAAACCTGACAAATCTGGCCTTGCGGTACAGCTTTGTAGCCTGTGTGGCATTGGCAGTTGGTTACTTGGTGCTGGGCATCCTCATGGGCACAAGCGCTGGCATTGTCGGGGCAATATCCCAACAATTCCTGCCCGTCTGGATGGCGCTGATCATCATGTTTGCCATGTCTATCGCCTATAAACGGCGGCTGGGTCTTTATGGCAAACTGTATGACAGCCCAATCGGTATGATCGGGTTTGGCCTTGTGATGTTCTGGGTGTTCACCGGGATTTTTGGTGCACTCGACCTGATCGTGACACAGGACCCTCTGGCACAGGTCTCGGGCATGAAGAACAAGGTCCCCGGGACGCCGTTGCCGAGCCCTGAAGACGGACAATACGCCTGGTATTTACTAGGCGGCGACAACCTTGCCCGCGACGTCTTTAGCCGAATGGTCAAAGGGGCCTGGATTGTGGTGCAGATCGCACCTCTGGCAACCATGTTTGCCTTCATGGTCGGTATTACACTTGGACTTCCGGCAGGGTATTATGGTGGTCGCCTGGACACGTTCCTCTCCTTCCTGGCCAACCTGATCCTGGCTTTCCCGGTCATCCTGCTGTTCTATCTTCTGGTCACACCGGAAATCGTGGCAACCGGCGTGCCGAACTATATGGCGGCCGTGTTGTTCGTGTTCCCCATCCTGTTTCTGACCGTTTTGCTGAACTCGCGCTACTACACGAGACCAAGTTTCCGCACGCCTCTGTTAATCGGAGTACTGGGGGTAACGGTCTGGCTGTACTTATCGCTGATTTCTACAAACGGGTACGTGATCAACACGGATGATTACAGCATCTGGGGCCTGCCCACCTATCTGGATCTTTTCGACGTTCCAGGCGGCATTCTGGTGGTGTTCGTTTCGGTGGTCTTCGTGAACTCACCCACCGTGTTTCGCATTGTCCGAGGTTTGGCACTGGATATCAAAACCCGCGACTATGTTGCTGCGGCACAGACCCGCGGCGAAGGCCCTTGGTACATCATGCTGTGGGAGATCCTGCCAAACGCACGTGGGCCACTGATCGTCGATTTCTGTCTGCGCATTGGCTACACCACCATCCTGCTGGGAACCTTGGGGTTCTTCGGATTGGGGCTGCCGCCGGAAAGCCCAGACTGGGGTTCTACGATCAACGAGGGGCGCAAGCTGCTGTCGATCTATCTGCACCCTGCCCTGCCGCCTGCCTTTGCGCTGTTGTCTCTGGTTCTTGGATTGAACCTGCTGGCGGACGGCCTGCGTGAGGAAAGCCTGAAGGACTGATGTGATATCGGCCGGGGGCTTTGCCCCCGGACCCCCCAGGATATTTTTAGCCAGATGACGGGGTTCCCCCGGACTCTCGCGAGGAGATACTAGATGAGCAAAATGGCGGAATATGACGGCCCGATCCTTGAGATTGACAAGCTGTCGATCTCATTTTTCACACGTCTTCGGGAAATTCCCGCCGTGATGGATTTCTCGGTCAGCGTTCAACCCGGTGAGGCTGTTGGGCTGGTAGGGGAATCCGGGTGCGGTAAGTCTACTGTAGCACTTGGCGTAATGCAGGATCTCGGCAAAAACGGTCGGGTCGTGGGAGGCACGATCAAGTTCAAGGGCCGCGATCTGGCCGAGATGAGTTCGGAAGAACTACGCGACATCCGCGGCAATGAGATCGCCATGATCTATCAAGAACCGATGGCGTCGCTGAACCCGGCGATGAAAATCGGCAGACAGCTGATGGAAGTGCCGATGATCCACGAGGGTGTGGGCCAGGATGAGGCTTATGCCCGCGCGCTGGAAGTGGTCACCGATGTACGTCTGCCCGACCCCGAGCGGATGTTGAATTCTTTCCCGCATCAGCTGTCGGGCGGTCAGCAGCAACGTATCGTGATCGCGATGGCGCTGATGTCAAAGCCTGCGCTGTTGATCCTGGACGAGCCAACGACCGCGCTGGATGTGACAGTCGAGGCCGCCGTAGTCGAGCTGGTTAAGGATCTGGGCAAGAAATACGGCACCTCAATGCTATTTATTTCGCACAACCTGGGTCTGGTTTTGGAAACCTGCGACAGGCTTTGTGTGATGTATTCCGGTGAGGCGGTTGAACGCGGATCGATCAAAGACGTGTTTGACGAGATGCAGCACCCGTATACGCAAGCGTTGTTCCGGTCGATCCCTTTGCCGGGCGCGGACAAGAATTCTCGGCCACTGGTGGCCATTCCCGGCAACTTTCCTCTGCCCCACGAACGTCCGTCGGGATGCAACTTTGGCCCGCGATGTGACTATTTCGAAGAAGGGCGCTGCGATTCACAGAATATTCTGATGGAGGCTGTTCCGGGCAATGATCGGCATCACACTCGGTGTCTGAAATTCCAGGAAATCGACTGGAACGCCCCAATCACATTGGCCGAGCAGAAGGAAAAGGGTGAAATTGGCCGGACCGTCCTGAAAATGGACAACCTCAAGAAATACTATGAGGTGGCAGCAAATGCCCTTTTTGGAGGCGGTACAACGAAAGTTGTGAAAGCCAATGAAACCCTGAGTTTCGAAGCACATGAATCCGAGACGCTCGCCATTGTGGGCGAATCCGGTTGCGGAAAATCCACGTTTGCCAAGGTTTTGATGGGTCTTGAAACCGCAACGGATGGTCAGATCCTTCTGGACAATCGCAATATCGAAGACGTGCCAATCGAAGACCGGGACGCCAAGACCGTGGGCGAGGTTCAGATGGTGTTCCAGAATCCGTTCGACACCCTGAACCCTTCGATGACGGTGGGCCGCCAGATCATCAGAGCGCTGGAGATCTTTGGGGTTGGCAATACCGAGGCTGAGCGCAAAAAGCGAATGCTCGAGTTGTTGGATCTGGTGAAACTGCCCCGCGCCTTCGCCGAGAGGATGCCAAGGCAATTGTCCGGCGGCCAGAAACAGCGCGTTGGTATCGCGCGGGCCTTTGCCGGGGATGCACGTATCGTTGTGGCAGATGAACCTGTCTCAGCGCTTGACGTGTCTGTTCAGGCCGCGGTGACCGATCTGTTGATGGAAATTCAGCGCGAGCACAAAACGACCCTGCTGTTCATCAGCCATGACTTGTCCATTGTGCGCTATCTCAGCGACCGGGTTATGGTGATGTATCTGGGTCATGTGGTCGAACTGGGGACAACGGATCAGGTCTTTTCACCGCCCTATCACCCATACACCGAGGCCTTGCTGAGCGCGGTTCCTATTGCCGATACGTCAATTGAGAAGGAACATATCGTTCTGGAAGGCGATATTCCATCCGCGATGGACCCTCCTCCGGGGTGTCCGTTCCAAACGCGGTGCCGCTGGAAATCCGAAGTGCCGGATGGTCGATGCGAGTCGGATGTGCCGCCAGTGAAAACACTGGCAGACGGGCACCAGGTCAAATGCCACCTGGCAGACGACGTGCTGGCCCGAATGCAGCCGGTCATAAAGATCGCCGCCGAGTGAATGAATTAAATTGACCCAAAAGGGCCGGTCAGTGACCGGCCCTTTCCTATTTCGCTCCATTTTCATCTTGGAAAGACGCATATGAGGCAGGTCGTGAGTGGTAATCCCGAGAGCTTGGTCTTTACCCTGTCTGCACGTTATTTCCGAAGTACATGAACTCCTGATTCATTCCCTTCACGTCACCAGCTTCCAGCTGCAAACTGGCATTGTCCAGCATCTTGTAACTCGGCTGAACCTTGACCCATTCATCAGCAGATTGCAGCGTTGTCAGCGTGTAGGAAGTGACGTCGTTCAGGTAATGCGTCGGAATGATGATTTTTGGCTTTAGCTTGGCCACGATGTCGTTGCCTTGATCAAAGCTGAGGATATGCTCGGACCCGTCTACCGGCAAGGTCAGGACATCAACTTCACCAATCGAGTCCCAAAACTCCTGCGGCGGATTGTGGCGATTATCCCCCCAGATCAACGTGCGAATGCCGCCGGTTTCAACCAGATAGACGACCATATCCATGTGGCCAACATTGTTGGGCGGGCAAGCCTCGGCGCCAAACTCGGCCAACGCATTTGTCCAGTCATACCACCCCGGAGCGACGCAGGCATGCTTGTCGGCAAATCCGGTAATCTTCAGATCTGCAAATTCGAAATTGCCCGCCATTCGGTCCAACACCATGGTGGAACTTGGGCGCTCAATCGCATCGTGGTCGAAATGGGCATGGGTGGACATCGTAATATCAACCGGAATCTGCGGAAATTCGTTCCTGAACCACAATCCCCACGCGCCAGACGGATCATCCCGCCAGGGATCAAACAGAACTGTGGCCCCATTTGGGGATGTAATCTTGATGGCACAATGACCGTAGTAATCGATCCCAACGGTTCCCGTGCTGGCCTGACCCGTAGCGCCCTGCAGATCAATCACGTGGTTGTTGTTGCCAGGTTGCAGCCAAGCTTGAGATTGGGCTTGGGCAGGCTTTGCCCCAATCAGCGATGCCCCTGCACCAATACCGGCTGCACCGGCTGCCATGAAAAACGACCGCCGCGACAACCCGGGCGCAAGCGCATCCCTGTTCCCTTTCACAATCGTGGGCTTCAGATCTTTGCGATCCATGTTTGATCCTCTCTGCTGGGTTGGCGCGGCGTGTCCCGCGCTCTGCCAAAGAGGGTAACAAGTCATCTAACCTTGGCTCAGACCGGAAAAATCTGGGGGGAATATGGGGCCAATCCCCATATTTCCTGATCACGAAATCGCGAGCAGATGGCTCCGCAGGTTTTGCGACCGCCCATCAAGGCCAAGCTTGCGACGGATGTTATTGCGATGAAAATCAATGGTCGACGTTTCGCGCGACAGCGCTTTTGCGATGTCTTTTGTCGTCTTTCCAAACATGACCATTTGCGCAACTTCAATCTCAGTCGGCGTCATGACCGCAAAAGCGTCTGTCAGCTTATCCGACATTGATGAGGTAATTTCATTGAGATTGTTTTCCGCCAATTCCAGATACACATGCTGGGCTTCATCTCGCCCCAGATGGCTGCGAACCTTGTCGAGATAGGGCAAGACCCTGTTTCGAACTTGCTCGACGATCTCATGGTCGCGGCTTTTGCGGTCATCATCCAAACTGGACAGCAAAACCCGCAACGCCGTGTTGGTTTCCTGCAATTCGCGCGTGCGCTCTGCAACGCGGTTTTCAAGCTGAGTCAGCGTTTCGTTAAGCTTTTCCTCCAACGCACGGCGCAGGTAAACCTCTTGCAACAAAGCCAAATCCGATTCGACGATGCGAGCGAATTGGCCCAAACCTTCCCGAAACAAAAGCGCCTGACGATTGCGTTTCCGATCCAAGACACAAATGGTGCCAAACACCGTTCCATCGGGCCACTTCAGCGGCAGACCGATATAGAATGACATCCCATGTTCCAAATCGTCATTATCGGCCCAAGCCGGATCACAGCTCGCATCTTCGACGACAAGCTCTCCGTCGCGCTCAAAGACCCCCTGGCAATACAGCTTAGGGTTCAACTGGAAACTTAGCCCGACCGGATAGGGATTGTCTGGATGATCGGAGGTTATGAGAACCGCGTGTTCCGGCGCATCTGTTTTCATAATCAGGCTGGCAGGCACATCCGCCAGCTGCGCGACCAGATCGACTAGCTGCTGCCAGTTGACCAAAGTATCCTTGGGAATGTTCGGGCGATCACGTGGCATCCAGAGCCTCCCCTTTGCCGGGCAGTTCTCTTTCAGACTAGATTGCCAACCGGGCAGCAATCAAGAAACGGGCGCTCTGCACTGCGGCATGGCGGCGCTCAGCCACCCCAGATCACTTTCACGTAGTTCTGGGTTTCTTTGTAGGGTGGGATTCCACCATGTTTTTCAACCGCCTTCGGACCGGCATTGTAGGCGGCCAGCGCAAGGCGCCAGGATTTGAACTTACGATACTGCCACGACAGATACCGTGCGCCGCCTTCAAGGTTTTGCTTGGGGTCATGTGGGTTCACGCCCAACAGCTCTGCGGTCTGCGGCATAAGCTGCGCCAGCCCGAGCGCGCCCTTGTGAGACTTGGCGTGTGGGTTCCAGCCACTTTCCTGCTGCACAAGACGCAAAAACAGCTCTTCCGGAATACTGTGCAGCCGGGCCGCGTCGCGGGCCATTGACAGGTATTGGCCGCGATAGTTGCCGGTGTAGCGTTTGTTGAATGTCCCTTGCGCCGCTTTGGGCTTCAAACGCTCGGACCCGCGGTACTGTGTCGCCGCACGAGAATCCAACACTTTGGCCTGCTTCAGAAAAATGTCCTTACGGCTTTTAGAGGACAGCGTCTGCGCTTCCAAAGGACCTGAAACCAAAGCAAGGCACAGGGCACACAAACCAACAACCAGAGAACGCATAAAAGCCTATCCCGCTCGTTCCAAAATCAGTCGGAGTATATGTATTCCAGTCAAAAATGAAAGCTTGGTAAATGGTGTCGAAAGAATTCTTGCCGACTGTTGTCGTGATCAACTGTGTTTTAACCATGATGCAGGCCGTATAGGGTCGCACAGACACGCAGCGCCAGATTCGGCGCATCTAAGTTAGAACAGAACGGGGAGTTTCATGGCGGGTTCAGTCAATAAGGTCATTTTGGTCGGCAATCTTGGCCGCGATCCCGAGGTCCGGTCATTCCAGAACGGCGGAAAAGTATGCAATCTGCGCATCGCCACATCAGAGAACTGGAAAGACCGCAATACTGGCGAACGGCGGGAACGTACGGAATGGCACTCGGTCGCCATTTTCTCGGAACCTTTGGCCCGTATTGCCGAGCAATATCTACGCAAAGGCAGCAAGGTCTATATCGAAGGTCAGCTGGAAACGCGCAAATGGCAGGATCAGTCTGGTCAAGACCGGTATTCAACCGAGGTTGTTTTGCGCCCCTATCGCGGCGAGCTGACCCTGTTGGACAGCCGTGGTGGTGACAGCGGTGGCAGTCAATCTGGCGGTTATGGTGGCGGCCAGGCCGGTGGAGGCTATGGCGGCGGAGACCCATACGGGGCCCCATCCAACGCACCTGCCCCGGCATCCGGCGGAATCGACGACGACGAGATTCCGTTCTAAACGAAACGGAGACATCAAATGACATGGTCCTTCTCTCTCGGACGGTTGCTCGGCTCCGAACTGAGGGTCCATGTCACCTTTTTCCTGCTGTTGGCCTGGATCGGATTCGCCGCCTATTCCAGCGGCGGATGGCCCGCAGCAATCGAAAATCTGGTTTTTGTGCTTGCTTTGTTTGCATGTGTAGTCGCGCATGAATTTGGTCATGCCCTTATGGCGCGGCGCTATGGGATAAAAACCCCCGACATCACCCTGTTACCCATTGGCGGTCTTGCGCGATTAGAACGGATGCCAGAAAAACCGATGCAAGAGGTCTGGGTGGCGCTTGCCGGGCCTGCTGTCAACGTCGCGATCTGGGTCATACTTGTCATACTCGGCGCTGGGATGCCTTACGAGGCTATCACTCAGATCGAGTCCGCCAATGTCGGGCTTCTGGACAGGCTCGCCTACGTCAATCTGCTTTTGGCTGCCTTCAACATGATCCCGGCATTCCCGATGGACGGCGGCCGCGTGTTCCGCGCCCTACTGTGCCTTCGGATGGACCGCGTCAAGGCTACGCGATTGGCGGCCCTCGGGGGTCAGGTTGTTGCGGTCGGGTTTGGCTTTCTGGGGTTAAGCTCTGGCAACCCAATCCTGATCCTGATCGCCGTCTTTGTTTTCGTCGCAGCCAACGCGGAAAGCCAGGACGTTGCCCTAAGGTCTGTCGCGCGACGTGTCTTGGCACGCGATGCCATGATTACCGAGTTTCACGCTCTGTCTCCCGATGACACACTTAGCACTGCGGCGCAGGCCGTTATTCATACCACTCAGCATGAGTTCCCAGTTTTGGATACAGACGACTCGCTATTGGGGTTTGTGACCCGGGATCGGTTGTTTGCAGCGCTGGCAGGTGATCATCCCCGGTCGGACTTGGCAACGTCGATCATGGAGACCGACATTCCCCAGATGGGCTTAACCGCCGGCCTTGAGGCCGTGTTGGAAGAATTGCACAAAGGTGCCCCTGCCATCGCGGTTCTCGGTCGAACCGGGCGTATGATTGGCTACATCACACGCGAGAACATAGGTGAATTGATGGTGATCAGAGGGCGCTAAAGCTATTTCTTATCAACCCGTTTGAAGCGCATCTTCAAGTACAGAAAAAACCGCCTCGCGCGGCACATCAGCGGTGACAAAGGCCTGCCCGATGCCTCGGGCCAGAATAAACCGCAACTGCCCATCCACGACTTTCTTGTCCTGTGCCATCAATTCCACCAAAGGCGCGGCACCAGGCAATTCACCAGGAATGTCGGTCAGATCGGTCTTCATCCCCATAGCCCGCAAATGTGCCCGCACCCGGCTTGGATCTTCCTGTGAGCACAAGCCCAGACGCGACGACAACTCAAAAGCCAAAGCGCAGCCAATGGCAACCCCTTCGCCATGAAGCAGCCTGTCAGAATAGCCGGTCGCAGCTTCCAGCGCATGGCAGAAAGTGTGGCCCAAGTTCAGCAGCGCGCGGTCGCCTTGTTCCGTTTCGTCGCGGGCCACAATGTCTGCTTTCATCTGAACCGAACGAGTCACCGCGCGAACCCGAGACGCCATATCACCCGACGAAACTGCAGACCCGTTTGCTTCAAGCCACTCAAAGAAATCCGCATCGCCCAGCAGGCCATACTTCACAACTTCTCCGTACCCGGACAGGAAATCCCTTTCTGTCATTGTGCCCAGCACCGATGTATCAGCCAGCACCAGCGACGGCTGGTGGAATGCCCCAATCAGGTTCTTACCTTGTGGTGCATTGATCCCCGTTTTCCCGCCGACGGAACTATCCACCTGCGCCAACAGAGAGGTGGGAATTTGCACAAAGCGGACGCCCCGTCGCAACACGGCAGCAGCAAAACCTACAAGATCGCCAATCACACCGCCGCCCAAGGCCACGACCACGTCCCGGCGCTCGACTTTTTCGGCCAGCAGCCATTCGACAGTGCGTTCAAAATGCGGCCAGCTTTTGGTGGCCTCCCCAGCTGGCAAGGCAAGTGCAGACATCTCGACACCCGCAGCGTTCAGCCCCTCGCGCAACGCGTCCAGATGCAGCGCTGCTACGTTCTCATCCGTGACAACCGCAACCTTTGGGCGTTGCAGCAGAGGTGAAATCCGCGCACCGGACTGGGCCAAAAGGTCAGGTCCGATCTCGACATTATACGAACGCTCGCCCAGCTCTACATTTACGGTCTGATGCATTTACTTCCGTTCCAAAACATCGGGACGCGTCATCAAAGCGACAATCACCCGATCCACCATTTTGTCGATTGAGACCTCACCGTCTGAGGTCACTGTCAGATCGGCCTCGGCATAAACCGGTACACGCGCCTCATACAAGGCTTTCAGGGTCGCATGCGGGTTCTTGGTGCGCAGCAATGGTCGCGTGTCTTTGTGACGAACCCGGTTCCACAAGACATTCAAATCTGCCCGCAGCCACACAGACGCCCCCTGTCGCGTGATCATTTCACGGTTTTCCTGAGACAGAAAAGCGCCGCCACCAGTTGACAGGATGCCCTTTTCCTCGTCCAGCAAACGGCCGATGACCTGACTTTCCTTGGCGCGGAAAAACGGCTCTCCATCCCGTTCAAAAATCTCTGGAATGGTCATATTCGCTGCCGATTCGATCTCAGCATCGCTGTCGACGAACGGAACGCCCAACCTGGCTGCCAGAGCGCGACCAACCGCGGTCTTCCCAGCACCCATCATCCCAACAAGGACCACAGTTTTGCGCAGACAAAAGTGCTGCCCTGTGTCCGCCGAGTGAGTGTTATGCTTTATTTCGCTCATTCTTCCGTGAATGACGTGATCTTGGAAAGAATGCCAGTTATAACTTGGCCAAAATCAAAATTTGAGGCAGCGTGACGCCATGAGCCGTGTGATCAAGTTCCTGATATATTTAGTTTGCCTGGGGTTCATCGGGCTGGTGGCCTATGCCTATGTCGGCCCGTATTTTGGCGCGGATTTTTCGGCCCCGCAAAGTGAAATCCGAGAGCCGGTCGTCCTGGATGTCGACTAAGCAAACGCTTCTGGCATTGGTATTGGCGGGTTCTGCGCAGGCGCAAGAGCCGCTGTCAGTCATTGAATGGCTGACCGAACCACCAGAAAACCTGCCTGGCACCGTATTACTTGAACCACCCGTGGCACAGAACGGAATTCAACCGAATATCGATGTGACACCGCTTGAGGCATTGTCCCAGCCCTTGGGACTTGTATCCTCGTCCGTGACCGGCCTGCCGGTCGATCTGTGGCAAGGCAGCGATCCCGATCGGTTGGCGGAGTTAATTTCGCGCGTTCCCGTCAAATACAACCCTTCAATGCAGCGCCTGCTGTTCACATTGCTGCTGTCCGAAGCCCGGGCCCCCGCTGGTCCCAGCGCGGAAGAAACCCTGCTACTGGCACGGCTGGACAGGCTGATGCAGCTTGGTGCGGCGGATCCCGCGCAATCATTGGTGCAACTCGCTGGCCCAACGAACACGCGAATGCGGTTCCAACGCTGGTTTGACGCGACGCTGTTGACCGGAGATGAAGACCGCAGCTGCACGGCCTTGATTGCGCAACCGCATCTGTCGCAGAACTATGCCGCGCAGGTGTTCTGCAAGGCACGACGGGGCGATTGGGCTTCGGCGGCTCTAACGCTTGAGGCAGCCCATGCGTTGGAAATCCTGCCGCCCGAAGAGCTGGCGGTTCTGGATCGGTTCCTAAGCCCTGAATTGTTCGAAGGCGCAGCCTATCTTCCCCAACCGGACGACCCAGATCCGCTTAGTTTCCGTTTGTTCGAAGCGATTGGAGAGCGCTTGCCATCGGCTCCGCTGCCTCGGGCGTTTGCAAATGCGGACTTGCGCGATGTTGCCGGGTGGAAAGCACAGATCGAAGCAGCCGAACGTCTGACACGAATTGGGGCTTTGACGCCAAATCAGTTACTGGGTCTTTATACCGAGCGTGATCCGGCGGCGTCTGGTGCGGTTTGGGATCGGGTTGCAGCGATTCAACGCTTTGAAAGCGCGCTGGAGAGCGGAAGTCCCGAAGCAATCGGCAAAACACTACCCCAAGTTTGGAAACAGATGCGCAGTGTTGGGCTCGAAGTTTCTTTTGCCGAGCTGTTCGCCGACCGTCTGGCAAGTTTCGCTTTGCCCGTGCCCGCGACAGAGAGCTTGCGCTGGCGCATTCTGATGTTGTCCGAGCTCTATGAAGAGGCTGCATTGGCGGCACCCGATCGCTCAACTGATACCCAGTTCCTGGTTGCTCTGGCTCAGGGTGATCCGGGACGTGCGGTTTCGCCATCCCCGCTGGCCGATGCTGTGTCACAGGGTTTCGAGTGGGCCGCGCCGGTTCCATCTGACATTGATGCTTTGTTGGCCAATGGTCAGCTGGGTGAGGCTATTCTGGAGTCCATGCATCTGTTTGCTCATGGCGCGCGCGGTAACTTAGTGGATCTGACTGCCGCGATCGCCGCCTTTCGACGCGTAGGCCTGGAAGACACGGCCCGACGCGCGGCCCTTAATCTACTGATCCTGCAAGATCGTTGACGATGGGCGCCCCGGCTTCACAGAATCTGTGGATTTCCACGTTTCTTCAGGCTCAGGCCGCCGAATTGGGCGCTGCTACGAATACATTGCTGGCCTATGGGCGAGACTTGAAAGACTTTGCAGTTTGGCTCGACCATCGGAAAGTAGGGTTCGATCAAGCGGATCGTGATCAGATCGAAGCTTATCTGATCGATTGTGATGCGCAGGGTCTGTCGCGATCCACCCGCGCCCGGCGGCTGTCGGCAATCAAGCAGCTATTTCGCTTTGCGTTCGAGGAAGGCTGGCGCGACGCGAATCCCGCCATTCAGATCAAGGGTCCGGGTCGGCAGAAACGCCTGCCAAAAACACTGGATGTACCCGAGGTGGATCGCCTGCTTGAGGCCGCAAGAACGACCGGACGCAGCAAGGCAGACCGGGTGCGCAATACCTGTATGATGGAAGTACTCTATGCCACGGGCATGCGTGTGACCGAGCTCGTGTCGCTGACCGTCTCGTCGGCACGCGGTGATCCCCGGATGCTATTGGTTCTGGGCAAGGGGGGAAAAGAACGCATGGTGCCCCTGTCGCCACCTGCCCGCGATGCACTTGCGGCATGGTTGAGCGTGCGCGATCAAGCTGAAGATCAGACTGTAGCAGATGGTGGTCAACAGTCTCGTTTCCTGTTTCCGTCACGTGGCAAATCCGGGCACCTGACACGGCATCGGTTTTTTCTGCTGGTCAAAGAATTGGCGGTTCAAGGCGGCGTTTCGCCGGAAAAAGTCACCCCTCACACCCTGCGGCACGCCTTTGCGACACACCTGCTGGCCAACGGCGCGGATTTGCGTTCAATCCAAACGCTTCTTGGCCATGCTGACGTAGCCACGACCGAGATTTACACCCATGTTCTGGACGAACGTCTGGCTGAACTGGTGTTGCAGCATCACCCGCTGACGAAAGACCCCGACGCTGAAAAGGGCTAACCCCTTGATCGGACGGGGCAGCATCCCCATAACGAATGCAGGAACACGAACAAACAAGGACCGATGGAACCTGATTCTTCCCTGATCGACAGCGCCTTTTGGGTAACCTCAGGCGCTATTGTGCTTTTGCTTTTCCTGTCGGGCTTTTTCTCGGGATCTGAAACCGCATTGACCGCGTCTTCACGCGGGAAACTGCGTGCGCAGGCCGACAAAGGCTCGCGTGGCGCACAAAAGGCTCTGAAACTGACCGACGACAATGAACGCCTGATCGGGTCGGTTCTGCTGGGCAACAACCTTGTCAACATTCTGGCGGCATCACTGGCCACTGCCCTGTTCACGCGACTTTTCGGTGAAAGCGGCGTGGCGCTGGCGACACTGGTCATGACCCTATTGGTTCTGATCTTTGCCGAAGTTTTGCCGAAGACCTATGCCATCACGAACTCGGAAAAAGCGGCCTCCGCAGTCGCACCGATTATCAGTGTCGTTGTGACCGTCTTCTCACCCATTGTGGCGGCGGTGCGTCTTTTGGTACGCGGTGTATTGCGCCTGTTTGGTGTGCAGATCGATCCCGACAGCAACATTCTTGCTGTGCGCGAAGAAATCGCAGGCGCGTTGCAATTGGGCCATTCAGAAGGCGTCGTTGAAAAAGAAGATCGGGACCGCATTCTGGGTGCGCTAGATCTGGGTGAGAGAGCTGTTGAAGAGATCATGTTGCACCGCTCGAATATCGAAATGATCGATGCGGACGCGGCACCCGAGGCGATCCTGAGACAATGCCTGGAAAGCCCGCACACGCGTTTGCCTGTGTTTCGGGACGAACCTGAGAACATCGTGGGAGTCGTCCATGCAAAAGACCTGTTTCGTGCGATGTATGCGCAAGCCGGGGGCACAGATGGAGACCCTAGCCGACTTAAGTCGTTCGACATCTCCAGAGTGGCGAATGACCCGTACTTCGTCCCGGAAACAACAACGCTTGACGATCAGATGCGGGAATTCCTGCGCATGCACAGCCACTTTGCACTGGTCGTTGATGAGTATGGATCGCTTCGTGGCCTGATCACTTTGGAAGATATTCTTGAAGAGATCGTTGGTGAAATCGCTGATGAGTTTGACATCGATGAAGAAGTTCCTGTGACCCGCACAGATGACGGCCAATTCCTTGTCGAAGGCGCCATGACAATCCGCGATGTCAACCGCGCGCTGGATTGGTCTCTGCCCGATGAAGAGGCCAATACACTGGCCGGGCTAGTCATTCACGAGGCGCAGATGATTCCGGTTGTGGGTCAGGTCTTCTCATTCCACGGGTTTCGGTTCGAAGTGACCGCGCGCGAAGGAAATCGCGTAACCGGCCTCAAGATCCGCCCTTTGTGATACTTTTACAGACAATCAGGATCGGCAGGTAGTTTAGTGCCGGTTTTGGCTTTGGCGTAATCTCCCTAAGCGACAGGTTTTGTCGTATTTGATATTGCGTCCTCGCCCCCTCCGATCAGACTGACAAAAATAGTTCGGAGAATTCCATGAAACTCGAAACCCGTGTGGCAGTCATAGGCGGCGGTGTCGTCGGTTGTTCTGTTCTGTATCACCTGACCAAACTGGGGTGGTCCGACGTGATGCTGTTGGAACGGTCCGAGCTGACCTCAGGCTCGACCTGGCACGCGGCGGGTGGATTTCACACGCTGAACGGCGACACCAATATGGCGGCGCTGCAGGGCTACACAATCCGGCTGTATAAAGAGCTGGAGGAGATCACCGGCATGTCCTGCGGGCTACACCATGTCGGAGGTGTAACATTGGCCGACAACCAGGACCGGTTCGATATGCTTTTGGCGGAACGGGCCAAGCACCGGTTCATGGGGCTTGAGACGGAAATAGTCGGCCCCGATGAAATCAAGAAGATCGCCCCGATCACCAATACGGACGGCATCATCGGCGCGCTTTACGATCCGCTGGACGGCCATCTTGACCCGTCCGGCACAACCCACGCCTATGCCAAAGCCGCGCGTATGGGCGGAGCCACTATTGAAACCCACTGTATGGTGCAAGAAACCAACCAGCGTCCTGATGGGACGTGGGATGTGGTCACCGACAAGGGCACGATCCACGCGGAACACGTCGTCAATGCAGGCGGATTGTGGGCCCGCGAGGTCGGTGCAATGGCCGGAGTCTACTTCCCGCTGCACCCGATGGAGCATCAATATCTGGTCACTGATGCGATCCCACAAATCGAAACCATCATCGATGCCGGAGGTGAACACCCGCATGTGATGGATCCTGCTGGCGAGAGCTATTTGCGTCAGGAGGGCCGGGGCCTGTGTATCGGGTTCTACGAGCAACCCTGTAAACCGTGGGCGGTCGATGGCACACCGTGGGACTTCGGCCATGAGCTCCTGCCCGATAACTATGACAAGATCACCGACAGTATCGAATTTGCCTACAAGCGCTTTCCGGTGCTGGCCGAGGCGGGTGTCAAATCAGTGATCCACGGCCCGTTTACCTTTGCCCCTGACGGCAACCCTCTGGTCGGCCCGGTCCCCGGGACGCGAAACTATTGGTCGGCTTGTGGTGTGATGGCCGGATTCAGTCAGGGCGGTGGCGTTGGACTGACGTTGGCACAGTGGATGATCGATGGCGAACCAGAACGCGACGTCTTTGCCATGGATGTGGCCCGTTTTGGCGATTGGATCAGCCCGGGTTACACCCGCCCCAAGGTGATCGAAAACTATCAAAAACGTTTCAGCGTCGCCTACCCGAACGAGGAACTCCCAGCCGCACGCCCCAACCGCACCACGCCGATGTATGACATCTTCAGCGACATGGGTGCAGTTTGGGGCCAGCAATACGGGCTGGAGGTTCCAAACTACTTTGCCCAAGACGATGAGCCCGGGTACGAAACCCCATCCTTCCGCCGGTCAGACGCGTTCAAGGCAATAGGCCGCGAAGTGCTCGCGGTGCGTAAAGGCGTCGGGATCAACGAGGTCCACAATTTTGGCAAATACCGCATCACCGGACCCTCCGCGCGAGCCTGGCTCGATCGGGTCATGGCCGGGCGTATCCCCCAGCCAGGCCGCGTGTCCCTGACACCGATGCTGTCGCCCAAGGGCAAGTTGATTGGCGATTTTACGGTCTCTTGCCTGGATGAGGTCACGTTCCAATTGACCGCCTCTTATGGAAGTCAGGCTTTTCACATGCGCTGGCTCCAAGAGCATCAAGAGAACGGTGTCACAATTGAAAACATCAGCGATCGGTTGAACGGCTTTCAGATTGCCGGGCCAAAAGCCAATCGGGTTTTGGAAAGCTGTACGCGTGACGACGTGTCAGACCTCACATTTCTGGATGTGCGCCCGATGACCATCGGCATGACGGATTGCATCGTTCAAAGGGTCAGCTACACAGGTGATCTCGGTTATGAAATCTACTGTGACCCGATAGCTCAGCGGCAGCTGTGGTGGACGTTGTGGCAGGCGGGCGAACCGCATGGCATGGTGCCGTTTGGCATGCGTGCGATGATGTCCCTGCGTTTGGACAAGTTCTTTGGGTCATGGATGCGAGAGTTCTCACCCGACTACACAGCTGCGGAAACCGGTTTGGACCCGTTCATCTCGTTTTCCAAAAACACAGATTTCATTGGTCGCGCGGCGGCAGAAGCCGAAAAATCCACGGGTAGTGCACGCAAGTTGGTGGCATTTCAGGTTGATGCAGACGATGCCGACGTCAATGCGTATGAGCCGATTTGGCTGGATGGAACAGTTGTTGGGTTCTGCACATCGGGGGGATATTCCCATTTCGCGCAAACATCCGTCGCGCTGGGCTTTTTGCCAACAGAGCGCGCCACTGATGGGTTGGAAGTCGAAATTGAGATCCTGGGCAAGATGAGAAAAGCCCGTGTTATCTCAAGACCACTGTTTGATCCGGATGGTCGCCGCATGAGGGGATGACTTGTCGATCTGCCAAAGGCATGGTGACGGGATGAACGACATTCCCGTCATACTGCTGGCCGCAGGACAATCCCGTCGCATGGGCGGTGCCGACAAGCTGATGAAAGAGGTCGATGGTGTACCATTGGTGCGACGATCGACCGAGATCGCAATGACTGCTGGTCCTGTCATTGTCGCCCTGCCTCCGCGCCCTCATCCTCGGTTTGATATTTTGGCAGATCTTGAAATACTGCGCGTTCCCATCCCTGACGCGGCAGAGGGCATGAATGCCAGCCTGCGCGGGGCCTTGCGGCATGTAATCACTCAAGCCCCAGCCGTTTTGGTGATGTTGGCAGATCTACCTGAATTGACCGCTGTGGATTTGGCCACTGTGATTGGCGCGCGCAAAGCCCAGCCAGACTATCTGATCTGGCGCGGCGCGACTGACAAGGGCAAGCCCGGCCATCCCGTCCTGTTCGACCGCAGCCTGTTCACTCAACTCGGCAAACTGCAAGGAGACGAGGGAGCGCAATCAGTCGTGCAAGCACACAAAGACAAAGTACATCTGGTGAGCTTGCCCGGACAGCACGCATTGCGAGATTTGGATACCGAGGAAGACTGGGACGCCTGGCAGGCAAACCGGACCCTTTAAATGAGCGCGGCCCGGTCACTTAAGACCGGGCCGGCTACCCAAATTAGGACTACCACTTTTCACCAATCAAATAAGCGCGACCAACTTGCCTTTGAAGACACATTGGTATGGAGCCGCAAAACCTAAACAAGACCCCCTCGTTAACATGCTGCTAGCGCTCATAAATGATCGAGCTAGCCATCGGCACCCCCTAGCGCCTCAGGCCCTCCGTAATTGGGCAAGTTCATATTTGCCGATCCGATGCCTCGAAACAACGTAAAATTGGAAGAAACGGTTAATTTTGGCCAAACGCGGTTGGCTTTTGCGCAACATCTCGCCTGAGGCGATTCAGCTTTAAGTTGACGACATTTTCCGCCTCTGAGTGCAAACCCAATTAAGCATTAACGTATTGCTCATTATGCTAACTCTTCAGGTTATTTACTGGAAAAATTGACGGGTTTCGATCAACCCCTACAACCTTAAGTCGATGACCTATGATCACGCAAAAACGACGTTTCAACTGTAAGCGAAACATAACCAATTCAACTTGTTTGAAAGTTTGACAGCTGTTTCGGCAACAATCCTCTGATTCGCGCAGCCTAAAACAGACGGATTTTTCGAATCCTCTGCCATCTTCGCCGGAAGTAGACACCGGATTTATGGCAAAATTAAGTTTTCTTAATTGATCGGTCAGGAACGGCAAAGATTGGTCATCCATGTCTTGTTTCAACGCGCGGCCGACATCGTGCGCATCAAACAGGAGACCAAAATGAGCACCCGCAAATCCTCGCTTCTTTTACCGCGTGCATCCAACTGGATGGGCGTCAGCGCCCTGAGCGCCGCAATGCTTGCAACCACCGCCCTGCCCTCGTTGGCGGACGAAGCATTGGCCGATCTGGTCGAGGCTGTATCGCCATCGGTTGTGACAATCATTGCTGAACAAGACGCCACAACAACACCAACGCAGAGCCAGGACTTCGATTTAGAGGGCCACCCGTTCGGAGAGTTCTTCAAACGCTTCGGCGGACCCGAAGGGTTCAACACACCTGAACGCGGACCGTCACAGGGTTTGGGATCAGGTTTTGTCCTGGATGAGGAAGGTTACATTGTCACCAATCATCATGTCGTAGACAACGCGTCCACCGTCACCGTAAGGCTGAGCGACGATCGTGAATTTGAAGCCGAAGTGGTGGGAACAGACCCACTGACCGATCTTGCCGTACTTAAGATCGATGCGGGCGAAAGCCTTCAGGCCGTAGAACTGGGCGACAGCGATGTCATCCGCGTCGGTGAAGATGTCGTAGCGATTGGCAACCCCTTCGGGCTGAGCTCGACCGTCACTACAGGCATTGTTTCCGCAAAGGGTCGCAGCATCTCACAAGGACCTTATGCCGAGTTCATCCAAACGGACGCGGCCATCAACAAAGGCAACTCGGGTGGCCCCCTGTTCAACATGGAAGGCGAAGTGGTTGGCGTGAATTCGGCCATCTATTCGCCCAGCGGCGGCTCGGTCGGTCTTGGTTTTGCTGTCACGTCCAACATCGTCGACCATATCACAACCGATCTGCGTGACGATGGTGAGATCAGCCGCGGCTGGCTGGGCGTATCGATCCAGAATGTCAGCCCAGAGCTTGCGGCTGCCCTTGGTATTGAGGCGTCAAGCGGTGCGCTGGTTTCTGATGTTGTCTCTGGCAGCCCGGCGGATGGTGTATTGCTGCAAGGCGACGTGATTTTGTCGTTCAATGGCGACGCCGTTGATTCAAGCCGCGATCTGCCCATTCTGGTTGGAACCACCAAAGTCGGCACCAACAGTGTTCTGACCGTCCTGCGCGACGGCAAACAGGAACAGTTGGAACTGACAATCGGCCAATACCAGACTGCCGAGGCAGACGTGGACAGCACAGTTGACACCAATGTGTCAGGCACCGCGTTAGGCGTAACCGTTGCACCGTTGACGGAAGCAGCCCGGGCTGAAATGGGCGTTGGAGACACCGTGGATGGTGTGGTTGTCACCGACCTGAAGCCCGATAGCCCGGCGGCCAAAGCGGGTCTGCAACGTGGCGATGTGATCGTAAAACTCGGGTCTCAAGACACCGCGACACCGGACGCGTTGAAGGCTGCGTTAGACAGCGAAAAAACCGACCCGGCGTTGGTGCTGATCAATCGGGGCGGCAGCCAAATCTTTGTCGCCGTCGAGATCGCCTGACCCGAGAGCCGCGCGCGCCACATGATGGGGAAATCTGGCGCGCGCCTCACCCCGGCGGATTTGATTTGTCCGCGATCCGTCGGGCTTGCCGGATGTGCACAGGGCGCATCCGGCAAGACCAAACCATGTGCTTTGTTCAAAAATTGTGTTTAAATCCCGATAGAAAGGATCCCCGATCATGAGCCGTCGCCTGCTAATTGTCGAAGACGATGAAGATACCCGTGAGTTTATCGCCAAAGGGTTTGGCGAAGAAGGGTATGTGGTCGAAGCTGCCGCCGACGGCCGCGAAGGATTGTATCACGCCACAGATGGTGGCTTTGATGCGGTCGTTCTGGACCGGATGTTGCCCGGGTTGGATGGGCTGTCCCTGATCAAATCCATGCGTGCGGCCGGTCTTAAGACGCCGGTTCTGATGCTGACCGCCATGAGCGCGGTGGACGAACGCGTCAAAGGGTTACGGTCCGGCGCAGATGACTATCTTGTCAAACCCTTCTCCTTTCAGGAGTTGCACGCCCGAATCGAAGCATTGTTGCGCCGCCCGCAAGAGGCCGAGGAGACGCCTACCCTCACGTGCAAAGACCTTGAGATGGATCTGCTGACCCGTAAGGTTACCCGCAACGGATATGAAATCACTCTGACCCCGCGCGAGTTCCAGATTCTTGAGTTTTTCCTGCGCCGCAAAAACCGTGTGGTGTCACGCACCATGCTTCTGGAAGGGGTTTGGGATTATCATTTTGACCCCAACACCAATGTGGTCGACGTTCATATCTCTAAGCTTAGGCGTCAGCTTGACGAAGGCGGAGACATACCGTTGATTGAAACCGTCCGCGGAGCGGGTTACATGATGTCTGATGGATAACCTACGGCTTTCCCTAAATAATTCACGGACTCGTCTTGTTGCCGCCAGTATGGTTCTCAGCACCATTCTGACGGCAACAGTATTGGCGTTGGTCTATGTAACAGCCAATCGCAGCATTGAATCCGAAACACGATCAGTCGTGTCCGCAGAACTAACCGGGTTGGCAGATGAATACGAAAGGCGCGGGTTGATCGGCCTGATATCAGCCATCGAGCGGCGCTTGCCGAGTGCCTCGGAACGGGATGCATTGTATCTTTTGACGGACCGAAACGGCGTCAAACTTGTCGGAAACCTGAAATACTGGCCCGCGGACATCACAGCTGGCAGTGGCTGGGTTGATCTGGAACTGCGCCGCGCTGACAACGATCAACTGGTGCCTGTCTCTGCAGCCTCCATTCGGTTACCTGGTCGCGAGCGTTTACTTGTCGGGCGGGACGCCGTTGCGCGCCAGCAATTCGACCGGGTCTTGTTGCGCTCAGTTGTTTTGGCCCTGGGAATTGCGCTGGTTCTGAGTGTTTTGACAGGCTGGCTTTTTACCCGTCTGGTGTTTTCTCGGCTGTCCGACATCGCCAATACGGCGGACAATATCGTTTCGGGCGATCTATCCAGACGCATGCCCCTGCGCGGAACCGGAGATGAGTTCGATCAAGTCGCCGGGACACTGAACAACATGCTCGACCGGATCGAAGAGCTGGTCAGCAACCTGCGCACAACGTCCAACTCGATTGCCCATGATCTGCGGTCCCCGTTGTCCCGACTGCGGCAGAGGGTCGAGGCCTTGGCAGACCCCAGCAAAAGCGATCAGGAACGTGAGATCGATATCGCCCGTGCAACCGGCGAAATTGACCATGTTCTGAGGGTGTTGGGACAACTAACCGAAATATCGCGCGCCGAGGCTGGTCTGGGCCGAGAGCAGTTCGAAGAGGTGGATCTGCAACAGTTGGTCAGCGACGTGGTCGAACTTTATGAGCCCGTCGCGGCAGATCAGGGCATCCGGCTAGAAATCACCGGTCAGGCCGCCCCTATTCAGGGACATCGCCCACTGTTGTCACAGGCTTTGTCCAACCTGCTTGAAAACGCTATGCGTTATGCCCCGGAAGAAACAGTCGTCACGATCTCGATTGCAGAGGATGGTGGTTTCACACGTCTGAGTGTCCGCGACCGAGGACCCGGTGTTCCGGCGGAAGATCTATCCCGGCTACAATTGCCTTTTGTGACGCTTGATCCGGCACGCACCGAACGCAACGCAGGTTTGGGGCTGGCCCTGGTGGCGGCCATTTCTCACATGCATGGTGGTGGGTTCGTGGCGCGTAACAGTGAGCCCGGTCTTGAAACAACACTCAATCTGGCGCATCGACCCTAGGCCGGCGCGCCCTCGATTGCCATAGTCTTGTTTTTATAGCGTTTATCTTCGGTCACGTCCGCACCGAACCAGGTTGGCGGGATATATGACAGCGCCTCGGCTTCTGTGGCAAACTCAACTTCGACCAATCGCAAAGGTGCCAGATCGCCGGAAAACACGTCCAGTTCAAAAATGTGCCCGTCAGGCAAGTGTCCTGTATAGCGCTCTTTTTCGACCCGCCGCCCTTTGGTTTCAGGCCAGAATGTCTCGAATTGCTCGGCCGAGATTTCGGCTTCACGCTCAACTCGCGCCAGGTTACCTCCGCCTTTGAGCGTCAGGAAATAACTGTCACTTTTCTGGCGCAATCGCAGCTCGGTTGAATCATCTGGTGACGTCAAATACCCCTGACGCACCACTGCTTTTTGCGTCCCGCTCAGATCTGGCAGCTCTGCGACAAGAAACTTGCGTTCGATTTCCATACTCATTTGGATGACACCACTCCGTTTTCCAACTCGTCATACAACGCTTGATACGCAGCACTGGCCGGGCTGCGCCCGGCATAGGTACTGACCGGTGCGCGATGCTGCCCCATTTTTTCGATGTCTGCCGCGAAAGGTACAGAGGTCTGCAGGAACCGCTTACTATACGCCGTGCGCATATTCTCCATTGTCTCGTGGTGCAGAGTCTTGCGCAGTTGCACCATGGAAAAGAACGCTCGCAGCTTTTTCTTTCTCAGTTTGTTTTCGTCAAAAAAGTGTATCAGCTGATCGAATGTCCGCTCTGACAATGTCGTTGGGATAACGGGCACAATGATCTCATCTGCCGCCTTGAAGATGTTCTCGGACAGGGTCGAAAAATTCGGAGGGCAGTCCAACACAATCACGTCATAGTCGCTGCCAGCCGACGTCAGGGCCTTTTTCAGGCGCGAGCGTTTGTTCCGCATTCGAGACAAAAACACATCGAAGTCACGAAAGGTCAGGTTGGCGGGCAGCACGTCCAACCCTTCGAAGTCGCTGGCCCTAATGGCGTTCGTGAACCGTTTGACGTCTTCGAAAAAACGGGCTTCGGTCAGTTTTTTCGAGGGTTTGACCCGAAAATAGAAGCTTGAGGCACCTTGCGGATCAAGATCGCACAGCAAGACCTGTTTGCCTGCCTGCGCATAGGCATGGGCCAAATTCACCGACGTCGCGGTTTTGCCGACGCCCCCTTTGTTGCTGTAGCAGGCAATGATCTTCATTCCTCACTCCTCTGTCTGATGAAACAAGCTGCGAAACAGATGTCGAATGTCCGGCCCATCGAATTGCTGAAAGCTCGACATAACCCGATCCCGCTCGGCCCGTTGGCGTTGATTCATCATGGCGATAAGGCCACCCGCGGCCAGTCCGATCTGCGCATCAACGCGACCTTGTTTCGTGCTGTAACGGGAAACAAAACTCAGCAAAGCCGCTTGCTGTACTGAGAAGTCGTTAAACAGGCCAAGGTTATCCTGCAGCCTTTTCAATGGCTTGATGATGGTTTTGAAGTCTTTGGCGTCGAACAGTGGCGCAAAGAACTCCATCAGATATCGCAATTTCTTGCAGTCGATCCGAAGATCATGCACCAGATCATCCGGTGTGTTTTCGCTGATGCTGCGCGCCAATTTACAGACCTTACGATAGCGTTTCCAGATCAACGCGCAGGCGTAGTCATAAGCCCCGCGCTGTGCATTTTTGCCCGGTTCCAATTGACTGGGGCCGTCAAATACTGCGTTCAGATCCTTCATTGTCTTGTCGTATGCGGCGCTTCGCAACCGCCGCTTCAAGCGAGTAAATTCCTGCCCGCGCTCTTCCTGAAATTGTTCAAACATCGCCCGCAAACCTGCGTGAAGATTAGGCGGGATCAGTTTGAAATACATGTCTTTTTCTAAAAGATAGACATCGAGATCGCGCATACGTCCCGTCGATGCCATGAGCTCTGAAAAGAGCTGCTTTAGTTCAACGGTCTGACTTTCAGAAAATACCCCTTTGAACAGACTAATGACCGAGCGGATTTTCCGTAGCGAGACGCGGTAGTCATGCAGGAATTCGGTATCGGTGTCCGCGATCACGCCTTCTTCGTTTTGCCGTGCGACCGCCAAGTATGTACGGATGATATCGGCAGCGACCTCGATTGAGGGTTCGTTTTTGCCAAGATGAATATCGGGCTTGGCATGATAGGGGCGCATATCGGGAAAAAGCCCCTGATACACCGCCTCGAACCGTTCATCTTGTGCCGCTTTCTCGGCCAGAGCTGCACAGACCTTTGCAAACACCCGTTCGTATCCGCGCAACTTTTCGATCCCGACAACGGTCACTTGGCCAACATCCGTCGACATCGACCAAACAGAACCGCGTACTTGTGTCTTTTGCAGATCATCCAGAATGGCCAACGAGTTGGTTTGGATTTCGCCCTGCCCGACTGCGATCAACGCCCGCAGAACCGGGAATCCTTTCAATGCACTGCTTACAGGACCAGCTGGCAGATCCCGCGCAAACTGGTCTTTGCCGTCGCAATGTTGAATGAATGACTGCCCATCGCTTCGCAAAAGCTGCAACATCCCATCAGTCTGGATCAAAAGCCGACCCTTGGCCCTTTGCGATTGGTCATGACAGTCTAACAACGTGAAAGATCTTGGTGCGGAATTGGGTTCGATTTTGACCAAAAGATGTTCAGGCATCTGGTCAAATATTGTTTCATCAAACAGGAATGGCAGTACGAAAAACCCTGCATTTTTCATCTTCATGAATTGCCTCTCCGAGGTCTGCCATGATGCGTACTGACCTCAATGAAAGCATGAGAACGTAGTTCAATCTGCCTATCAACAATAATCTGGACTGAACTCATCAATACGCGGGTGACAGCTAAAGACTGCGAGGCTAAGACAAGGAAATGACTGATCCTGTCTCAACCATTCGAAATCTTGGTCCGGCTTTTGAACAGGCCTGCGCAGAAGCTGGAATTCATTCAGCAGATGAATTGCGAGAGCTGGGCGCGGATGAGGCCTATAGCCGATTGCTGCAGTCCGGTACCAAGGCCCATTTCATTGGGTACTATGTGCTGGTCATGGGGTTGCAGGGTCGCCCTTGGAACGATTGCAAAGGTGACGAGAAAAAAGCCCTGCGGCAGAGGTTCGACGCGATCAAGGCCAGTGCGCGTCCAGCACCAGAAAACCAGATGATCTCAGAACTGGATGCGATCGGCGTGCGTGTTGCGGCCAACGATCTCAAGCTGGATTGATTGGCCACAAAAAAGGCCGCACCCAACAACGGATACGGCCCTCAAATTCTTTTAGAATGGCGGATTAGCCAACCAGTTCGATGCCCGAAAAGAAGTAGGCGATCTCGACGGCCGCTGTTTCCGGTGCGTCCGACCCGTGAACCGAGTTTTCGCCAACAGATTCAGCGAATTCAGCGCGGATGGTGCCGGGCGCTGCGTCTGCGGGATTGGTTGCGCCCATGACTTCGCGGTTCTTTGCAATGGCGCCTTCGCCTTCCAGAACCTGAACAATGACCGGCTCGGACGACATGAATTCGCACAGTTCGTCGTAGAACGGACGCTCGGCATGCACGTCATAGAACTTGCCAGCCTGTGCCTTGGTCATGTGGATACGCTTTTGCGCGACGATGCGCAGACCTGCGTCTTCGAATTTGGCGTTGATCTTGCCTGTCAGGTTGCGGCGGGTTGCATCAGGTTTGATGATCGAAAATGTGCGTTCCAGTGCCATGTCGGCCTCTCCTTACGTGATGGCGCGGGGTTCGCGCCGAAATCCATCGCGCGCCGCGTAACATGGTATTGGCTTCGTGAAAAGTGGAATGATGGGCCGCCCAATTGATTGACCGTTAGATTGTATCCGGCAACGGGTCGCGAAGGTCGACCCAGCACACATAGAGCACCGCCAATAAACCAGCGAAGCTGCTGGCACACATCATTCCCAACACCAGAAACGGTCCATTTTCGGCGCTGACCAGCGCGCCGGTTAGGGTCGTCAGCACAGCCCCCAACGCCACGATCATTGCGCCAGACAGGCCTGCTGCACTGCCTGCAAGCTTGGGGCGGACAGACATCAACCCGGCCGAGGCGTTGGCGTTTGTCAGGCCATTGCCGAAGCCCACAAAGATGGCCGAGCCGAAGAAAACCCAGACCGAACCAAGACCCGACAGAAAAAGCAGCAATCCGCAGAACGGCCCAACAGACGCAATCACGCGTCCAATCAAGATCATTGTTGTCAGTCTCGTCCTCGCCGCAATACGCCCGGTGATGAAGTTACCGACCATGAAACCTCCGGTGATGATTCCGATCCCCAATCCTAGCATCGCAGGGCTAAGATCGAACCACGCCGCCGCCACCAATGGCGCACCGGTGATGAAACTGTAAAACCCACCGATCGAAAACGCTGCACACAAGGCGTAGCCCCAAAACCTGCGCGCCCGGAACAGGTGCGGGTATTCGCGAAGTTGCGCAGCAAAGGTTGATGATCGATCTGTATTGGTTTCACCCATATTCGCCCAAAGCAGCGCCAGCATCCCTGCCCCCAGTGTCGAATACAGAACAAACCCGGCGCGCCATCCAAAGAGCGAATCCAACGCGCCGCCGAGCATTGGTCCAAGCATGGGTGCCAGTGCCATAGCCATTGCCACATAGCCCAGCTTGCTGGCGGCCTCATTTGGGGGATACATGTCGCGGATGGAGGCGCTGGATAAGACAGGCCCAGCAACGACCGCAGCCTGCAGTAAACGAAACCCCAGGAATACCCAGATCGACTCGGCCATTACGCATCCGACGGACGCGCACGCAAAGATCGCCATGCAGATCAACAACACAGGCCGCCGCCCATATCGATCTGACAAAGGCCCCATGATCAGTTGCAGTACGGCGGATACTGCCAGATACCCTGCGATCGACAGATTCACCACGGCATAGTCGACCTGAAAATCCTCTCCCATCCGTGCGAGTGACGGCAGGAACATGTTCAGTGACAACACCGATAGGGCTGTTGCAAAAACCAGTGTGACCAGAGATGGGGGCGATTGAGCCGGGCGCATGACGAAAACCGTTGTAAAATGCCAACCGGAACAGCGCTAACACATCCCTTGCACCTTGAACATGGCAGGCTCTGGCGGCGCCATCAACGCTCTGTTAAGAGCGCCCTATGTTACGGATCGAAAATATCACTTATGCCGTCGAAGGCCGCCCCCTTATTGACGGGGCCAGTGCCACCATTCCTGATGGCCACAAGGTAGGTCTTGTGGGGCGTAACGGCACCGGGAAAACCACCTTGTTCCGGCTGATCCGGGGCGAATTAGCGCTGGAATCGGGCGATATCGCGCTTCCAAAACGGGCGCGGATTGGTGGAGTGGCGCAAGAGGTTCCCTCCTCCGATGTCTCGCTGATCAACACGGTCCTGGCCGCGGATACCGAGCGCAGCGTTTTGATGGTCGAAGCGGACAGCGCGACCGACCCTAATCGCATCGCCGAAATCCAGACCCGGCTGGTGGATATCGACGCCTGGTCCGCCGAGGCGCGCGCGGCGTCGATCCTCAAGGGCCTCGGTTTTGATGACGAGGATCAACTGAAACCCTGCTCGGACTTTTCGGGCGGCTGGCGGATGCGTGTTGCATTGGCGGCGGTGCTGTTTTCGCAGCCAGATCTGTTGCTGCTGGACGAGCCGACCAACTATCTGGATCTTGAAGGCGCACTGTGGCTGGAAAGCTATCTGGCCAAATATCCGCACACTGTCATCATCATCAGCCACGACCGCGGGTTGCTGAACCGCGCAGTTGGATCGATCCTGCATCTGGAAGACCGCAAGCTCACTTACTACGCGGTACCCTATGACAAGTTTGCGGAACGCCGTGCCGAACGGCTGGCGCAGGCGGAATCCGAGAATGCAAAGTCCAAGGCGCGTATCGCCCATTTGCAAAGCTTTGTGGATCGGTTTCGATATAAAGCCTCCAAAGCGGTACAGGCCCAATCGCGGCTGAAGATGATCGAACGCATTCAATTGGTCTCTACCCCGCAAGAAGCCGCGCTGCGCGCCTTTTCCTTCCCGGAGCCTGAGGAGCTTTCTCCGCCGATCATCCAATTGGAGAGCGGTGTAACCGGGTATGGCGACACCGAAGTGCTGCGCCATTTGAACCTGCGTATCGATCAAGATGACCGCATCGCATTGCTGGGCAAAAACGGACAAGGCAAATCGACCCTGTCAAAACTGCTATCGGATCGCCTGCCCCTGATGGCGGGCAAAATGACCCGCAGCAGTAAGCTGCGCATCGGCTATTTCGCGCAGCATCAGGTGGATGAGCTGCATGTGGACGAAACACCGCTGGACCACCTGCGCCGCCTGCGCCCAGACGAAGCCCCCGGTAAGTGGCGCTCACGCCTAGCCGGGTTCGGCCTGGGGGCCGATCAGGCGATAACCGAGGTCGGTCGCCTGTCAGGTGGTCAAAAGGCGCGCCTGTCACTGCTGATCGCCACTATCGACGCACCGCATATGCTGATCCTTGATGAGCCGACCAACCATCTGGACATCGAAAGCCGCGAAGCCTTGGTCGAGGCGCTGACGGCCTATTCCGGTGCGGTCATTCTGGTCAGCCACGACATGCACTTGCTTGGATTGGTCGCTGATCGCCTTTGGCTGGTGTCGGATGGAACGGTCAATCCGTTCGAAGGTGATCTCGAAGCCTATCGCTCGCTACTGCTGGGCCGTGACAAACCAGCAAAAACCAAGCAACCGACGGCAAAACCCAAACGTCAGTCCCGAGAAGCGGTTCTGGCCCTACGCGCCGATCTTCGCAAATGCGAGGAGAGGATTGCGAAACTAGCAGAGATGCAGGACAAACTCTCGGCTAAGCTGGCCGATCCAACGCTCTACGAAGACGATCGCGTCAGCGATCTAGAAGTATGGAACCGGAAGTTTGCCGAAGTCACAGATGCCATGGAAAAGGCCGAAACCCTTTGGGTCGCCGCCGCCGAGCGCTTGGAACGTGAAGAGATGACGAGATGAGCCCAATTCCGGTTAAAGAGACGCAGGCGATGATCGCTGGCATGGAGCCAAAACTGCAGCCCGGTTTGTATGCCTTTACTCTATGGCCAGAGGATAAAGAATGGCCAGTCGGAACTCGGGCCAGCTGTGTGGAAGATGAAGGTCTTTCCCTTATTGTACCGATCAATGCGGCGAACGGGGATGCAGTCGCAATGCGCTGCATCACTCTTCAGGTCCATTCTTCGCTTGAAGGCGTCGGATTGACGGCTGCAGTTTCCACTGCCCTGGCGCAGGCTGGCATTCCAGCCAATATGGTTGCAGGATTTCACCATGACCATGTCTACGTTCCGGGCGACTTGGCGACGAAAGCTGTTGATGTCTTGAAAAACCTTCAGAAAGCTGCCGATACATGATCGAAACAGCGTTCCTGATTACGTCATTCACCACATTGCTTGTGGTAATAGACCCTCCGGCTCAGACGCCGATCTTTGTGGCGTTGACGCAGGGCATGGATAAAAGCATGCGGCGAGCCATCGCTGTCCGGGCCTGCCTGACGGCGGCGGGTATTCTGGCCATGTTCGCAGCTTTCGGCGAGGCTGTGCTGGGCTTTGTCGGCATCTCGATGGAAGCGTTTCGCGTGGCGGGCGGCGTTCTACTGTTCCTGACCGCGCTGGACATGTTGTTTGAACGTCGCACCAAACGACGAGAAAACAGCGCCGAAGAAGAAGAACACCCCGACCCGTCGGTCTTTCCGTTGGGCATCCCCCTGATCGCCGGACCCGGAGCCATTGCCACCATGATCCTTCTGGCGGGTCAGCAACCAGGCATCGAGGGGCTTGCCGTGGTCATCGGCATGATGATCATTGTCGTTGCCATGGTGTTTGTGACCTATCTTACCTCGGGCGCCGTGGCGCGACTGTTGGGAAAAACCGGTCTAAATGTCCTGACTCGTCTGCTTGGAATGCTGTTGGCCGCCCTTTCGGTTCAGTTCATTCTGGATGGCCTCAAGGCCTTTGGCTTTGCGTCGTGAGACCCCATATTAATATGAAGATGACTTATTCCGGGTGACGGTATGGATGGTTATGAAATCGGGCATTTGACCTATTTGGTCTTGCTGGGCGCGGCCTTGCTGATGTGGTTCTTCACCCACAACCGACAGTCGCTGGGCAAGACCCTGCAGCAGGTTATGGCCTGGGTGTTTATTTTCATTGGCGTCGTCGCTTTGGTGGGGCTTTGGGACGATATCCGCTCGACCGTGGGCACCACGCCTCAGATGGCGGTGTCCGGCAACACCATCGAAGTTCCCCGTGCCTTTGACGGGCATTATTATCTGCCAATGCTGGTGAACGGAGAGCCCATCACCTTTCTGGTCGACACCGGCGCCAGTCAGATCGTCCTGAACGCGCAGGACGCCAAACGTGTGGGCATTGATCTGGACCAACTGAATTATCTGGGCCGCGCGTCGACCGCGAACGGAGTGGTGCGGACGGCCCCTGTGCAATTGGATAGTCTCGCGCTGGGACCGATCCTTGACAACGGCGTCTCAGCCTGGATCAACGAAGGCGACTTGGACAAGTCGTTGCTCGGCATGGATTACCTGCACCGTTTTTCCAACATTCAGTTTGCCGATGGTAAGTTAATCTTGTCGCGCTGAACGCTCGAATAGCTATGCCATGTGGCTGGCCGATCTGACGCAAATGCCGTGACGCGTGGCAGCTGACTGAGCCAGAAGAACCCTCGGGTGAAAGCACGAAGATCACGCAACTTGTGACTGGTCAAAACCTGGCCCGCACCCTAGCGTCGCGGCATGAGCCATCCAATCCATGACAGCCGCTATTCCTGGCTTCGCCTTCTGATCACGCTCGCCATCGCAGCCGTGGCGAATGTCGGGATGTGGGCGGTGATCGTGGTCATGCCCGCCGTCGAAACACAATTCGGTGCCGGACGGGCCGAGGCGTCGATGCCCTATACGCTCGCCATGATCGGCTTTGCCCTGGGTAACATGTGGCTGGGGCAGTTGGTGGACCGGTTGGGGGTGACCAAAGCATTGATAGGCGCATCGATCCTGAGCGCCATCAGCTACCTGCTGGCAACACTTGCACCTAACATAGCCCTGCTGTCCGTCGCGCATTTGCTGCTGGGATTGGGCACTTCGATCGGCTTTGGACCCCTGATCGCCGATATCTCACACTGGTTCATGCGCAGACGCGGGATCGCCGTGGCGCTGGTCGCCAGCGGAAACTATCTGTCCGGGGCGATCTGGCCCACTATGCTGTCAGGTATTCTGGCGCGGGATGGCTGGCAGCAAGTCTATCTGACACTGGCGGTACTGACACTGGTTGTTGTCATTCCCCTGTCCCTGCTGTTGCGCCGGCAGGTCCCAGTCGAGGCGCACACAACCGCCGCTGCCACTGCAAAGATCAATGCGCGCAGCGTCGGAATCCCACCAAGGGCGTTGCAATACATTCTTGGACTGGCAGGCATTGGATGCTGCGTGGCGATGTCGATGCCGCAGGTTCACATCGTGTCCTACTGCGTAGGTCTCGGCTATGGCCCCGCTGTCGGCGCAGAGATGCTGTCCCTGATGCTGCTGGGCGGCGTGGTGAGCCGCATCGTTTCCGGCCTGGTGGCTGACCGGCTGGGTGGCGTTCATACACTGCTCATCGGGTCGATCCTGCAATGCATCGCCCTGTTCCTGTTCTTACCTTATGACGGGATGGTCTCACTTTATGTCGTCAGCGTGCTGTTTGGGCTGGCGCAAGGTGGAATCGTACCCAGCTATGCGCTGGTGGTCCGCGAATACATGCCTCCGCAAGAGGCTGGTGCGCGCGTGGGTTTTGTCATGATGATGACCATTCTGGGCATGGCCTTGGGTGGGTGGATGTCGGGGTGGATCTATGACGTCACAGGCAACTACCAATTGGCATTCGTGAACGGGATTTTATGGAACGGTCTTAACATTGCCATCATCGTGATGCTTCTCAAAAGGTCTCGGCCCCGCAGACAAGAGGCACTCGTATGACAACCCTATCGCGTCGCGGCGTTCTCGCAGGGCTCGCTGCCCTGCCCTTCGGCAATCCCGCGCGCGCAGCGCGAAAGCCTTACGCCCTTTCGCCAGACGGCACCCATGTCAGCTTCATGTTTGACCTCTCGGGGATCGCGCAAACGGGGTCTATGCCGATCCGGTCTGCTGACGTTCAGATCGACACGCACAATTTGCAAAACAGCGAGGTGGACGTGGTCCTGGATGTTGCGAAGGCAAAAACCCGGCTGCCATTTGCCAGAACGCCCATGCTCAGCCCTGGTGTCCTGAATGCAGAGCAGCATCCAACTATCCGGTTCTCCTCGACAAGTGTGCAATTAGGGCCAACTGGGCGGATATCGGACGGCGCCCGCATCACAGGAAACCTGACCGTGCGAGGTGTAACTCGGCCTATCACATTGAACGCCAGTCTGTATCGACAGGCGGGTACGGACGAGGATGATCTTGATCGTTTGTCCATCCGGCTGACAGGTGGGTTGAATCGCCACGACTTTGGGGCGTCCGGATACCCTGACTTGGTTCAGGAGACCGTAGGTCTGGACATTCATGCTGAAATCATGCGTGTAACGTGATGCCAAATGGGTAAAAAACGACGCAATTGAGTCGAATAGATGCGCGCATCTTGTGATGGCGTCGCCAATCTGGGACCACTATGCGCACGATCATTTCTTTTGCCGCCCTTTTTCTTTCCGTCATTCTGCTGCAGCTTTCGACAGGCGGCGTCGGGCCGCTGGATGCAATCTCGGGCATAACACTGAACTTCACAACCGAGCAGATCGGTATTCTGGGTTCGGCACATTTCCTAGGGTTTTTCATTGGATGCTGGTGGGCGCCCCGCCTGATGGGCAGTGTTGGGCATTCGCGCGCCTTTGCGGTCTGTACCGCGCTGGGCGCAATGGGGTTATTGGGCCACACCTTGACCGACAACCCGTATATCTGGGCCGCGCTGAGAATTGCGTCAGGTACATGTGTGGCCGGGTGTTACACGGTCATCGAGGCCTGGCTGAATGCCAAAGTCACTAATGAGACGCGTGGGCGCGCCATGGGCACCTATCGTATCGCGGATATGGGCGCGTCTTTGTGCGCGCAATTGATAATCGCGGTTCTGCCACCGGCCTCTTACGTTTCATATAACCTTTTGGCGATCCTATGCTGCGCATCGCTTTTGCCGTTAACACTGACACGGGCCAGCCAACCGAAAACACCCGACGCGCCCCGTCTGCGTCCGAAACTGGCCTGGCAAAGCTCTCCGTTGGCGGTTGCAGGCGTGATCGTAGCGGCGCTTAGCTCAGCCTCTTTCCGAATGGTCGGGCCGGTCTACGGACAAGGGGTCGGCCTGGGCGTGGATCAGATCGCCTTTTTCCTGGCCTCTTTCGTACTGGGCGGTGCCTTGGCGCAATACCCGTTGGGGTGGCTCGCAGACAAATACGACCGTCGCTGGGTTCTGATCTGGCTCTCTGCCGCTGCGGTGCTCAGCTGTGGTGTCACGATGGCGGCTAGCGGTGCTGGCACAATCGGAGTGATGCTGGCTGCCGGATTCTTTGGCTTGACGACATTCCCGATCTTTTCTGTCTCATCTGCGCATGCCAACGACTTTGCGACCACCGAGCAAAGGGTCGAGTTGTCTGCTGCATTGATGTTCTGGTACGCGTTAGGGGCAATCGCGTCGCCCTATGTCTCATCAACGTTGATCCAGCAATTCGGACCAAGCGCATTGTTTGCCTTTGTCGCGGTGGGTCATTTCGCGCTGATCCTGTTCGGTCTGGCACGGATGCGATCACGCCCGACACCGGATGAACGCACAAATTATGTCTATGCCCCACGAACTTCGTTCACTATCGGGCGCCTGCTGAAACGGTCACGGGAACACGACGACTAGGCGCTTTGAAGCCCGTCCCTAAGCCGAAGCAGCAAGTCTTGTAATCTCAATAGCTCAGCCTGGTCCAGTCCGGTGTCTTCAATCATGCAGGCGGTGATTCCAGGTGCTTCATTCCCAAGCGACGCCCCCTGATCTGTCAATGTAACATCAATGGCGCGCCCATCCGATTGGCTCCGGGTTCTAGTGACGTACCCCATGGTTTCCAACCGTTTGATCAAAGGGGTCATGGTGCTGGTTTCCATACCTAACTGTTGCGCCAGCTCATTTATGTTTTGCCCGTCCCTCTCCCACAGAAGGGTGAGCGTAATGTACTGAGGATAGGTCACCCCCAGCCGTTTCAGGTGCGGCGAGTAAGCACGATTGATCGCGTGCGACGCGGTGTAAACTCCAAAACAGAATAGCTCGTTCGCTCGGGTCGGGATCTGGGTGATATCCAAATTCTTGGCTCCAAATATATCGTGCACGATATTATTCTTGACTTCCAATCTCGCCTCGTCAACTCTGCATTTAGGTCGCGCACGATATAATGGAGGGCAAGATGTCCTGGCTACCCACACTCAAAACCGAAACACCTGAAGAGGGGTACGAGCTTGCCATCAAGCTTTCACGCATGGCCGTTAAACTGACGCAACCCGATGATGAGGCCCGAAACCGGATGCGCCCCGACTATGCAAACAACGCCGACAGCCTGATTGGCGCATCCCAGGTCGTAGCGGTTAATTTTCAGACAGTTTCAAAGGCCAATAACTTCTGGATGTGAGTTCGGGCATCTTTAGCAAGCCGCTGAATTGAAAAGGGCCGGGAAAACCCGGCCCTGTCTTCGTCTTAGTGATCTGTCCGCGGTTCTTCTTCGATCGCGTCCACGTTTTCGGGCTGATCTACAGTCGGCTCTAGTGCGCCGTTCACAACACCGCTGACACCATGCTCCATCGACAGACCCAGCTCTTCACCGAGCTTCTTGAGCGCGGGCATCTGAACGGCCATCCCCATGATCGAGTCCAGCGCCTGATTGACCACTGGCTTGTCACCTGTTGACGCACTGCCCCCATTGGCGCCACCGATACCACCAACCTGATGGATCTTGATCGAGTCGATTTTCTCGGCAGGTTTGACCATCTCCGATATGATCGACGGCATGGCTTCAATCCGCGCCAGATCAACTTTCATGCGGATCTGATCCACTGACAGAGCATTTTCGGACTCGACAATCGCACGTTTACCTTCCGCTTCGGCTAACATGTCGTTCTTCTTGGCCTCAGCCCGAATGTTCAGCGCATCGGCTTCGGCCTGCGCCTCTTCGCGGCGGGCTTCGGCGCGGTCAACGGCGGCCTCTTTGTCGGCCTGCGCGGCCAGGCGGATTGCGGTCGCCTGACGTTCAGCTTCACGAGTTGCTTCAATCAGCACGATCTGCTTCTGACGCTCGGCTTCTGCCACCTGACGGGCGGTTGCCACTGCTTCGGTCGCTTTTGTCGCTTCGGCACGAGCCAGATCGGCAGATGCACGCGCGCGGCTTTCCTCTTCGGATTTCTGCGCGATGATGATCTGACGTTCCTGTTCGGCTACTTCGATCTCACGCTCTTTGGCGATCTCCGCATCGCGGATCTTGCGCTCGCGTTCGATCTCTGCCGAGCGGATGGCTTCTTCCCGCGCGATCCGGGCGCGTTCGGTCTCACGCACCGAATCTTCGGTCCGGGCCGCTATCTCGGCCTCCTGCGCCACGCGCAGAGTCTCAACCTGCTGCGTCTGCTCAATGCGCGCCTGTTCTTCATCCTTTTCGATCAACAGCTTCTGACGCTGTGCTTCCATCGAAGCGCGGCGCACTTCAACCTCGGCATCGGCGTCAATCTGGGCGCGCTCTTTCTTTGAGGTTGCAATCACCTCGGCCAGTTTGCGCATACCCACCGCGTTAAAGGCGTTGTTTTCGTCCAGCGCTTCAAACGGCGTCTGGTCCAGAGCGGTGAGCGAGACGGATTCCAGTGACAGACCGTTCTTCAGCAGGTCTTCGGACACTGCATTCTGCACCTCTTGCACAAAGTCAGCGCGGTTCTCGTGCAACCCGTCCATGGTCATCTGGGCAGCAACGGCACGCAGACCATCGATCAGCTTGCCTTCGATCATCTCGCGCAGTTGCTCGACATCAAATGTGCGATCACCCAACGTCTGGGCAGCGCGAGCGATACCCTCTTCGGTGGCCATCACGGAAACGTAGAACTCCACTCCTACATCGACACGCATCCGATCCTTGGTGATCAAGGCGGCCTCGTCACTGCGCTGCACTTCAAGGCGCAGGGTCTTCATGTTGACCGGGCTAACTTCATGCAGCAAAGGCACGATGATGACACCACCATCCATGATGACCTTCTTGCCGCCTGCGCCGGTTTTCACCAAGCTGACTTCGCGGGTGGCACGTCGATAGAGACGGCCAAGAACAAGGCCAATGAACAAGATTACCGCTAAAATAGTCACAACTGTGACGGCTAGGAATGTAAGTTCCATGCAAAATCCTCCAGGTTTGGGGTTTGAAATTTGGTTAGTCTGACAAGCCGACCAGAACGAACCGGTCGCGCCGTCGGTCGCGTAGAACCAGCACATCTGTGCCCTGATCCAGCGCATCCTTGTCCTGCAGCGGCTCGGCGCGCAGGTAGTGGGTATTGCCAAAGCGATCCATGACCCGAACCTCGGCCGGGCGGCCGCGTGACGCGGTGCCTTGGGTGATGACACCCCGGCGGCGGGCCAGCATCCGCTCAGACATCGCCTCGGTCTCGGTCTTGGGCAGCAGGCGGGCAAAGACACCGCCAAAGCCACGGGCAAACCACAGGCCAAAGGCACCGGCTGGGATCACAGCCACCCAAGGCGGCAGATCAAAGCCCAGCACATCGCGCAGCGCCAGTTGCAGGCCAATACCCGACAGGCCGAAGCCCGCCAGCACAACCACAAGCCAGATCATGATGGGTATCTTTCCAACACCCAACCACGCCATTGGACCCGCCGCAGAGGTATCGGGCACATCGCTTTCGACCTCTGCCAGTTCGAAATCGCCCAGATCGACATCCGGGTCGATATCCAGACCTAAATCACCAATGTCCAGATCGGGGGCATCCACCATATCCAGATCGATTTCCCCTTCGCCAGCTAGCAAGCTGCCACCCAAGACCAAAGCGATCAGTTCCACTGCCAAAAGGCCGAACAGAAGCGCAAGCGCCAGAGTAAAAGGCGCAAATGCACCCTCGAGTAGGAAGTCGAACATCAAGTATTAGCCCTCGCTTCTGTATACATCAGTATACATTCAATATGGGAAGCCATAACGAGAATTCAAGAGGTTGTGAGGCGGCGCTCAACCTGCGGTTATTGAGAAGATCATGTCAGATACAATGCGAATTCCCGATTTTCCGTCTTTTTTCTGCTCGTAAGGTGCGAAAGTGACATCCATGCGACGGGCGGGCTTTTGCTGGCCGATTACATAAGGTAGACGGGCGCGCAGACAGATACGTGGAAACGCAATATGGCTCGGATTCTCATCACCTCGGCGATCCCTTACATCAACGGGATCAAACACCTCGGCAACCTGATCGGCTCGCAATTGCCGGCGGATCTGTACGCACGCTATCAGCGTGGCCGGGGGAATGAGGTGATGTTCCTGTGTGCCACAGATGAACACGGCACCCCGGCTGAGCTGGCCGCGGCCAAAGCCGAAAAGCCGATTGCTGAATACTGTGCCGAAATGCACGGCGTACAGTTGGACATCGCCAACCGATTTGGGCTGAGCTTTGATCACTTTGGCCGCTCGTCCAGTGATCAGAACAAAAGGCTGACGCAACATTTCGCGGGAAAACTGGATGAAGCTGGTCTGATCCGCGAAGTAAGCGAAAAACAGGTCTACTCAAACACTGATGGGCGCTTTCTGCCCGACAGGTACATAGAAGGCACCTGCCCCAATTGCGGCTATGACCGCGCACGGGGCGATCAGTGCGAAAACTGCACCAAACAGTTGGACCCGACCGATTTGATCGATCCGCGTTCGGCCATTTCCGGCTCGACCGATCTTGAAGTGCGCGAGACCAAGCATCTGTACCTGCGCCAATCGGCGATGAAAGATCAGTTGGATGCTTGGATTGACAGCAAGGCCGATTGGCCGATCCTGACCACATCCATTGCCAAAAAGTGGCTGCATGACGGTGACGGGCTGCGGGACCGCGGCATCACCCGTGATCTGGACTGGGGTGTTCCGGTCAAAAAAGGAGATCAGGATTGGCCCGGGATGGAGGGCAAAGTCTTTTACGTCTGGTTCGATGCGCCTATCGAATACATCGCCTGCGCCAAGGAATGGGCTGATTCCACTGGGAAACCCGATGCCGAGTGGGAACGCTGGTGGCGCACGGACAAAGGTGCCGACGACGTTCGCTATGTCCAGTTCATGGGCAAGGACAACGTACCGTTCCACACGCTTAGCTTCCCAGCCACCATTCTGGGGTCAGGCGAGCCGTGGAAGATGGTCGACCATCTGAAATCGTTCAACTACCTGAACTATGACGGCGGCCAGTTCTCGACCTCTCAGGGGCGCGGCGTGTTCATGGATCAGGCGTTGGAACTCCTGCCGGCTGACTACTGGCGCTGGTGGTTGCTGAGCCATGCGCCCGAAAGCAGCGATAGTGAATTCACCTGGGAGAACTTCCAGCAATCGGTGAACAAGGATTTGGCGGATGTTTTGGGCAACTTTGTCAGCCGCATCACCAAGTTCTGCCGATCCAAGTTTGGCGAAGCCGTGCCCGAGGGTGGCGTATATGGCGAGCGGGAAAATGCGCTGATTTCGGAATTGACGCGCCGCATCCGCGCCTATGAAGGCTTTATGGAGGCAATGGAAGTTCGCAAGTCGGCGCAAGAGCTGCGCGCTATTTGGGTGGCCGGAAACGAATACCTACAAGCCGCAGCCCCCTGGTCGACGTTTAAGGAAAACCCGGAACAAGCGGCAGCGCAGGTGCGTCTGGGTCTAAACCTAATCCGGCTATACGCTGTCCTGAGCGCGCCGTTTATTCCAAACGCGTCTGCCAGGATGCTGAGTGCCATGAACACGCTCGCGACTGATTGGCCGGATGACGTTGAGGCTGCACTGAACGCGCTGCCTGCGGGTCACGCATTCACAGTGCCGGACGTACTGTTCGCCAAAATAACGGATGACCAACGCGAAGATTGGCAGACCCGATTTGCAGGCACGCGCGGTTAAAATCCGGCCAATTTGCGTCATGACAACGGAGGCCAAATCGGCCTCCGTTTTTTAGTTTGTTTTGCAGCATCGCCGCCCGTTGCTCAAAGCGCATCGACCTAAGTCAGCGAACTGACGAGATAATTTAGACTGCGCACCAGAAGCACTCGTACTCAAGAAGCTTGAGATATGGCAACAAAAGCGCCATCCTGAGTCTGAATTCTATCGACTCGCCGCGGTGTCAGGTGTGCCCGGTCACTTAATCCTTAGTTTGAACGAGGCATTTTCCATGGCCCTTCCACTTAAATCCGTTGACCCCAGCAATTGCGGACCCGCTTGGGCGATAGGAAAGCAGTTTGCTTTGGTTTTCTGTCTGGCCATAGCGCAACCGTCTCTGGCGCAAGAAGGGCAAGGCGATGCAACGCCCCCCAAAGTTTCAATCGCGGCGGCCTATACACAGGAAATCACGGATGAAGCGGTTTTCATTGGCCGTGCCGAAGCAATCGACAAGGTCGACATCGTCGCGCGGGTCAATGGGTTTCTGGATAGCCAGGATGTGGAAGACGGCGCTTTGGTCCAAAAAGACGACCTGTTGTTTACGATTGAGCCTGACCTCTACGAAGCCACGTTGGAGGCCCGCAAGGCTGATCTGGACCGCGCCGAAGCCAACCTTGAGCTGGCCAGGGTCGATTTGGCGCGAAAGGAAGAACTGTACAAACGCGATGCCACTCCAGAATCAGAACGTGACATCGCCCGTGCCAATGAGCTTGTCGCCGAGGCCGAAGTTAAAGCTGCCAAGGCTGCTATTCAACAGGCAGAGTTGGACCTGAGCTATACGCGAATTCAGGCACCATTCGCCGGGCGCATTGGTCGCGTGACCACGAGCGTTGGCGATGTTGTAGGGCCCAACAATCCCGCATTGGTCAATCTCGTCAGCGAAGCACCGATCTACGTCAACTTTTCGCTGAATGAAAAACAGTTCACATCGATCCTCGAAACTTTTAACGAGAATGCGGCGTCGCTGTCGGAAAGCGAACAAAGCCCCAACGTGCACGTAACACTGCCTAACGGAACCGATCTGGATGAAACCGGAAAAATAGTGTTTGTGGACAACCGCATCGATCCTTTAACCGGCGCGATAACCATGCGGGCCGAGTTCGACAATACCAAACGCCTGATCCTGGATGGTGCATTCCTGAGTGTTCACATCGAAGCGTTGGAGCCAACGCTACAGGTTCTCATCCCGCAGGCGGCTTTGCAGCGGGATCAACGGGGTGAATTCGTGCTGGTTGTCAATGACAAGCAGATGGTCGAACAGCGCTACATCACCACCGGCGACACAGTCGGCACGGCAATCATCGTTTTGGATGGGTTGCGCGAAGGTGAGAGTATCATTGTCGAGGGTCTGCAACGGGTACGCCCGGGCGTCGCCGTAGATGCGGTCGTCGCCTCTGAACAGCCGGGAGAATAACTGATGTTCTCAGCCCTGTTCATCAGCCGGCCCAAGCTGGCGCTTGTCATCTCGCTTGTCCTGACAATTTTGGGCGGTATCGGATATATGGTCCTTCCGGTGGCGCAGTTCCCGGACATTACCCCCCCGGTGGTCAGCGTAACGGCCACCTATACCGGCGCCAATGCCGAAACCGTTGAAAACACCGTTGCCGCCCCGATTGAGGCGCAGGTCAACGGTGTGGACGACATGATTTACATGACGTCCACCTCATCAGATAACGGGTCCTACTCGCTGAACGTCACCTTTGAGGTCGGCACAGATCCTGATATCGCGTCCGTAAACGTGCAAAACCGCGTCGCGCAAGCGACCTCCTCCCTGCCGACCGAAGTTACGTCCTCCGGTGTTGTCACGCAGAAATCTTCGACCAACATGCTGATGTTGGTCACACTGACCTCGCCCGAAGGCACCTATGACAGCGTTTTTCTATCGAACTACGCGTCGATCAATCTGCGCGATGCGCTGGCCCGTGTTCAGGGCGTTGGTAAGGCCGACGTTCTGACCAACTTGGAATACGCCATGCGGATCTGGATGGATCCCGATAAGATGGCGGCCCTCTCCATTACGCCCGGTGACGTAATCAACGCCATTCGCGAACAGAATATCGAGGTGTCCGCCGGCTCCATCGGGTCCCCCCCGGTGCCCGAGGGGCAGACATTTCAATACACGATCAAATCCAAGGGCCGCCTGACGTCGGCCGAAGAGTTTTCCAATATTGTGATCCGCACCGGCGAAGCTGGTGCAATCGTTCGCGTCAAGGACATCGCCAGAACCGAGTTGGGTGCCCAGTTCTATTCGGCGTCCGGATATTTTCAGGCCGTTCCGGCCACCGTGATCGGCATCTATCAGGCCCCTGGCGCCAATGCGCTGGCCGTTTCCGAGCGGGTTCAGACTGAGTTGGAGCGCCTGTCACGCTCTTTCCCTACTGATGTCGAATACGATGTGCCCTTCAACACCACGGACTTCGTCGAAGCCTCTTTGAACGATGTGGTGTCAACGCTGATCCTGACTTTCATTCTGGTGATCTCGGTCGTGTTTGTGTTCCTAGGCAGTTGGAGAGCGACAATCATTCCGGCAGTCGCAATCCCGGTCTCCCTGATCGGAACGTTCGCGTTCTTGCTGATGTTTGGCATGTCGTTGAACACGATTTCTCTGTTCGCGTTGGTGCTGGCTATCGGGATCGTGGTGGACGATGCCATCGTCGTTGTTGAAAACGTGGAACGCATCATCGCAGATGAAGGCCTTCCCCCGGCCGAGGCGACCCGAAAGGCAATGGGTCAGATCACAGGCCCCGTCATTGCAACCACCCTGGTTCTGCTGGCCGTGTTCGTTCCAGTGACCTTCATGCCCGGCATCACGGGGCGGCTTTATTCTCAGTTTGCCGTCACAATCTCGACCGCTGTCGTAATCTCGTCGATCAACGCGCTTACCCTTTCGCCTGCGCTCTGCGGCCTCGTGCTGCGCGCCCGGTCCGGCCCCCCCAAAGGAATACTGGCCCTGTTCGAAAGGCTGATCGGCACGGTGCGCAGCGGCTATGTCGCCATTGTGCGCAAGCTGCTGATCATGCCAGTGATCGCACTGGGACTGATTGTGGCGCTGGGTATGGGCACCGGGACGATCATGTCCAACACATCAGCGGGTTTCATTCCGCTTGAGGACAACGGCTATCTGTTCGTGGATGTGCAACTGCCTGACGCAGCGACCCTGGAACGCACGGAAACAGTTACCAAACGTGTGGACGAACAAATTCGCGAAATCCCCGGGGTCGCCAGCACCGTTCTGGTTAACGGCTTTTCGATGCTCAATGGCACCATCACCAACGGCGCAGCGATTTTCGTCAATCTCGACAATTGGAGCGAACGGCAAGAAGATGACCTGAGTGCCGACGCTATCCTTGCCAAGATCCTCGCCATCGCCAACGGCGAGTCAGCAGCGTCTATACTGGCCTTTAACCCGCCACCCATTCAGGGATTGGGCATGTCGGCTGGCGTTGAGATGGAGGTTCAGCAAACCGGTGGTGGAACGCCGCAAGATCTGGCCTCAGCGGTCGGGTCCTTTGTGTATGCGGCCAATCAACGACCTGAAATCGCACAGTCTTACACGACATTCCGCGCAAACGTTCCGCAGCTGTTCGTTGATCTGGACCGGGAGAAAGCCAAAACGCTGCAAGTGTCCGTCTCAGAGGTTTTCCAGACGATGCAGGCTCAGTTGGGATCGTATTATGTGAACGATTTCAACCTGTTTGGTCGGGTCTATCGCGTGATGATTCAGGCAGACGGGACATATCGCGACAATGTCGAAGATATCTCGAACCTCTATGTGCGATCCACCCAGGGCGACATGGTTCCGCTGGGCACGCTGATTGATGTCGAAAACGTATTAGGGCCGGTTCTGCTAAAACGCCACAACCTGTTCCGATCCGCCACGGTGACGGCGGTTCCGGCGCTAGGACTATCCAGCGGGGACGCGATCAATGTGATGACCGAGGAATCCGCGACCGCCCTGCCCCCGGGCTATGCGTTTGAGTGGACCGGAACGGCGCAGCAACAATTGGCATCGGGCAGCATTGTGATCGTGATTCTGGGGCTCGCCATTCTGTTCGGCTATTTGTTCCTGGTTGGCCAATATGAAAGCTGGTCGCTACCGGTGTCTATCCTGCTATCGGTCATCGTCGCCTTGTTCGGCGCGGTTGCTGCGGTGGCGATCGTGGGCAGCGATATCAACCTGTATACTCAGATCGGGATGATCATGCTTGTGGGCCTTGCGTCCAAGAACGGCATTTTGATTGTCGAATTTGCGATGGAACAACGCGCCAAAGGCCTTTCTATCAAAGAGGCAGCGGCAGAAGCTGCCCAACAACGGTTCCGGGCCGTGATGATGACAGCATTGTCCTTCCTGCTGGGCGTTGTCCCGCTGTTGGCGGCAAACGGTGCTGGCGCGGCCAGTCAAAAAGCCATCGGTGTCGCCGTGTTTGGTGGCATGCTCGCGGCAACTCTGGTTGGCGTTATCCTAGTGCCGGTCCTGTACGCCCTTATGCAGGGGCTCAGAGAATGGCTGAAGGGCAACAAAAACGACCCGGGCACGCCCGAAGAAGCAACCTGATCACTATAGTGATCGAACAAAAAAAGCCCCGCAGGTACTGCGGGGCTTTTGTACTTCTCTGAAACTGATTGGAAAGTTCTGGACCGCTAAGTGCGCGCCCTATGTAAGAACTGCGCCTTCAGTTCGGGCCCGTCGAAGGGACGTTACCGTGTGGATCAGCATTTCCGCTTCTGCGGGCGGGGCTTGCTCAACTCGTTTGTAGTCGGTTCCGTCGTTTTTCCGTGTCAGAAGGCCGCAAGAAATCATGCTCCGCCGCAAGATTGCCGGATCGCCGAACATGTGTTCACGGTTAAGATGCGCATTCACATCGCGCTCGCGAAGCGCCTCACCGGCGGGCAAAGCGGCCCACAGCGCCCAGAGCGCAAGCGTTTGCACGGACCGTTTCGATGGCCACTGGCGTAGACGCCCATGTTTGTCGAACTGCAACAGTGCACGTTCGACAGAACGCATGTCGACAGGGGGTTTGTGTCTTTGCACCTCCAACCGCCGTTGGGCTGCATTTGCAGATCGCATATGCTGAACATTTTGAAACCCGGCTGCCCGAGCGATCATATTCATCAGCGTCAGATGCGGCGGGCTCGCTTCGTCAAGTTGCCCGGATAAGGACTTGGTAAATACCGTCAGATCATCTGCGTGCAGGGGTAAAGGGGTTTTGGTCATCGTGCATCCATCGCGGGCGCTTTGCTCGATCGTCGGTCGCTGGCTTAACGAAACAACGCCCTGGTAATTGCGATGCCGTTTGAGAATGAAGAGCAGGTTTAGCACTCTGGTAAGAGCAGCGACGCCTCGGTGTCTGCCGACCGTGCCCGTTGGGTAGCACGACCGGAGACGAATTCAAAGCACCATTCAAACAGGACCTACAAAGCCAACGCTAAGCGGCGCTTTGGGTGTTTTGCCGTTCACCCATCCACTGGTCCAACCGTGCGATTTGATCCGCGGACAGGCGAAGCCCCAGCTTATTGCGACGCCAGACTACATCTTCCGCCTTGTGCGCATATTCCTTGTCCATCAGCCAGGTCACTTCGCGGGCACTCAGGGTCGCACCAAAATCCTCGCCCAGATCCGAAGCCCGATTGGCATTACCAAGCACCGCCGTGGCCTCGGTGCCATAGGCCCGGATCAGGCGTGCGGCCCAAGGTTGGCCGAGAAACGGGTAGTCAATCATCAGCCGAGCTATCTGATCCTGCACACCGGTCACCGGGAAATCACCGCCCGGCAGGGCAACGCCTGCCGTCCAGGGACCTGGCAAATTCGGGAAATGCTCGGCAACTTTCTCTAGCGCGCTTTCGGCCAAACGACGATAAGTTGTGATCTTGCCACCAAACACGTTCAGCACGGGCGCTCCGCCCTGCGCATCAACTTTCAAAGTATAGTCCCGCGTTGCCGCGGTGGCGCTGCTGGCCCCGTCATCATACAGTGGGCGCACACCGGAATAGGTCCATACGACATCGTCTCGGGTCACCGGCTTCTGGAAGTACTTTGAGGCAAAGGCACACAGATAGTCTTGCTCGGCTACTGTGCACACCGGAGGAACAGATGGGTCGGAATGATCCTGATCAGTCGTGCCAATCAGGGTAAAATCCTGCTCATACGGGATCGCGAAAATGATGCGGCCGTCTTCGCCCTGAAAGAAATAGCACTTGTCATGATCATAAAGCTTGGGCGTAACGATATGGCTGCCGCGCACCAAACGCACACCTTCACGAGAGTTCACGCGGATCTTGGTCTGAATGACGTCGCCCACCCATGGGCCACCCGCGTTGATCAACATCTTTGCCCGGATCAACCGGGTTTCGTCACTGTCTTTGTTCCGGATCGTGACATGCCACAGGTCGTCTACCCGCTCGGCCGAGGTGACCTCGGTCCGCACCATGATCTCTGCGCCCCGGGATTGTGCGTCCCGCGCGTTTAGAACAACCAGCCGTGAATCCTCTATCCAGCAATCGGAATACTCGTATGCTGTCTCAAACTTATCCTGAAGGGGTTCGCCCTCGGGCGCTGTATGCAAGCTCAGTGAAGTCGTGCCCGGCAGGATCTTACGACCACCCAGGTGGTCATATAGGAACAATCCCAACCGGATCAGCCAAGCCGGACGACGCCCGCGCATCCACGGCATAACCGTGCTTAGCAGTTTTGACGTCGGCGTTTCAGCATCAAACCGCATGTCTTCGTGATAGGGCAGCACAAAGCGCATCGGCCAACTTATGTGGGGCATCGCGCGCAGTAGGGTTTCACGCTCGATCAGCGCCTCGCGCACAAGGCGGATTTCGAAGTACTCAAGGTACCGCAATCCGCCGTGGAACAGTTTGGTCGACGCGGACGACGTAGCGGACGCCAGGTCGTTCATTTCGGCCAGCATGACCGATAATCCGCGACCGGCTGCGTCCCTTGCTATACCGCACCCGTTAATCCCACCGCCGATGATGAACAGGTCGGTGATCTGGCTGTCTCGCTTGTCCACGGCAGGATGATCCTTTGTGTTTAGACTCGAACGTGTTCGTTTAATAAACTTTTTCTTTCGTTTATATTCGTTCGCTAGCGAAGACAACACCAAAGCAGGGCATCCTTTGCAATATCAGATCAGGCAACGATTAAGTCATAGGTCGGGCCGACTAACGCGAGCATAGAAGACACTCACATAGAACAACGCGAGTCCTTGCAAATTTTCCGAAAAAGAACAAAAACGAACAAATCGAAGATTACTGGAGCCGCTTATGTCGCTTTCTTTTCGCCAGTCCGACATTCTGAATATGGCCAAACAAAACGGCCGCGTGGCGGTCGACGATTTGGCCGCGAAGTTCGGCGTAACGGTCCAGACCATCCGCAGGGATCTGTCCGAACTGTCCGATATGGGCGAACTGGATCGGGTGCATGGCGGCGCGGTTCTGCGGTCAGGCGTTTCGAACATCGGGTATGAAGACCGCCGCAGCCTAAACGAAGGCGCCAAAACCCAGATTGCACAAATCTGTGCCGCGGAGATTCCGGACGGTGCATCGGTGTTCATGAATATAGGAACGTCGACAGAGGCTGTTGCACGCAAGCTATTGACCCACAAGAACCTCATGGTGGTGACCAACAACATGAATGTCGCCAATATTCTGGTCGAAAACCCAGAATGTGAGATCGTTGTCGCAGGTGGAATTCTACGCCGTTCGGATGGTGGACTGATCGGCAACCTGACCGTTTCGACCATCAGGCAGTTCAAATTCGACTATGCAATTGTAGGATGTTCCGCTTTGGATACCGATGGCGATCTCTTAGATTTCGATTTCCAGGAGGTCCTTGTCAGCCAAACCATTATCGAACAGGCGCGACGAACTTTGTTGGTTGCGGATCACTCAAAGTTCCAGCGCTCTGCCCCGGCGCGCATCGCGTCACTGCGTGACATCGACTTCTTCTACACAGATTCTCCGCTGCCTGAGGATCTGGCCCGAAAGTTGGTGGAGTGGGATACAGCACTCCGCGTGTGTACATAAGCCTCATCACATTTCGCTAAAAACGCGAATTCCTCTCGGTATCCTTGCAAGACAAGGTCGAGCCTGACAGTATCCCTAAACATTGCGATCGTAGCACGGAATGGGAGAACCGGGCCATGATAGCGCTTTTATTTGCGTTACTTACAGCCACCATGGGGCTGAACTATTTCAAGATGACAACGGCTGCCAACACGCTGTTTTTCATCACGCTGGCGTTGAGTGTTTACTGGCTGAAGTTCCACGCGACCAGCCAACTGACCATACAGCTTTAGGGGGCCGTGATGACATCTGAATTGTCCAGAACACTGAATGCCTTTGGAATGCTGGCTGTCAGCTTAGTACTGGTATTGGCATTTTTCTATCAATTGAAACTCTATGAATTGCCCTGCCCGCTTTGCCTGTTGCAGCGTGTTGGCTTCGTTGCCGTCGGTGTTGGTCTGGGCCTCAACCTGTTATACGGGCCACGCCCTCAGCATTATGCGATCATGTTGATCGCGGCGCTATATGGGGGCAGCGTATCTGTGCGCCAGATTTTGCTGCATATCGTACCGGGTACAGGGCACTATGGCTCACCCGTATTGGGCCTGCACTACTATACCTGGGCCGCGATCTGCTTTTTCCTGATCCTTCTGGGCACGTCAATCATGTTGATGTTTGATCGCCAATACGCAGATCGCACAGACGCAACGGAAAGGTTTGGCGGCAGCTTACTTGCAAAGGTGGCTTTCATCATCATGCTGGGCCTGGCGGCACTGAACGCCGTCTCGACATTGATTGAATGCGGACCTGGCATCTGCGCCGATCCACCGACCAGCTACAAATTGATTGACGAATTGGGCACCAACAACTGAGGATGGGACAACCGTCCTGAAACGAGGAACGCGCATGGGACTTTTGGGCCAGCCGCTGGGCTACTACGACTATCTGACATTTGTCGCACTGATCCTGCTTTTGGCGGCCGTGATGGGGCTGTTTCTGTTCATCATGGGTCTGCCCGGACGGATCGCGATCAAGCGCAACCACCCGCATGCCGAGGCCGTAAAGATCATGGGTTGGATGGGCTTTTTGGCCGTCGTACCTTGGGTACATGCCTTTATGTGGGCGTTCCACGACGGCATGACCGTCGACATTCGCCGCCTGCCCGAGGATGAACGCGACGCCATCAGAAAAGAGATCGAACGGTTAGGCGGCACGGTCAAAGAAGAGTATCAGTCCCAGACCGACGAGACGCAGAAAAGCTAAGGCCGAAGGAAACAAAACACTATGTTCGTCGCACTTGGCATTACGCTTTTTTACATCATTTTCGTCTGGTTCATTTTCTTCAAGGCGCAATGGCTGAAATTCAACATCACCTGGGGGATTGTTTCGTTCTGGGTCGGCGCGCATTTGCTGCTGATCTTTCTGGTCGCGCTGCGGTTTTTCCAGCCCTTCTCCGTCGACAGTCATGTGGTGCGCTCAACAATCCAGATCGTGCCAAAATTGACCCAGCCGACAATTCTGACCGAAGTGCTGGTGGAACCAAACACACAAGTCACCAAGGGCGATCCACTGTATCGCTTTGACGACACGATCTTCTCGCTTGCGGTCGACAACGCCAATGCCCAGCTGGTTGCGGCGGAACAAAATGCCAAGATTCTTGAACAGGACGTGATTGCCTCGACAGAATCGGTCGAACGGGCAAATGCGCAGCTTGCTTACGCCCTGACGCAAAAAGCGCGTTACGAAAACCTGGTCCCTGCGGGCGGTGCGCGGCAGGACGAACTGGATCGCTGGAATGAGCAGGTCACCGAGGATCAGGCATCGGTCAAACAAGCCGAAGCAAATCTTCAGAAAGCACAGCTGGCTTTGGAATCGCAAATCGACGGAGTCAACACAGGTATCCTTCAGGCACAAGCCCAGTTGGCCGAGGCCGAGTACTTCCTGGAAAATACGACCATCTATGCCCCCGAGAACGGCATGATCGTTTCGCAACAGGCACGCCCCGGATTGGTTGTCGGAGACGTCCGGTTGGGTGCCATTGCCAGCTTTGTGACCGAGGACAGCCCCTATATTCTGGCGACGTTTCGACAGCAGAACCTAAAATTTGTTGAACCGGGGCAAGAGGTTGAGGTAGCTTTGGACCTATACCCGGGCGAAATTCTGCCCGGCAAGGTCGAAGCGATCTGGTGGGCCACCCGCCAGGGGCAGTATCTGCCATCAGGCCGCCTGCCCGGTTTTGAGCTGCCGAAGCTGCCTGGCCGGATCGCGGTACAGATCACCGTAGATGTCCCCGAAGAACGCACATTCCCTGCAGGCGGCCACGCGGCGGTCGCGATTTACACCGGCCAGGGTAAAACCTTTGAGTTTCTGCGACGCATCAACATCCGCCTCTACTCATTCGCCAACTTCATCCGACCGCTGGATATTTAAGGACACGCATCATGACACGGGCCAAATCCTTTCGCAGATTGATGGGGACTGCCCTTTGCGCCGCCGCGCTTGTTGCGTGCACCCCTGTCGGCCCCGATTTCGTCCAGCCGAATTCGCCCGTCGTCAAACAGTGGATCGAGGTGAACAGCCCCAGTGTCGGCCAAAGCGGGCTGACTTCGCGCAGTGCACCGGTGGTCAAATGGTGGGAGACGTTCAACGATCCGACCCTGAACAAGCTGATCGCCGAAGCTTATGCGCAAAACCTGACTTTGCAGATGGCTGGTGCCCGTGTGCTGCAGGCGCGCGCGCAACTGGGCATCGCATTCGGAGAGCTCTACCCTCAGTCACAAGCGATCGGCGGATCGCTGGAACGGCGACAGATCAGCGATAACCTTGCCCCTGTCGCAGACATCAACCGGATCATCCCATTGGATACCGAGTTTTCCACGTCGCAGGTTGGATTTGATGCGCAGTGGGAACTGGATGTCTGGGGCGCACAGCGGCGCGGTGTTCAAGCTGCCCGGTCGAACCTGGCCTTGCAGGTAGCCAATTATGACGACGCGCTGGTCACACTGACCGGCGATGTAGCAGCCCTGTACGTCAATATAAGGGCCTTGCAGGAGTCGCTGTTCGTTGCCCGCGACAACATCAAGCTGCAACAGGAATCCGCAGACCTGACCCAGCTTCGTTTTGACAATGGTGTCACGACCGAGCTGGACGTGCAGGAATCCAAGGCGCTGTTGAACAATACCAAAGCTCTGGTGCCCGAGTTGGAAAGCGATTTGCAGCAAACCAAGAACGCATTGGCAGTTCTGCTGGGTGCCACCCCATCACGTATGACCAGTTTGCTGGGCAACTCGGGACGGATTCCATCGGCCCGGTCCAATGTCTCGGTGGGTGTTCCAGCCGAGTTGCTGCGCCGGCGTCCAGATGTGCGCGCCGCCGAGTTGGCCGCTGCCACGCAATCGGCACAGGTCGGGATCGCCATGGCGGACCTGTATCCGCAGTTTGTGCTGTCTGGATCTATCGGCTTGCAGGCCTCGGGCGGACGCGACCTGTTCAGCTCAAACAGCACCACCGGGCTGGCAAGCGCGGGCGTTGTTTGGAACGTGTTGAACTACGGGCGGATCAAGAACAATGTGCGCGCGCAAGACGCCGCCTATCAAGCGCTGATCGCCAATTACCAGAACACCGTTCTAACAGCCTATTCCGAGGTTGAAAGCGCCATGGTTGCCTATGCCCAAGCGCTCAAACAGGTCGGATTCTATCAACAGAGCGTGGACGCGTCGCGTAAGGCCGCTGACATTGCCGTCAGTCAGTACAGGGATGGGATCGCCAGCTATTCGCGCATCCTGAACACACAAACTGCTCTTTTGCGGTCGCAGGCCAATCTGATCCAGGCGCGCCAACAGGTCTCGAGCAATCTGGTCGCAGTTTACAAAGGCTTGGGTGGCGGCTGGCAGATCCGTCAAAATCAGGAATTCCTGCCCGAGACGGTGTTGGCTGAAATGGCATATCGGACCGACTGGGGAGACCTGCTCGAACAGGCCCCAACACGCGCCAGCCTGAACTAACAGCTATTTCGTCAGTCCACGCAACCCACCCGAGATCAGAATGTTTACCTCATACAGAATCCGCGGTGCCGCAAGACCGCCGGGGCTGGCTAAGTAATTTGGGCTCCATTCCGGGTCGAATTTTTGCTTGAACGATCGCAGCCCTTCGAAGTGATAGAACTGCTCACCATGTTCATAGACGAACCCACCGATCTTGTTCCAAATCGACGCAAGCTGACGGTTTTCGATCCCCGAGAAAGGCGCCGCGCCCAATGAGAACCAGTGAAATCCCTGCTCGGCCCCCCATGCCATCATTTCTGCAAAAAGCGCATCCATGACAAAGCTGGGGCTGTCAGGCTCATACCGCATGAGATCCAGCGAAAGCTCGGATTTATTGCCGCCCTGAAACAGATTGGCAAAGGCCATGATCTTGCCTGTTTCGCCATCTCTCAGAACTGCATGGTCGAAGTAAGACAGGTAATCGTCGTCGAACCCGCCTAGGGCGAACCCCTTCTCGGCCCCGGCCTTCTTTTCCAACCAGAGATCTGAAATCTGACGCAGTTCCGGCAGCACAGGCGCAAGTTCTTCCTTGGGTATAATCTCGAACACATACCCTTCTCGCTCGGCCCGGTTCTTGGCTTGCCTAAACCGCTTGCGGGGCTTTCCATCCAACGAGAAATCTTCCAATGGCACGCGCGCGACCTCTCCGATTTTCAGGATCGAAAGGCCAAGATCCAAAAACGTGGGCAGGTACTTGGTCGAAACGCTGTAGAATGCACAGAGCTTCCCTTCACGGTCTGCCATCTCACGCAATTGCCAGATCAGTTGCTGTCCAGCCGTTTCATCTCCAACAGGTTCACCTTTTGAGATAATGGCGTTTCCAGTATCGGCATATGCGATAAAGGCAGACTCGTCCGGCGATATCAGAAACTGCTTGTCACCCGTCAGAGAAATTTGGGACTCGGTGTCCTCACTTTCCATAACAAGCTTTTCAACCGCCTCGGGGATGCCGACGCGCGCTGGCGCGGGGATTTCACGACCAAAGAGTGAGGTCACCGCGACGACGCCAAGGATGACAGCCACCACAAGGCTGGACCGTAGAAAGCGTGATGCATCGCCGTTCCACGCAAACTCCCACCACAAGGCGTTTTGATACTGAACATGAGAATAGGCAAACAGGCCGACCCAGAAGATGACCGCCAACAAGGCGATAACGCTGACCAGCCACGGGACGTTCAGCCTAAAGATCGACGCACCGCTGACGCGGTAAAATGCACCTCGGAACGTGGCAAGTAGCGCAATCGTACCCAACATGCTGATCGCTTCGTGAGTGTCCAAACCTTTGGCCAAGGAGGCCACGAAGCCCGCCACCATCAGCAGCATGGCGACAACCCATGCGCGATAGAGTTTGCGGAACAAGCCGCGCGACACCAGGATGAGCAAAACGCCCACGACGCTGCCGGCCAGATGCGACGCCTCGACAAAGGACAGGGGCAGAAACTCGCGCAAGACGCCCAGGTTCTGGCTATCGGATGGTAATGCACCCGAGACCAGCAGGATCACACCGGCGATAGCCGCCACGCCTGCTGCAACCATTGGCACGATCGGTCGGATGACGCGATAGACCCATGTCGCCGCCCCGCCGATCCGGCGGCGTTGAGTCAGGGCCGAAGCCACACCGATGGACACGCTGGCAATTCCAAAGGGTAGGAAGGTGTAAACTACGCGGTACAGCAGTAGCGCAGCGATCACGTCCGACCGGCCTGACGCACCGAGACCGGCAATCAGTGTCGCCTCGAATACACCTATACCGCCGGGTGCATGGCTTAGGATTCCGACAGCAATTGCCGCCACGTAGATTGTAAAGAAATACGGAAATCCGACGCCCAGATCATCTGGCATCAGAACGTACAGCGCCATGGATGCACCAAACAGGTCACCAAGCGCGGCCAGTGTCAGTAGGCTGGCTAGTTTGCCTCCGGGTAGATCAAACCCGACCCCGGCAAAAGCCAACCGGCGCCCACCGCTGGATAACCAGATGAACAAAACCACCAAGCCGGCCAGCATGGAAAGCCCGATGATAGTCTCGGTCGTTTCGCTGATTGGCATCACCTTGGAAATCCCGTCAGGGTGCAACGTCAGCAGGACACCCAAAATCAGAACCAATCCCATCCAGAAGGCGACCCAGGACGTGGCAATCACCCCGGCCACACGCCCCAGATCCAGCCCTAGCGACGCGTAGATCCGATACCGTATCGCAGTTCCAGTGATGTACGAAAACCCGAGGCAGTTGGAGACTGCGTACCCACTTGCACCCGCCATACCGGCCACAGGTAATGGCACCTTGCCACCTGCAACGCTTTGAACCGCAAAGACGTCATAAAAAGACAGAGAAACAAAGCTGAATGCGGTCCAGCAAAGGGCGAAGAACATCAACTTCCATGACGTTGCCGCAATGTCGGTTTGCACATCTGACCATTTCACGTGCGCAGACAGATCATGCAAAATCGTCAACGCCATGAATGTGACAAAAACCGGTATCGCGATCCGTACCCAAGGCTTTTCAATCAGCGCCGCGAGCTTTTCCGCCCAGTTCTTAGCGTTGGAGTCTGCGCCTTGATCTTGTGTCGTCATGCTTAAAACACCCGCCCGAACCTTTGTCGCCCGTAACACTCGCGCCTGCCGATCTGCAGACGAGGCTTACGTCGCCCTCATTGAAATTCTGTCACGATTTCCTTCAAACTCAAAGCACTACAAGAACCCTGAGCGACCAAGTTTAAAACCGGCCCTTGCGTGTTGAAAGCAACAGGTTCGTTTCGGATCGATTGATGCCTTCCATCCGTCGGATTTGAAATAGCACTTCGTCAAGCTCTGCCAGCGTTTCCGTGCCGATCTCGGCGATCAGATCCCAGCTTCCATTTGTCGAATGCACCGCACGGACCTGACGCATAGCTGCAATTCTGGCCATGGTTCTTTCCGTGCCTCGACCTTCGATTTCCAACATCATCAGACCACGCACCGGACTTTGCGCCACATCACGGCGGGTCAGAACGGTAAAGCCAACAATCTCACCCGATTGCTTCAATCGTTGCAGCCTGCTGCGCACCGTCGTCCGGGTCACACCAAGGATTTCAGCAAGCTCGGACAAAGATGCCCGGGCATCTCTGTGTAGGGCGCTCAGCAAGCGAGTGTCCAAATCGTCCATATTTCGTTCCCATTTCGGATTTCTTGTTCTCATTTTGAACAATTTGCTTTCTTCACGCAAGACGCATCGACAGGCTAAATGAGCACATGGATATGAAAGACATAATACTGATCGGCGCACCCATGGACGCCGGGAAACGCCGGCAAGGTTGCCGTATGGGCCCGGACGCTTACCGCGTCGCCGGTCTGCAAAACGCACTAACGGACCTTGGTCATACCGTAGCCGACCGAGGGAACGTTCACCCCGAAGACGTCGATGTGCCCGAACACTCACACTTGTACTCGCTACCCGAATGCATCGGCTGGACACGGGCCTTGAGCAAGGCGGCACAGGACGCAGCACCCAACGGCGTTCCGATTTTTATGGGCGGTGATCACGCCTTGTCGATGGGCACTGTTGCCGGGATGGCCGCCCACGCCAAGCAGATCAGACGCCCGTTATTCGTGCTCTGGCTTGATGCGCACAGCGATTTTCATACACCCAACAGCACAGGCAGTGGCAACCTGCACGGCACGCCTGTCGCCTATTTCACCGGCCAATCCGGTTTTGATGCTTTCCCGCCCCTGCCCGATGTCGTCCCGACAGACCGGGTTGGCATGATCGGGTTACGTTCGGTCGATCCGGCAGAACGCGCCGAGCTTGAGCAAGAGCGCGCCATGCTGGCCGACATGCGCAGCATCGACGAGAACGGCATCAAGGCCCCGCTCATGGCGTTTTTGGACCGTGTAAAGGCTGAGAATGGTATCCTGCATGTCTCACTGGACGTCGACTTTCTTGACCCTGCCGTCGCCCCTGCTGTCGGCACCACCGTTCCCGGCGGTGCAACCGAGCGTGAGGCGCATCTGGCCATGGAATTGCTACATGAAAGCGGATTGGTCTGCTCGTTGGATCTGGTCGAACTGAATCCGTTCCTGGATGAGCGTGGACGGACCGCCAAACTGATGGTCGACCTGGCCGCCTCGTTGATGGGCCGCCGTATCTTTGACCGCCCGACGCGGAGCTTTTAATGTTATCCCTGCAAGCCCCTTCTGCGGTCGTTATGATCCGCCCTCATGCCTTTGCCTCTAACCCAGAGACACGGGATGACAATGCCTTTCAAACTTTGGCCAACCGGTCAGCGGCGGCAACATCCGCCGCCGCGCGCAACGAGCATGACAAGGCTGTCGCGCAATTACAGACCGCCGGGGTCACTGTTCACGTCTTTGATGACCATGGCGATCTGGACACCCCAGACAGTGTTTTTCCGAACAATTGGTTTTCCACCCATCCGGGTGGTCACGTGGCGATCTATCCGATGTTTGTGCCGTCCCGTCGGCGCGAACGCCGCGCGGATGTGATCGAATTGCTGAAGCAGGAATACCGGGTTCAGGACGTTATCGACTACTCTGGTCTTGAACAGGACAACCTCGCGCTCGAGGGGACCGGAGCGATGGTTCTCGACCATGTCGGCCGCATTGCCTACACCGTCAAGTCCAACCGCGCCGATCCTGTTCTGTTGGAAAGGTTTTGCACCCACTTCAACTATGAACCGATTGCATTCGAAGCCCGCGACGCAGCCGGTCGGGACGTGTATCATACCAACGTATTGATGGGGATCGGCACGCATTACGCGTTGATCTGCTTGGACATGATCCCGGACGCCGAACGGCGCGCCACAGTCCGGGCACGACTGGAAGAATCCGGTCGGGCGGTCATTGATCTGTCTCATGGCCAGATTGCTGAATTCGCCGGCAACGCAATCGAACTCTTGGGAGACGACGGCCTGGTTCTGGCCTTATCCAGCAGGGCGCTCGCCTCTCTGACGCCCGACCAAATCGAGAAAATCGAGGCCAGCGCAAAGCCGCTGCCGCTGTCGGTTCCCACAATTGAAACAGCCGGTGGATCGGTGCGCTGCATGATTGCTGGCGTTCACCTGTCCCGCCGATAGGAGCGCGATATGAAACCTTCTGACAAGGCCCTTGTGCCCTTTGTTTCCGTCGACAACATGATGCGGCTTGTTCACCACATCGGTGTCGAACAGATGATCACGCAGATTGCTGCGCAGATCGAATCCGATTTCAAGCGATGGGAGAGTTTTGACAAAACCCCCCGCATTCCAGCACATTCCCCCCATGGCGTGATCGAATTGATGCCAACCTCGGATGGCGAGGCCTATGGTTTCAAATACGTCAACGGCCACCCCAAAAACACCTCCGAAGGGCTGCAAACCGTCACAGCGTTTGGGTTGTTGGCAGATGTTTACACGGGTTACCCCACCCTTTTGACCGAAATGACAATGCTGACGGCGCTTCGCACGGCCGCAACATCCGCTCTGGTTGGCAAATACCTGGCACCCAAGAATGCATCCACTATGGCAATGATCGGCAATGGCGCTCAGTCTGAGTTTCAATGCTTGGCCTTCAAGGCCATGTGCGGGATCGACACCGTTCGACTATATGACGTTGATCAGAAGGCCACAGCCAAATGTGCAGCGAACCTTCAGAACAAAGGTTTGACCGTGGTGGCGTGCAAAACGCCCGAGGACGCGATCGAAGGTGCACAGATCATAACCACCTGCACGGCAGACAAAAAATATGCAACGATCCTGACCGATAACATGGTTGGCCCCGGCGTTCACATCAACGCCATCGGCGGCGACTGCCCGGGCAAAACCGAATTGCATCGGGACATTCTTCTGCGGTCAGAGATTTTCGTCGAATACCCCGAACAAACCCGCATCGAGGGGGAAATTCAGGCGCTGGACGCAGATCATCCGGTAACCGAGATGTGGCAGGTGATGACCGGGCAAGCGAAGGGTCGCAACGATGACCGCCAGATCACGCTGTTCGATAGTGTCGGGTTCGCGATCGAGGACTTTTCGGCGCTTCGTTACATTAAGAATGCCATTGAGAGTACTGATTACTTTGAACCTTTGGACATGCTCGCAGATCCAGATGACCCTCGCGATCTGTTCGGAATGTTGATGCGGGCACAATAAAGAACCCGCAACATCACCCTACTCACCCCGGTTTTCGCCGGGGTGTTTTTTTATCCGGCCAATGATGGCAAGTAGAGCACGATGCCAGGAAACGCCACCAACAAGGCAATCGTCACTGCATCAGCGATGAAAAAGGGCGTCACGCCTTTAAATACATCCTGAACACTAAGATCCGGACGCACCCCAGCCACCACAAAACAGTTCAGACCAATGGGCGGCGTGATCAGACAGAACTCGGCCATCTTCACGACCAGAATGCCGAACCAGATGGCACACATGGGGCCAGACATGCCAAATGCGCTTTCGGCAGCGCTGACAGCCTCTCCTCCGTTCAAAGCCATTACGGCAGGATAAACCACCGGCAGTGTCAGAAGAAGCATACCGATCGCGTCCATAAACATGCCCAGAACGGCATAGGCCAACAGGATACAGATCAGGATCAGCATGGGCGACATTTCCAACGACGTGATCCAGTCTGAAAATGCACCAGGCAAGTCCGCAAACCCCAGGAAACGCACGTAAATCAGGACACCCCAGATGATCGAGAAGATCATGGCCGTCAGTTTAGCGGTTTCCAGCAGGGCTGATTTGAATTCGGGCCACCGCATCCCATGGAACAGGGCGAAACAGAACACAATGAAGGCGCCGATTGCACCGCCTTCTGTCGGAGTGCCCCAGGCTTTGTCTCCAAACGGGTTGTAGACAAAGCATATGATGATCAGGATGACCGCCACGATGGGCAGCGCACCAGGAAGCGCGGTGAAACGTTCCTTCCATGTAAATCCTGTCACAGGGGGGCCGACATTCTTGAAAACAACGGCGATGCCAACAATCAGCAATCCGTAAACAAGTGCGGAAAACGCGCCCGGTATGAACCCAGCCAGCAGTAGCTTGCCGACATCCTGTTCAACGATAATGGCGTAGATCACCAGAATCGCGGATGGCGGGATCAGCGACGCCAACGTGCCCCCTGCCGCCACAACCCCTGCAGCAAAACGTTTGTTATACCCGACGCTCAACATCTCGGGGATCGCGATGCGGGCGAAGACGGCTGATGTTGCTACTGACGCTCCGGACACAGCTGCAAACCCAGCCGTTGCGAAAATCGTGGAAACGGCCAACCCGCCAGGAACCCAGGCGATCCAACGTTTGGCTGCCTCAAACAACGCTCGGGTCAGACCGGCGTAGTAGGCAAGATACCCGATCAGGATAAACGTCGGGATCAGGCTGAGCGTATGTGAGGCAACCTTGGAGTGCGGCACCTGTCCGGCTGTTTTCACGGCAACGGTCAGAGCCTTGCCAAAACGATCAGGGTCATAGCCGAACTTTGCCCAGAAAATCCAGACGAGCCCGATCAGCCCGGTCAGAGCGGCTGCGAAGGCCACGCGCATGCCTGTAAGCACCAGAACAAGCAGCCCGCCTGTCACCCACAGGCCAATTTCAATCGTGTCCATGTCCTAGTCCTGCCCTTCGAACTGCTCGGCCTCGGCAGCCGCTAAGGCTGCGGCATCCTGAATCAAAGGGACGGCGACTGGTGTTTTCAGCCCAAGCACAAAAGCCCGCCCATAGCCCCAGACCTGCAGGGCCAGCCGTAGACACAAAACCGAGAAGGCAACCGGTGCCAACAATTTGGCAGGCCAAAGAGGGATACCGATGTCAATGGAGCTATCCCTGCTCCACAGCGGGGCACCAAAATCAAAGGACCGGTCGAAATGGGACCAACTGCCCCAGACCAGCGCAAGCATCAGGACAAGGATCAGGATCACCGAAATCAGCTCGAACAACCACAACGCCCTGCCACGCAGGCGCGAGATGACGATATCCATCCGAATATGCCCACCGTCGCGCTGAACGTATGAGATGCCCAGGAAAGCGATCAACGGCATGGCTTGTTCGATCCAGTCAACATAGCCGGGCAAAGGCGCGTTTAAGGCGTTGCGCCCACCGACGGACACAACGGCCAACACCATCAATCCAAAAACCGCCATCCCGCTGATCAGCGCCAGAAATTTTTCTGCGCGCAGCAAATGCTGATCCAACTGGCTGAGGCGACTGCCGTCTTCCAGCACCGTGGCTTGTCCTGCCATTCCGGTGATCCCCTATTCTTGAAAAATTCCGGGCGCCCTATAGAGACGCCCGGTTGCTGAGATCAGTTGCCGCCGCGCTGCTGCTTCAACGTCAACTGCACCAGATCGTATAGGTCCTGCCCAGGCAGACCTTGTGCAGTCATGTCTGCAATCCACTGTTCACGGATCGGATCAGCAGCTGTGGTGCGGAATTCATCGATCACGGCATCGTCGATCATGACCTTCTGAACACCCTTCTCTTCCAGAACACTGTCCCATTGTTCAAGCAGGCCGCCATAGTTCGCCAGATAGTGATCAATGGCCTCATCGATGGAGCTGTTCAGCGCTTCGCGATGTTCAGCAGGCAGCGCTTCGTAAGCGTCGATGTTCACCACAACCGGGCAATTGACCGTTCCGGGGTTCAGGTTGGCGGTCCACCAATCGGCTTCGTTGATTGTGCCAAAGGACAGATGCGCGTGTTGGGCAAAGGCCACAGTATCGACGACACCGGATTCCATTGCGTTATAGGCTTCGGTCGCCGGAACGGATGTCGGCACGCCACCAACGGCCTCGAAAGCCTTGCCAAGACCACCTGTGGCCCGGACGCGCATTCCGTCGAAATCAGCCAACTCATCACGTGGCTCGCCCGTTCCGACGATATTATACTGAGGCATGGGCGATGTCATGATGATGCGCGCATTCCATTGCGCCATCTCGTCCTTAACGGCAGGATGATCATAGACGGCGTGGCTAACTGCGACTTCTTCGTTCAGGTTGTTGACGCCAAGGAACGGCAATTCCAGAACAGTAATCGCACGGTTTTTGTCCCGGTGGTAACCCGCACAGAACTGAGCCATCTCGAAGGCACCGATTTCGATGCCATCCAAGTTTTCCTTGGGTTTGGACAATCCGCCGTAGCTGACGTTGATCGTAAAATCTCCGCCGGTTTTTTCGCTGACCAACTCGGCCAGTTTCTCGACATGTTCGGTAAAGGCGCGGCGTTTGCCCCAAACGGACGCGTTCCATTCGGTGGCTGCGGCTTCGGATACGAAGGCAACGCCAAGGGCGGCGACAGCTGCACCGCTCAACATCTTTTTCATCGTAAGTTCTCCCATTGGTGCGCCCCTTCCCGAGGCGCTTGCAAAAGAAGCTAGCGCCAACATTCGGATGTGCCAACCCTGGATAAAGGCGGGAAGATCAAGGACCGGTTCGGTCAGGTGTTCTTTTCCAGACTGGTCAGGTCTGACGAGAAACCGCTTCCAGGTGCTGCCTGCACATTGACACGCAAAGACTCGTTACATTCAAACATTTGTATTATTTGTGAATTTTCCACACCTGAAAAATTTATTAACAACGACTGTCAACGACTAGAAATTTATTTACAAACAAATCCAAGGATTCCTGCTATTTATTTATTTCTTTTCTGAACCCCGTATTATTCCGATCGGGGAGGAACGGGATCGACATTGCCCGATCGATTGGCAACAAAGATCCTAATTTAGTCCAGTCCAGAGGGAGGAGCCTCAAAAATGACAACCGCTGCCCAGGCAGATGCCAAGACATATCCGCCATCCGCAGAAACTGCTGCCCGCGCACATGTTGACGCTGACAAGTATGCCGACATGTATGCCGCTTCGATCAAAGATCCTGATGCTTTCTGGGGTGAGCAAGGCAAGCGCATTGACTGGATCAAACCGTTTTCCCAGGTCAAAGACGTCAGTTACGATTTTGGCGCAGTCAAAATCAACTGGTATGCAGATGGCACGTTGAACGTGTCGGCCAATTGTCTGGACCGCCACTTGAAAACGCGTGGCGACCAAACCGCCATTATTTGGGAACCGGACGATCCAAACGAGGCCGCACAGCATATCTCCTATGCCGAGCTGCATCGCCGTACCTGCCGGATGGCCAATATTCTGGAATCTCTGGGCGTACGTAAGGGCGATCGCGTTGTCATCTACATGCCGATGATTCCCGAAGCTGCCTATGCCATGCTGGCTTGCGCGCGGATTGGCGCAATTCATTCGATCGTGTTTGCTGGCTTCTCACCCGATGCTTTGTCGGCACGGATCAACGGCTGCGACGCAAAAGTCGTCATTACCGCTGACGAGGCCCCGCGCGGAGGTCGCAAGACTCCGCTGAAGTCCAACGCTGATGCAGCCCTGCTGCACTGTAAAGACACAGTGAAATGCCTGGTGGTCAAACGTACTGGCGGCCAGACCACTTGGATCGACGGTCGCGATTTCGACTATAACGAAATGGCGCTGGAGGCCGATGACTACTGCGCCCCTGCTGAAATGAGCGCCGAAGATCCGTTGTTCATTTTGTATACGTCCGGTTCAACCGGTCAGCCAAAAGGCGTCGTACACACAACTGGCGGCTATCTGGTCTACGCCGCGATGACCCATGAAATTACATTCGATTACCATGAAGGTGATGTGTATTGGTGTACCGCTGATGTAGGCTGGGTCACCGGGCACAGCTATATCGTATACGGTCCGCTGGCCAATGGGGCGACCACGCTGATGTTCGAGGGCGTTCCAACCTATCCGGATGCGTCCCGCTTTTGGCAGGTCTGCGAAAAGCACAAGGTCAATCAGTTCTACACCGCCCCCACCGCTCTGCGCGCCCTGATGGGGCAAGGCAACGAATGGGTCGAGAAATGCGACCTAAGCGATCTGCGGACCCTTGGCACCGTCGGCGAGCCGATCAACCCCGAGGCCTGGAACTGGTACAATGAGGTTGTCGGCGGTGGACGCTGCCCCATCGTAGATACTTGGTGGCAGACTGAGACCGGCGGTCACCTGATGACCCCTCTGCCAGGCGCACACGCGATGAAGCCTGGCTCGGCCATGAAGCCCTTCTTCGGCATTGAACCGGTAGTTCTGGATCCGCAATCGGGCGTCGAAATCAATGGCAATGGTGTCGAAGGCGTTTTGTGCATCAAGGACAGCTGGCCCGGTCAGATGCGGACCGTCTGGGGCGATCATGAGCGGTTCGAGAAGACCTATTTCTCGGATTACAAAGGTTACTACTTTACCGGTGACGGTTGTCGCCGCGACGAAGACGGCGACTATTGGATAACCGGCCGTGTCGACGACGTGATCAACGTCTCTGGTCACCGCATGGGCACCGCCGAGGTCGAAAGCGCGCTGGTAGCGCATGCCGCCGTGGCAGAGGCCGCAGTGGTTGGCTATCCCCACGACATCAAAGGGCAAGGCATATACTGCTACGTCACGCTGATGAACGATCGTGAACCCAGTGATGAGCTTATGAAAGAGCTGCGCACCTGGGTCCGGACCGAGATTGGCCCGATTGCATCCCCGGATGTGATTCAGTGGGCCCCCGGCCTGCCAAAGACACGGTCAGGCAAGATCATGCGCCGTATCCTTCGCAAAATTGCCGAGAACGACTTTGGATCACTAGGTGACACTTCGACCCTTGCGGATCCGTCGGTGGTTGAAGACTTGATCGAAAACCGGGCGAGCAAGTGAGGGTGTGATGGATACAGCCACGACCACCTCACCCGCCGTTCTTATCCTTCTCGGCCCTCCGGGCGCCGGGAAGGGAACGCAAGCCCGCATGCTGGAAGACAAATTCAGCCTGATTCAGCTGAGCACGGGCGACCTGTTGCGGGCGGCTGTTGCTGCCGGAACCGAAGCTGGCAAAGCTGCGAAGGCCGTGATGGAGGCTGGCGATCTGGTCAGCGACGAAATCGTCATCGCAATCCTGCGCGACCGTATGGCCGAGCCGGATTGTGCCAAGGGCGTTATTCTGGATGGCTTTCCGCGTACAACGGTTCAGGCCGAAGCGCTGGATGGGTTGCTGTCTGAAAACGATCAAAAGATCAGCGCGGCTATCAGTCTTGAAGTTGAAGACGCAGAAATGGTGATCCGCATTTCAGGCCGCTACACCTGCGCAGGTTGCGGCGAAGGATTCCATGATCAGTTCAAGCAGCCAGCTGTTAAAGGCAAATGTGACAAATGCGGTCACACCGAATTCAATCGACGTGCCGATGACAACGCCGAAACTGTGGCTTCGCGGCTTGAGGCATATCACGCCCAAACCGCACCGCTGATCAATTACTACGAAACACACGGCGTCCTGCAACGCACGGATGCCATGGGGAAAATCGATGATATCGCCAGTGATCTGGAAGGGATCGTCAGCGACGCAATGAGCTAAGGGGGAGGAGACAAGCCCAAGGGCTTTGATCCTGAAACAGAATACTTCGATGGACCCGCCTTGGCGGACCAGAGAGGTTTTGCCTGACACCAGCTGGTGCTTGGCACAATCGAGATGCGGCCCGCGGCGCTAGAGATGTTGGGCACGGGTCGCCCAACGAGGAAGCGAAGGAGGAACCGCAATGGCGGATCAATCATCTAACTCCGCGCAGACTGCCGAGTCCGATAAGGGCTATTGGCAGGCCAACCTGCGCCTCATCTACATCAGCCTCGCGATTTGGGCGCTGGTGTCGTTTGGATTCGGCATCCTGCTGCGTCCGATGCTGTCGGGGATCGCCGTTGGCGGTACCGATCTGGGCTTTTGGTTCGCGCAGCAGGGATCGATCCTGGTCTTTCTGGTGCTGATCTTCAACTACGCCTGGCGCATGAATAAGCTGGACGCCGAATACGGCGTTGAGGAGTAAACCCCATGGATCAGTTTACCATCAACCTGCTGTTTGTCGGCGCGTCCTTTGCGCTCTACATCGGCATCGCGATTTGGGCCCGTGCGGGTTCCACATCTGAATTCTACGCCGCGGGTCGCGGCATTCACCCAGTCACCAACGGTATGGCGACGGCGGCTGACTGGATGTCAGCGGCTTCGTTCATCTCGATGGCGGGCCTGATTGCCTTTACCGGCTATGACAACTCGACCTTCCTGATGGGGTGGACCGGTGGCTACGTGCTACTGGCACTGCTGCTGGCGCCGTACTTGCGCAAGTTCGGCAAATACACCGTGTCGGAGTTCATCGGCGACCGCTTCTACAGCCAGACAGCCCGTATCGTTGCGGTGATCTGTCTGATCGTTGCGTCGGTGACTTACGTGATCGGTCAGATGACCGGTGTGGGCGTGGCCTTTGGCCGCTTCCTTGAAGTGTCAAACACCACCGGTCTGCTGATCGGCGCGGGCGTTGTGTTTGCCTACGCGGTGTTTGGTGGGATGAAAGGCGTGACCTACACGCAGGTCGCTCAATACTGCGTGCTGATCACCGCCTACACCATCCCGGCGATCTTCATCTCGCTGCAGCTGACCGGCACACCTGTTCCGGCGCTGGGTCTGTTTGGCGACACTGCAAGTGGTGAGCCACTGTTGACCAAGTTGGATGCGATCGTGACCGAGCTGGGTTTTAACGAGTATACAGCCCACCACTCGAACACGTTGAACATGGTATTGTTCACGCTGTCGCTGATGATCGGTACGGCCGGCCTGCCGCACGTCATCATGCGCTTCTTCACAGTACCGAAAGTATCTGACGCGCGCTGGTCCGCCGGTTGGGCGCTGGTGTTCATCGCACTGCTGTACCTGACCGCCCCTGCGGTTGGCGCCATGGCACGCCTGAACATCAGTGACATGATGTGGCCCAATGGTGGCATCGAAGGTGGCGCAGTTTCGGTCGAAGAAATCGACAACGATCCACGCTATGATTGGATGGCAACTTGGCAGAAAACCGGTCTGCTGGACTGGGAAGACAAGAACGGCGACGGCAAGATCCAGTACTACAATGACAAGTCCGAAGCCATGACTGCCATCGCGGAAGAAAAGGGCTGGGTCGGCAACGAACTTACCAATTTCAACCGTGACATCCTGGTTCTGGCCAACCCAGAGATCGCCAACCTACCCGGTTGGGTGATCGGTCTGGTCGCTGCCGGTGGTCTTGCAGCTGCTCTGTCAACCGCTGCGGGCCTGCTCCTGGCGATCTCGTCAGCTGTGTCCCACGACCTTGTCAAAGGGGCCATCAACCCGCAAATCTCGGAAAAAGGAGAGCTGCTGGCGGCGCGGATCGCAATGGCCGTTGCCATCGTCGTGGCTACCTATCTTGGTCTGAATCCACCGGGCTTTGCGGCGCAAACCGTGGCCTTGGCGTTTGGTCTGGCAGCAGCCTCGATCTTCCCGGCGTTGATGATGGGGATCTTCTCGACCCGCATCAACAACACCGGCGCGGTTGCTGGCATGTTGGCAGGTCTGACCGTCACTCTGGTCTACATCTTCCTGCACAAAGGCTGGCTGTTCATTCCGGGCACCAACTCATTCACCGATGCTGATCCGCTGCTGGGTCCGATCAAGTCGACGTCGTTCGGAGCCATCGGTGCAATGATCAACTTTGGGACTGCCTACGTTGTGGCAGGCATGACCAAAGAGACCCCGCAGGAGATCAAAGATCTGGTCGAAAGCGTTCGCATTCCCCGTGGTGCGGGTGCAGCTCAGGATCATTGAGCCTGATGCGGTCGTTGGATAACCTCTAAAGGCCGCGTCTTTCGACTTACTGTTCCCGCCCGGCATACCACCGGGCGGGATTTTTCTAAAAGAAACCCGGAGGCAACTGATGACATCGTCGCAAAGTCGGATCATCCGGTTTCTGAAATCCGTTCACCCCTATGACGCCCTGCCCGACCCTGTGATGAACGATCTCGCACAAAAAATCCAAGTGCATGAGATCGAAGAGAACTCTGCGGTCTACGAACTGGGCCAGGAGTTGCCCGGGGTGTACATCATCTACGAAGGACAGGTCGAAATCACGGATGAGAACGGCGCCGTCGTATCTCATCTGGGATTGCGGAACTCCTTTGGCGAGCGTGGTCTTCTGAAAGACGGGATCGCCCTTACCAACGCCCACGCGCATATACCAACTGTGCTTTTCGTCGTGCCGACCGGGATGTTTCATTCTTTGATCAAAGAATATGACATTGTATCCCGGTTCTTTAACCGAAAACGGGCCAGCCGTACGGGCCCTCAAAGCCTTGCCACCACGGCAATCGACGTGCTGATGGCGCCTGCCCCAGAAACATGTGACGCATCCATCCCTGTGCAGAAGGCCGCGCAGATCATGCGGGACAAGCGTATATCTTCCCTTTGCGTGACAGAGGGCGACGGCCTGGTGGGCATTGCGACCCTGCGCGATATCTCAAGCAAGTTCGTGGCCAACGCCATGCCCGACACCACCACGATTTCCAAGATTATGACGCCCGATCCCATCACCTTGTCACCCAGCGACATCGGCTCGGATGTTCTCCACGTAATGATGGAACGCGGTATCGGCCATATCCCGATCTGCGAAGGTGGGCATCTGATTGGCATTGTGACGCAAACAGACCTAACCCACTATCAGGCCGTCAATTCCGCTGAGATGGTGCGCCGGATCGCTCGCGCAAAATCGGCCGAAGAGATGACCTTGGTCACCGCAGAGATCCCGCAGCTATTGGTACAGCTCGTGGCCGGCGGAAACCGGCATGAAATCGTAACGCGTCTGATCACTGACATCGCAGACACAGCCACCCGTCGCCTTTTGGCCCTGGCCGAACGGAAACTAGGGTCACCGCCCGCCCCTTATCTGTGGCTGGCCTGTGGCTCTCAAGGTCGGCAGGAACAGACCGGTGTGTCGGATCAAGATAACTGCCTGATGCTGGATAACAGTGTGACGGATGCCGACCTACCTTATTTTCAGGAACTGGCCAGGTTTGTCTCAGACGGGTTGGATACATGCGGATACTTCTATTGCCCCGGTGACATGATGGCGACCAATCCGCGCTGGTGTCAGCCCGTTCGGGTCTGGCGCGATTACTTCCGAGGGTGGATCGCAAAACCAAATCCCGAAGCACAAATGCTGGCCTCAGTCATGTTCGACCTGCGGCCCATCGGTGGCCAGTTCGAGCTCTTCGAGGACCTGCAGGCTGATACGCTGAGTGCCGCCAACGCGAACTCGATCTTTGTGGCCCATATGATTTCCAATTCTTTGAAACACACGCCGCCGCTGGGGCTGCTGAGAGGATTTGCGACGATCCGATCCGGTGAACATCGCAACACGTTGGATCTAAAGCACAATGGTGTTGTACCGGTCGTCGATCTGGCGCGGATCTACAGCCTTCAGGCACAATTGACCGAAACGAACACCCGCGCCCGTTTGAAAGCTGCAGAATCCACGGGCCTCCTCAGCCCATCTGGTGCCCGGGACTTGCTGGATGCCTATGATCTGATCGCAGAAACGCGGCTGGAACATCAGGTCAGGCTGGTCAAATCCGGCGAAAAGCCAAACAACTACCTACCGCCGTCGGATTTGTCCGACTTTGAGCGAAGTCATCTTCGGGATGCGTTTGTTGTCGTAAAAACGATGCAATCGGCGGTTGGTCATGGCAAGGGAATGCTGAGCTGATCGCAGTGTGATCGGCTGAGGTTCAGAACACTGCGGGCGGCATAGTCCGAAGAACGGAGAGACGAGATGTTTCTGGAATTGATCGGCACAGTCTTTGCAGGCATTGCGTTTGCGGGCGTTGTGATGGCGCTGAACAAACTCAGCGGCGGCCGTCTGCCCCGCTGGGCGGCACCGGTCGCTGCGGGTGTGGGCATGATCGGAGTAACCGTCGCCAGCGAGTACTCGTGGTACAACCGACAGCTCGAAAACCTGCCCGAGGAATTGGCGATCATTCAGGAAGTGGAAAGCCGCGCCTTCTATCGTCCGTGGACCTATGCGGTGCCCTTCGTAGATCGATTTGCCGCCATCGACACAGTGTCCGTGCGCACCAACGATCAAGTGCCGGACCAACGTCTGGTCGATCTGTATTTCTTTGGCCGCTGGGCTCCGGTCTCGAAAATGCCCGTGGCTGTAAACTGCGCCGAAAACCGCCGCGCCAATCTGGCGGATGGTGCCGAATTCGCCGATGATGGGCGCCTGTTGAACGCAGATTGGTTCACCGCCGGATCAAGCGACCCCATCATCGAGGCCACTTGCGGAGTGTAGTTATGCTGACCCGTCTGAGCCTACGGATCAGAATTTTCTTGTTCTTCTGCTTGCTTGCCTTGGGCGGGTTGGTTGTCAGTTCCGTCGCGCTTTGGGTCAGTTATGTCCGGTTGGACAATCCTGAACTGCTGACCGCCTTTGTGTTTGCTGAAATTCTGATCGGATTCGGAATGCTGGCAATGGTTGCCGGGGTTTGGCTTTTGTTTGACGACAACATAGCCAAGCCTATTGAACGGCTTTCCGCCGAACTGCGTGCCCGGGCGCATGCCGGGGTTAGTACAGATATGGACCTGCAAGCCGCCAGGTATCTGGGCGATCTGGCCCCCGCTGCGGCAGGTCTGGCCGATCAGCTTTCTGACAAGACCCTCAACATCGCCGAGGCGGTCGCCGTTGAAACCGCACATTTAGCAGCAGAAAAGCAGCGATTGACCGCCCTTTTGACCGAGATCCCGGTGGCCATGTTGCTGGCCAGCCCGACCCATAAGATCGTCCTGTATGATGCGCAGGCTGCCGAAGTCCTGGCTCAGATCTGCCACCCCCGCCTGAACGCTTCGCTGTTTGAGTACCTGAAACCGGGGCCGTTAGAGGACGCCTATTCCAAACTGGTGAAAACCGGGATGGACGTGGAATGCAAGCTTATCAGCATTGACGAAAACCAGAGCTATTCGGCACGCATGAAACCGCTGGGTGATGCTCCAGGATACATGTTGATTTTCGAAGACAGCACCGCGCGCATCTCGCCTGATGCCGCGCGCCCACTGGTTTATGATTTTGAGCTTCTGCACACTGCAGCAGAGGACGCGTTAGAAAACCGCGCCTTGCCCGATTTGTGTTTTGTTGTCTTCGACACCGAAACCACCGGCTTGCTACCGCATAAAGACGAAATTGTCCAAATCGGCGCGGTGCGGGTCATCAAGGGTCGGATCGTTGACTCGGAACAGCTGAATATGCTGGTGAACCCGGGCATTCCGATCCCGGCCGCCTCGACCAAAGTACATAAAATCAATGATCGGATGGTACAGGGCGCACCAGATATTGCCAAAGCCGGAAAGGTGTTTCATCAGTTTGCACGCGACGCGGTGATCGTCGCGCATAATGCACCTTTTGATATGGCTTTTCTGCGGCGGCACGCCGATGACATGGGCGTCGAATGGACCCATCCCATTCTGGATACGGTCTTGCTATCGGCGGTTTTGTTTGGCGCCAGCGACACGCATACGCTGGATGCGCTATGCGAACGGCTGGACATCACCATTCCTAACGCGTTGCGCCACACAGCGCTGGGGGATGCCCTTGCGACGGCCGAAGCTTTGGTCAAGATGCTGCCCATGCTGCAAGCCCGAGGCGTGACCACATTTGGCGCGGTCTTAGTTGAAACGCGCAAGCATGGACGGTTGCTGGAAGACCTGAACTGATCCAGACAACCTTGCGGGCGCTGTCAGCTTTCCATGGACAATCTCTTCGGGTCATGGCACCTGATGCGCGAGCACAGAACGAGCGCGTCATGACCGAAAGAACCTTCTCACCCGGCCCGGATCAAAGCGGCGCGTTCCGCGAGGCATTGGGATGTTTCGGCACCGGCGTAACCGTTATCACGACAGATACCGGAAACGGCCCGCGCGCGATTACCGCAAACTCGTTTTCGTCGGTGTCGCTTGATCCGCCTTTGGTCTTGTGGTGTCTCGCCAAAGACTCCAACCGCTTTAATGCGTTCAGTAAGTGCCAACACTATTCCATCCATGTCATGGCACAGGATCAACAGGATCGCGCCTTGAAATTCGCCCGCGACGGAACAGATTTCTCGCACGCTGAATGGCGAACGGATGACGCCGGACGTCCGCAATTGACCAATTGCCTGGCGCGGTTTGATTGCCACCTGCACGCCCGACACGAGGCAGGTGACCACCTGATTGTGGTCGGCCATGTGGACCAGGTGATGTATCGCACCGGCAAAGGTCTGATCTTCAAGCGCGGCCAGTTCGGTGGCTTTGTCGACTTGATCTAATCGTCCAGCGAGCCGTGAACGGCCAACGCCTCCAATTCGGCCTCTTGCGGGGTGATCACCCGAAACGCTTCGCGTACACCTGTGTCCGTCAACTCACGTGCAACTGTCAGCAATGTATTTGGATCGTGGTCATCGCAAAGCTCTGACATATGGTCAATTTCAGCTTGCGCGACGCCCATTGCGGCCTCGGCTGACGGTGCGCCATAGAATTGCACAAAATGCTCGGCCAGGTTCTGTTTTGCCCGTTCGATTTCCGCTGGTTCAATCTGTGTCACGGCCACGAAGGTGACGCGCCCGAAAGTGTCCAGACCCAGCCATCCGTTGGCGAAAGCCTGACGTGGCTTTCCTTCCAGATCCCCCGGGCCCCAGTTGGAAAACTCGAACCCGCCCGAGATGCACCATTCACCCGTGCGTGCAGGAGAGTGAAAGACGTTCATATCACTTTCATCAAAGTGAATAGCACGGGCCAATTTCATCGGTCAGTCTCCAGCAATTGTGTGAGAGGGCGCAGATGCGTGTCTGATCCATTCCGGATGAGCATTCCAAACCGCTCATCCGTTCCTAGAAAGACACCCTCTTCTCCCAGCGGTTCTCCGACGCCTTGCAGCAATCCCAGCCATTCGCTGTGCAAAGGTGCATTGCCATCCTGTTGCCAGCGGTTCAGCCAGGTCAGCATGTGGCGTGACCAGCTTTCGACCAGCTGTGAGGCCGACACATTGGCACAGCCCTCGTCATAAAGCGCCGTGACATCCGGTGTGTCTCCGGGGGCATCACTGGTCTGCAACAAAGACAGTTCCCACCCCACGACAAGCCAATCGGGAAAATCTGTCGGCTCAGTCGTGGACGCTGCAACATAGAACTGCCCACATTTGGCACCGTTCACGCAGATCAACCCGTCCCACCCAAGATGCACTGCAACTTCGGGTGGGGCCAAAGCGCCCAGCGCGTTCTGAAACCCTACTGCGCATAAGGGCAACATTGCCATCGCATCCTGCAAGGAAACCTCGGGGGCAAACACGATGGCTACACGCAGCCTGTCAGCCTGGATGTTATAAACAACGGCCCCTGCATCGCACCCGAGTGCGGCCATTGACTGCGCGCGCTCAAAGGGGTCTTCCCCTCCCTGCACAGGGTGGCCTGATAGCAGTGGTGGGAAGACGAGCTCGCTCATGCAACGCCTTTTGTGATCAGATCGCGCGCAATTTTTCGGAACGCTTCGGCCTGTTGGCTGTCAGGCTTGCTGACCACGATTGGTGCGCCACCGTCCGCGGCAACGCGGATATCCAGATGCAGTGGGATCTCTCCCAATAACGGAACGCCCAGCGTTTCGGCCTCTGATGCAACGCCGCCATGGCCGAACACATGCTCTTCGTGCCCACAGTTCGAGCATATGTGCGTGGACATGTTCTCGATCATTCCGACGATTGGTGTCTTGAGCTGGTTGAACATGTCGATCCCCTTACGAGCGTCGATCAACGCTACATCCTGCGGGGTTGAAACCACAATGGCACCATCCACTTTGAACTTTTGGCTCAGCGTCAGTTGCACGTCGCCGGTCCCGGGCGGCAGGTCCACGATCAGAACGTCCAACGCGCCCCACTGGACCTGGCTCATCATTTGTTGCAAAGCGCCCATCAACATAGGTCCCCGCCAGACAACGGCCTGCCCTTCGTTGGTCATCAGCCCCATCGACATCATTGTGACGCCATGATTGCGCAGCGGCAGGATAGTCTTGCCATCCGGGCTGGCCGGACGACCAGAAACCCCCAACATCCGGGGTTGCGACGGGCCATACACGTCAGCATCCAACAGACCGACACGACGTCCTTCTGCGGCCAGTGCACAGGCGAGGTTGGCTGAGACAGTAGACTTGCCCACACCACCCTTGCCAGAAGCTACGGCAATGATCCGATCTACGCCGGGCACGGCTTGCGGACCAGTTTCCGACGGCCGAGGCTTGGGCTTCAATTCAGGCGGCGCCTTGTCCGAATGCGCCGTCATCATCGCCGACACGTTACCAACACCCTCAACCATCTGTGCGGCCTGTTCGGCGGCAGCACGCACTGGCTCCATCCGTTCGGCCTGCTTGGGATCGACCTCAAGCACAAAGCGGACGGTATCGCCTTCAACATTCAGCGCGCGCACCACGCCAGCGCTGACAATATCCTGCCCTGATACGGGGTCGGTGATCTTTTTCAGGTTCGCAAGAACCGCATCGCGGACACTCATGCCTCAATCCCTTTGAACTGCGCCACCGTGTGGTTGCTTTTCATTGCATGTGTCTCCGTCTTTAACCGTTCATTTGACGCATTTGCCCCTTGCCCGTTAGGCTTGGTCATGCGCTTTGTCCTTTTGTGCCTGAGCCTGACGCTCACCGCCAGCCCCTCTTGGTCGCAAGAGGCAATTGGCCTCGCCGCCCCGGCCGAGGTTTCGAGCTCTGGCCTGTTGCAACATATTCTGCCCCGCTTCTCTCTCAAGACCGGCATACGCGTGATCGCAGATGAATCCGGTACAATGTCCATTACGGCTACCCCATCCGGGGACCCTGTCTTTGCCCGTGACGGGATCATCTATCACCTGAACATCGACGACGATCCCCGTCAGGATCGGTTTCGCGACTGGATGCTGTCCGATATCGGCAAGCGTACGATTGAAAGCTATGCGCCCCTTCAGGGCTCGGGGTTCAGCGCAAGTTTTGAAATCACTGCAACAGAAGAAACCACGACGTTGGATGGTGACGCTGTACTGGGCGAGAAGCTGTCGATGACCCATTGTGGGCGGTGCCATGTGATCGGACCCAAAAACCGAATGAACGGTTTGGGCTCGACCCCGTCTTTTGCCGTGTTGCGCGCCATGCCGGATTGGTCGGATCGATTTGAAGCGTTCTTTGCATTGAACCCCCACCCGGCGTTTACGCAAATCGACGGGATCACGCCTCCATTTGACCCGGAACGTCCCTCGCCCATTTATCCTGTTGAAATGTCGGTGGACGATCTTGAGGCGATCCTTGCCTTTGTCTCGGTCATCAGCGCAGCCGATCTGGGCGCGCCTCTGCAACATCAGTGATCTTTCCGTTTTGAAAGATAATCGTCTGTCGTAACGACACGTGGCTTTGGTTTGGATTGAAACGGATTATCCTTAAGCTGAAACTGCGCATTCACCCTGCAATCATCGCACATCTGGATCATGCGCGCCTGCTCGGACGTGGCAAACATCGGATGTGTTCCTGACAGCTTGTCCATAATGCGCTCGACCGTCGACTTGACCCCAAACAAAGCGCCGCATTCGACACAGGCAAATGGTTCCTCTTCATTCAGCACTTGCTGGGACAAGGCCGCATCACTCAGATCAAATTGGGGAACCAGGGTTATGGCAGTCTCGGGGCAAATCGTCCGGCACAGCCCACATTGCAGGCACGCGTCTTGCTGAAAGTTCAGCTGCGGCATGTCCGGGTTATCGATCAGCGCGCCCGAAGGGCACAGCGATACACAGCTGAGGCACAATGTGCAGGCGTCAGTATCTACCGCAATGGCCCCATAGGGCGCATCTTTCGGCAGTGGCAGCGGGGCCTCGGCCTGTGGGTTCAACGCTTGTGCAGCAAGCCGTGCGATCTGTCTGCGATTGCCCAGCGGTAACACCGGATCGGCCAACGGGGCCGGAACCGTTTCGTCATAAAGACGGTCAGACATTGCATCGGGATCGGCGTCATCAATCAGGCCCAATCCAGCGTCTCCGGCGATGGCCTGCGCCAGCTCAAGCTCACGATCCAACGCATCCCGTTCGCTTGTTGGCGACAACAGGACATCGACCCGCGCAAACCCATGCGCTAAAGCGGCGAGCATCTCGGCATGGCCAAATCCTGAAATCACGCCAAGCTCCAAGGGGATGACATCCGCTGGCAAGCCCCGTCCAAAGCGGGCGGCCAGGCGGATCTTCTCGGCCCCATGTGCATCATGCACCAACAAACGCGGTGCGACACCGCCCGCGCGGCGGTAACTGCGGGCCAGAATGTGCATCCGTGACAGCAGCGCCGATACCGGCGGATCTTCGTATGTGATTGCGGTTGAAGGGCAAACCGCAGCGCACGCTCCGCACCCGGCGCAAACCATTGGATCGATTGAGACATGTTCACCCGCGGGTGTGATCGCCCCAGTTGGACAGATATCCAGACAGTTCGTGCAAGCAACCTGTTCGGCCCGGGAATGAGCGCACAAGGTTTCTTCCATGCGGACGTATAAGGGTTTCTCAAAAGTTCCGACCAGTTGCGCCGCTTCAAACGCCAAACGTTCAACTGCAATTGTATCTCGGGGGTCGGCGCGCAAATAGCCTTCGCGTTTGGCCGGGGCCGACACAAAAGCCTTTCCCCCGGTCAGGTCTATCAGGATGTCACAAGACGACCGTGCACCGTCCCGAGGGTCGGTCCAGCCAAACGGGCCACGCCCACCAGGTTCTAGTTGTTGCAACGCATCCAGGTTGATCAAAAAACCACCCAATGCGCCTTGGACCGCCCGAACCTGGCCGCGGACCACGTCATAAGCGCGCGAAACAGGCTGAGAGTCATCTGAAACCACGACCGTGACAGCCAGCGTTGCAGACAGCCGCTCTGCAAGGTCAAACGCCACATCTCCAGGACCGATAATGCAACAAGTGCCTTCGCTCATCACATCTACGCTTTGTGTGACCGGCAGCGGTAAAAGGGCCTCGGCAGCCAGGGCGGCCATCTTCGCGGACGCATCCTGCCCTTGTTCCGACCATCCCGCGCGGTCGCGCAGATCGACGAAAGCTGGGGTTTCCATGTCCAGATCTGCAGCGAGATCGCGAAACACATCCTGTTCCTGCCCACAGGCGATCAGAACAGCTTCGCCATCTTTCATAAGCTCAGCAGCGGCGCTCATTTCGCGAGTACACAAAGCAGTATGGACCTTCGAGCAAGCGACATCACAGGCTAAAGCGATCTGGTCCGTATCCAGTGATTGCGTCCCCTCGCAATCACAGAGCAATAGTTTGGTCACCATATCCCTCCCCCGGACAGCTTCCATTCTAACAGGACACTAGGCTGTACCCCCCCAGACGCAATGTAAACCCTGCGGGCCACGTCGTTTTCAACAACCCGACACATCGCTAACACCTAAAAACAGGGGCGTCCGACAACAAGATCACGAATACGTAACCACTTCTAAGACTAAGGTCGTACACTGCGGGCTTGGCACGAGGCCATTTTGTGTACCATAGTGGACGCAGGGGAAGGCTGGGGAGAGCCTTCCGGGGAGGACGCGTGGCAAAAGCCGCAAGCCAAATCGAAATGCCTGTTGGCGTCATCGTGCGCAAGACACCTGGCGTGACTCGCTGGGCAAAATGGTGTTGGCGCGCGGTTGCCGCCTTGCCCGGTGCCGGACCTGCCGATTGGCAGGAGTTGCGGCGCGAAGGCGACGCCATCGAATACCATGCCGCCACACTGCCCCTGGTGCTTTGGGCTGACGAGGCTGAGGCCTATATGGTCAACCTTTCTGACGGGCAGCCTTCGATCTATCTGGTCCTGCGGGATGAGATAAATGGTGAGCGACCGATGGACACTGTTTTGATCACAGCCTCTCCGTTCGAAGGTCAGGATTATGCTGATACCGGCGAAGAGATTGTAGAGAAGATCCCGATGTCCGAAGGCCTGATCGCCTGGGTTCGGGATTTCGCCTTGGAACATCATCGTGATGAGGTTTTTGTTAAACGCCGTCGCGACAAGAAACGGACGGACCTTGTTGAAGACGGCAAAGGCGACGCACGCATCCGGCAAGACTCGGACGTGTACCGCGCCCCGCGGAGGGTCGTGCAATGAGCGAAGCCCGCGATTTCTGGTCCCGCCGCAAAGCCGCCGTTCAGGCCGAGGTTGACGCCGAGCACGCAGCTGTCGAGGCACAGGTTGTCGCCGCGCAGCAGGTTGAGCTTGAAGAAAAGACCGATGCCGAGATACTGGCAGAGCTCGACCTGCCGGATCCGGACGAGTTGCAAGCAGGTGACGATGTCTCAGGCTTTATGGCCAAAGCAGTGCCTGACCGCCTGCGTCGCCGCGCATTACGCCGGTTGTGGCGGCTAAACCCTGTTCTGGCCAATGTGGACGGGCTGGTGGATTACGGTGAAGATTACACTGACGCCGCCTGCGTAGTCGAAAACCTGCAGACCGCCTACCAGGTTGGCAAGGGAATGCTGGCTCATATCGAAGCTTTGGCTGCCGCCGAAGACAAAAGCGAACCCGAGGTGGAAGCTGAACCCGAGCCGCTGGAGCCAGAAGAAGAGACGGCCCCAGGCCCTGCGCCACCTGCGCAGACCGTCGAATTGGCGCACGCGGACGAGGTTGAAGAAGCCGAAGTTGCCCCTGCTCCGCGTCGTATGACATTTGAATTTGAAGGATAGCGAAATGGCCGCAAACAACGCACAAAATCTGGAGGTTTCGGCCGAGGATCGCCTGCGCGCGGATTTCTACAATTTTCTCGGATTGCTGCTCTCAGGTCCGCCCGATCAGATATTGCTAGATCAGATGCGTGGGCTGTCTGGGGATGAAACAGATTTGGGACAGGCCATCCAGGCGATGGCCCGTGTTGCCAAGGTGACCAAACCGCCCGCAGCTGAACGCGAGTTCAACGCCCTTTTCATCGGCCTTGGACGCGGAGAGCTTCTGCCTTACGCAAGCTTCTACCTGACAGGGTTCCTGAACGAAAAGCCATTGGCGCAGTTGCGCAACGATATGGCCGCGCGCGGTGTGACGCGCGCCCAGAATGTGTTCGAACCCGAGGATAACATCGCCTCGCTGATGGAGATGATGGCCGGAATGATCGTGGGCCGCTTTGGCGCTCCCGCTTCGCTGGATGAGCAAAAAGAGTTTTGGAACAAGCACATCGGCCCGTGGGCCGCGCATTTCTATTCGGATTTGGAAGCCGCTGAAAACTCGGTTCTCTATGCCTCGGTCGGTACGGCCGGTCGGGTCTTTATGGAGATCGAACGTGAAGCGTTTCGAATGACGGCGGCATAGCCCGCCATTCACCGGTACCCGACGGGTGCCACACCGCAAATGGGAAAGGAGACCCCCATGAGCAAGACCAAGGAAGAAGGTGCCACGCGCCGCGACTTCCTCAAACTGGCCGGAACCGCAGCGCCCGCTGCCGTTGCCGCAGTCAGCCTGAGCGGAGAGGCCGAAGCAGCCGAGCTGCCGACGGATGATACCCGCATGCAGGACACCGCGCACACGCGCGCATACCTGGACAGCGCCCGGTTCTAAACCGGACGGCGTCATACCCGACAGACGGTTGCGATTGGCCCTGACGTCGGTTTCGAGAAGTACCAAGCCAGCCATGGCTTACATGGCCAGCAAGGGAGGAAAGAAATGCTTAGGAAAAAGACCACCGGGGTTGCGAGACGCCCCCAGCGGACAAGTATCCTGTCCCAGGTCGGCGAGAAAACCGTCGATCGCCGCGCGTTCCTGCGTGGCTCGGGCCTGACGATCGGCGGCCTTGCCGCGATCAGCGCTACGGGTGGAACCGTGACGCCAGCCAGCGCCCAGACAGCGGCCAATCAGGCCGTCGAAAACATCAAATCAGTCTGCACCCACTGCTCAGTGGGCTGTACCGTCGTTGCCGAAGTGCAGAACGGCGTCTGGATCGGGCAGGAACCCGGCTGGGACAGCCCCTTCAACCTGGGTGCGCACTGCGCCAAGGGGGCCTCGGTCCGCGAGCACGCCCATGGCGAACGCCGTCTGAAGTATCCGATGAAAAAGGAAGGCGGCGAGTGGAAGCGCATCAGCTGGGAAGAGGCGATCAACGAGATCGGCGACGGCATGATGTCTATTCGTGAAGAATCCGGCCCTGACAGTGTCTATTGGCTAGGATCCGCGAAGCATAACAACGAACAGGCTTATCTGTTCCGCAAATTCGCCGCCTATTGGGGCACGAACAACGTGGATCATCAGGCCCGTATCTGCCACTCGACCACCGTTGCGGGTGTCGCGAACACATGGGGCTACGGCGCCATGACCAATTCGTACAACGATATCCATAACTCCAAGGCCATCTTCATCATCGGCGGCAACCCGGCCGAGGCGCATCCGGTCTCACTGCTGCACGTTCTGCGCGCGAAAGAGCAGAACAATGCACCGCTGATCGTCTGCGACCCGCGCTTTACCCGCACCGCAGCGCATGCCGATGAATATGTTCGCTTCCGCCCCGGCACCGATGTGGCGCTGATTTGGGGGATGCTGTGGCATATCTTCGACAACGGCTGGGAGGACAAAGAGTTCATCCGCACCCGTGTCTGGGGCATGGATCAGATCCGTGAAGAGGTCGCCAACTGGACGCCGGAAGAGACCGAGCGCGTCACCGGCGTACCGGGTTCACAGCTGAAACGCGTGGCGCGGACTATGGTCAACAACCGCCCCGGCACCGTGATCTGGTGTATGGGTGGCACCCAGCATACCAATGGCAATAACAACACCCGCGCCTATTGCGTGCTGCAGCTTGCGCTTGGCAACATGGGCACCTCGGGTGGTGGCACCAACATCTTCCGCGGCCATGACAACGTGCAGGGCGCGACAGATCTTGGTGTTCTGTCCCATACCCTGCCCGGCTATTACGGCCTGTCGAAAGGCGCATGGGGCCATTGGGCACGCGTTTGGGGCGAAGAACCCGAGTGGCTGGCTGGTCAGTTCGCCACGATCAAGGACAAGGAAGGCAAGGACAAACCGCTGCAGAACGAGCGCGGCATCCCAGTCTCTCGCTGGATCGATGGTGTTCTGGAAGACCCCGGAAATATGGATCAGGACAACAATGTCCGCGCCATGGTTCTTTGGGGCCACGCACCGAACTCGCAAACGCGCGGGACGGAAATGAAGACGGCGATGGAAAAGCTGGACATGCTGGTCGTCATCGACCCGTACCCAACTGTTTCCGCTGTTATGCATGACCGCACCGATGGCGTTTACCTGCTGCCGGCCTGTACGCAGTTCGAAACCCGTGGCTCGGTCACGGCCTCGAACCGCTCGCTGCAGTGGCGCGATAAGGTGGTCGATCCGCTGTTCGAAAGCCTGCCGGACGAGGTCATCATGGCCAAGTTCGCCAACAAGTTTGGCTGGGCTGACCGCTTCTTCCGCAATATCGAAATGGAAGACGCCGAGACCCCGAATGTCGAGAGCATCACGCGCGAGTTCAACTCGGGCCTCTGGACCATCGGTTATACAGGTCAGTCGCCGGAGCGTTTGAAAAGCCATATGGCCAATCAGCACACGTTCGACAGAACCACGCTGCAGGCGATTGGCGGCCCGAACGACGGCGAATACTACGGCCTCCCCTGGCCTTGCTGGGGTACGGCAGAGATGGGTCATACAGGGACACCAAACCTCTATGACATGTCGAAACCGGTGGCCGAAGGTGGTCTGACCTTCCGCGCCCGTTTTGGCGTGGAACGGGACGGTAACAACCTGCTGGCTGAAGGGGTCTATAGCGTCGGCTCGGAAATTCAGGATGGCTATCCCGAATTCACGATGCAGATGCTAATGGACCTTGGCTGGGACGGAGATCTAACGTCCGAGGAACGCGCGGCAATCGACGCCGTTGCGGGGCCGGAAACCAACTGGAAAACCGACCTGTCCGGCGGCATCCAGCGGGTTGCAATCGAGCATGGCTGTGCGCCCTTCGGGAACGCCAAGGCCCGCGCGGTTGTCTGGACCTTCCCGGATCCGATCCCACTGCATCGCGAACCGCTCTACACGAACCGGCGCGATCTGGTTGAGGACTATCCGACCTACGAGGACCGTCAGGCCTATCGCCTACCCACGCTTTACGCATCGATCCAAAAGAACGACTTTTCAAAGGATTATCCAATAATCCTCACGTCTGGTCGTCTGGTTGAGTATGAGGGCGGCGGTGATGAGACACGGTCAAATCCGTGGCTGGCCGAGCTTCAGCAGGACATGTTCGTCGAGATCAACCCCCGTGATGCCAACAACCTTGGTATTCGCGACGGGGCTCAGGTCTGGGTCGAAGGTCCCGAGGGTGGCAAGGTCAAGGTGATGGCAATGCTGACCAACAGGGTCGGTGCCGGTGTTGCCTTCATGCCGTTCCACTTTGGCGGCCATTTCCAGGGCGAAGACCTGCGGGACAAGTACCCCAAAGGCGCTGACCCCTATGTACTGGGTGAAGCTAGCAACACCGCCCAGACCTATGGCTATGATTCAGTGACCCAGATGCAGGAGACCAAAGCCACTCTCTGCAAGATCTGGTCAGCGTAAGGAGGAATAGAGAAAATGGCAGCAAGAGCAAAATTTCTCTGCGACGCCGAACGCTGCATCGAGTGCAATGCCTGCGTCACCGCGTGTAAGAACGAGCACGAGGTGCCGTGGGGCGTGAACCGCCGCAGGGTGGTGACGATCAATGACGGTGACCCGGGCGAACGCTCGATCTCGGTGGCCTGTATGCATTGCTCGGACGCGCCTTGCATGGCGGTGTGCCCGGTCGACTGCTTCTATCAGAACGAGGAAGGGGTCGTACTGCATTCCAAGGACCTGTGCATTGGCTGTGGTTATTGCTTCTATGCGTGCCCCTTCGGTGCGCCGCAATACCCACAGGCGGGCAACTTCGGATCACGTGGCAAGATGGACAAATGTACCTTCTGTGCCGGTGGTCCCGAGGAAACGCACTCGACTGCAGAGTTCGCCAAATATGGTCGCAATCGGATTGCCGAGGGCAAACTGCCCATCTGCGCCGAGATGTGTTCCACCAAGGCCCTGCTCGCCGGTGACGGCGATGTGGTGTCGGCCATCTACCGCGAGCGCGTCGTCGCGCGCGGGTTTGGTTCGGGCGCTTGGGGCTGGGGCACCGCCTACGATCAGAAAGACGGCTAAGACCGCTTTCATTGACCAAACAGGCGACCCGCAAACGTGGGTCGCCTGATCTGGAATTTTGACCGAGGTTCAGATGTTCCGCTTACTCATCGCATTTCTGTTCGCCGTTGGATTGACTCAGAGCGCTATTGCGCAATCGAGCGACAATGAAGTCGTCACTCAGACCGACGAACGCACCTCGACCGGTGGCGCTACGACGTTGGAAGACATTCTCGCACGTCAACGTGGCGAGAAGGTGGACGACAGTTATCGGTCCGAGAACACCGGACAAGGCAATGTCGAAGGCCTAATGGGTCAGTTTGGCGCCCGCGGCGTGGCGTCGGACAGCGATGTCTATCGGGCGCTTCGTTATGGATCGGCTGATGTGACCGTGTCATCCCGAGGGCCCGCCGATAGCGTTCTGATTCAGGATGGCGGTATGTGGTGGCTGAGCTTTCGCACTGGCCCCTTGCGTGACTACGGAACTTATATTCTCGGCGGTATGCTCGTTGTCTTGCTGCTGTTCTTCCTGATCCGTGGGAAAATCAGAATTGATGGCGAGAAAACGGGGCGGACCGTGACCCGCTTTAACGGCTTCGAACGGTTCGGCCACTGGCTGTTCGCCGGGTCGTTTCTTGTATTGGGCGTTACCGGCCTGCTGACGCTTTATGGCCGCGACTTCCTGATCCCTATCTTCGGAAAAGAAGGCTTTGCGATGGTGGCCCAAGGGTGCAAGTGGCTGCACAACAACCTTGCCTGGGCATTCATGCTGGGATTGGTGATCGTCACCGTGAACTGGATTGCGCATAACATACCCAACCGCACAGACCTGAAATGGCTGGCCGCCGGCGGCGGGTTGTTCACCAAGAACAGCCATCCCCCAGCCAAGAAATTCAATGCCGGGCAAAAGATCATTTTCTGGCTTTGCATTCTTCTGGGCGTATCGATCAGCCTGTCGGGCCTCTCGCTGCTGTTTCCGTTCGAGATGCCGCTGTTTGCTAAGACGTTCTCAATTGCCAACTCAACCGGCCTGCCCCAGATGCTGGGCCTGAGCCTTCCCGCGCAGATGTCACCTCAGGAAGAAATGCAGTATGCCCAGCTCTGGCACGTGATCGTGGCCTATGCGTTCATCGCGATCATCCTTGCACACATCTATCTTGGATCAGTGGGCATGGAAGGTGCGTTTGATGCCATGGGCACCGGCGAAGTCGAAGAACAATGGGCCCGCGAACATCATTCGCTATGGCTTGAAGAAGTTCAGGAAAAAGAGGCCAGCAAGGCATCGGCCTCACCCGCCGAATAGATGCGGGGATTGGTGCTGGTCCTGGCGCTGCTGCCCCTGCCCTCCTGGGCAGAGTTCTTTACTCTGAAAGGGCATGGCGGACCGATCATGGGGATCGCCACTGCATCTGATGGACGCATTGCAACAGCCAGTTTTGACAATTCCGTCGGACTGTGGACCGGGCAGACCCCGGAATGGCTGGAAGGGCATGAGGCCGCAGTGAACTCGGTCACCTTCAACGGCACAGCGATCTACTCTGCAGGGGACGATTTCACCCTGCGCCGTTGGCCCGGTGGTGGGATCGTCGGTCAACATAAGGGCAAGATTGTCGGTTTGGCCGCCTCGAAAACCCATGTCGCCACTGCAAGCTGGGATGGAACGATTGGTCTTTGGCCGGTGGATGGGTCCGATCCACAAACGCTTGGACCAACCGGCAGTGGCGTCAACGCTGTGGCGTTTTCACCCGATGGGTCGGAGCTCTATTCAGCGGGAATGGACGGAGCCTTGCGCATTTGGGATGTGTCCAACGGACAGGAAACAAACCGATTGGTGGAACATGGATTCGGCATCAATGAGCTTATTTTAAACGCGCAAGACAATTGGATCGCGTATGGCGCAGTCGATGGCGTGACCCGCATTCTAGACCTGGAAACCGGGGAAGAGCGCGATTTCACACTGGACCGACGCCCGATCCTGGCGCTTGCCCTCAGCCCTGACCGAAGTCTTTTGGCCGTTGGGGATGGCGAAGGTTACATCATGGTCATCGACACCGTCGAATGGCGCATCGCTCAGGATTTCCGGGCAACCTTGCGTGGACCGGTTTGGGCGCTGGCTTTTTCGGTCGATGGCGAGAATCTTCATGTAGGCGGCATTGATGAGGCTATGTACAGCTGGCCGGTTACCGCCTTATCGGATCAGAAACAAATGGCGACGGCGCAACCAAGCTTTTTGAAAAACCCTGAAAAAATGGGGAATGGGGAACGGCAGTTTTCCCGAAAATGCTCGATCTGTCATAGTCTAACGCCAGATAGTGCGCGACGCGCTGGCCCAACCCTTCATGGCATCTTTGGGCGATCTGCTGGAACGCTGCCGGGATATTTGTACTCGGATACGCTGCAAGACTCTGATATCATTTGGAATGACGAGACGATAAATGCCCTTTTCGACGAGGGCCCAGACCACTACATTCCGGGATCGAAAATGCCGATGCAAAGGATTGCCCAACTGCAGGACCGAGCCGATCTGATCGCCTTTCTGCGCCGTGCAACGGCAGACCAAAACTGAACCGGAGGAGATCATGAAAGCCTTTTTCACCGCAATCGCGGCGATGGTCGTCATCACAGTTGCAGCACCGTTTGTGCTGGATCAGATCGGGTTCAGTGCCGCAGATGCGGGCTCTGGCTCTGCCGTGCGTCTCGACTGAATGTCCGAATATCTGACCACCCGGGAACTGGCCGATCTGCTACGCATTGGCGAGCGGAAGGCCTATGACCTTGCTTCATCCGGTGAGGTCCCTTGTGTCCGCGCCATGGGAAAGCTGCTGTTTCCCAGGGTCGAAGTCATCGCCTGGCTCAATGCCTCACGCTCGGGTCCGCAGGTGGCGGAACCGCCTCTGCCCCCGATCGTTGCAGGCAGCCACGACCCTTTGCTGGACTGGGCGCTGCGAGAAAGCGGATCAGGTTTGGCCACCTATTATGACGGCTCATTCGACGGGTTAAGCCGCCTTGGCGCCCGCACGGCTCAGGCTGCCGCCCTGCATATCCACGAGGAACACGGCTTTAACACGCAATCCTTGCGCGATGCGCTCGGCGAAGCGCCGGTGGTTCTGTACGAAGTGTCCCGAAGAGAACGCGGATTGCTGCTGGCACCCGGTGTCTCGGATATTGCGGGGTTCGACGATCTCAAAGCCCGTCGGGTCGTCTTGCGCCAGAACAGCGCTGCCAGCCAGCGGCTGTTTGACGCGCAGCTTGAGGCGCACGGAATGACCAGAGACGATCTGGAGACCCTACCCGCCTGCGCCCGTACCGAAGAAGAACTTGCCGTCGCCCTTCACGACAGCAAAGCTGATGCTGGATTTGGCTTGGGTGCGTTAGCGGGGCTGTACGGGTTGGGCTTTGTGCCCACCCACACTGAACGGCTTGACCTGGCGATCTGGCGACGCGCCTATTTTGATCCGCCGATGCAGAAGCTGTTACGCTTCATGCAGTCTGATCGGTTTGCACAAAGATCCGCTGAATTTGGCGGCTATGATCTGGCGCAGATGGGAAGCGTTCACCACAACGGCGCCAGCGGATGAGCACAGCGCTGTTCACTCACCGGCGTTTGGGAAGAAAACCTGCTGCCCATCCAACATGTAGGACGCAATCGCCGCTTGCCCGTCCGGTCCGATCAGCCAATCAATAAACCGCTGCCCGGCATTTGCCCGCACGTGCGGGTGAGTTGTTGGGTTGACCAGGATGACGCCATATTGGTTGAACAGGCGCGTGTCTCCTTCGACGAGTACCTCAAGGCTGCCTTTGTTGCCGAAGGACAGCCATGTTGCCCTGTCGGTCAGGGCATACGCATCCATTCCGCTGGCAACATTCAACGTGGCACCCATGCCGGATCCGGTTTCCCGGTACCACGTGCCTGATGCGTCTGTTGGGTCAACACCAGCAGCGCTCCAATGGCCCATCTCGGCCTTGTGCGTTCCGCTGTCGTCCCCGCGCGAAACAAACGGCGCTTCGACTGCTTCGATGGCGGTCAATGCAGTCAATATGTCAGTTCCTCCCCCAACCGCAGCCGGATCGGACTTAGGTCCAACCAGAATGAAATCGTTGTACATGAGGTCAAACCGCTCGACCCCCCAGCCGTCGGCGACAAACTTTTCTTCATCAGGCTTGGAATGGACCATCAAGACATCACCGTCACCGTTGACGGCATTTCTGATGGCCTGACCCGTTCCCACTGCGACTACACGCACTTCGATCCCGGTTTCCGCCTCAAACCCTGGCAGAATGAAATCCAACAGGCCCGAGTTCTGGGTCGAGGTTGTGGATTGAACCACTATGAAAGGCTCCTCGGCCCAAGCGGGTCCAACCACCAGCCCAAGGGTCACCAATGCCGCCCGAATGCAATCCCGGAACATCAAATTCTCCGTCTCTTTGTTTTAAGTAATCAATCCGCCTGCCAAATAACGGCGCGATGCTTCGGTTTTTGGCGCAGTCAATACCTGTTTCGCTGGGCCATGTTCAACGACATTCCCGGCCTGCATCATCACCACATCCGACGCCAAACGGCGTGCCTGTCCGGTATCATGAGTCACCATCACGATCCGGACACCCTTTTTCGACGCGCGCAGCACCATCCGTTCGATGATTTGCGTGGCGCCTGGATCAAGCGCACTTGTGGGCTCGTCCAGCAGCAGAGTTTCCGGGTTCAGAGCCAGTGCGCGCAATATGGCAAGGCGCTGCGCCTCACCGCCAGAAAGAGATCGGGCAGACTGTCGCGATTTGCCTTCCAGGCCACCCTCGGCCAACAGCTCAACAATCCGTCGCTTGCGGTTCGTCCAACCAACCCCCTGCCGCCTGAGAACAAAGTCCAGATTGGCCGCCACCGACCGCCGCAATAACACCGGGTGTTGAAATACCATGGCCTGACGGGCCTTGTGATCCGAATTCAGTGAGGTGCCATCCTGCGTCACTTGCCCCCGGTTCGGAGTGATCAACCCATGCAGACAGCGCAACAAAAGGCTTTTTCCAGATCCGTTGGGACCCAAAATCAGAGTGGGGCCCGGACCGTCCAGTATCAGTTCGGGAACATCCAGCAGCGTTTTTCCGTTGCTCTGAACTTGTAACTCACGCGCTTTCAGACACGTTGTCATTTCCGACACCAGGTCACGCATGACGCAATCCTTCCTGCTCGGCCCGCAGGGTCAGCGTGCTGACCATGGCGTTCACGGCCACGGCAATGCCAATCAGGATCGCACCTAGGGCCAACGCGAGCGCCAGATTGCCCTTCGAGGTCTCCAACGCAATGGTCGTGGTCATGACACGCGTGACGTGGTTGATATTGCCGCCGACGATGATCACCGCTCCGACTTCGGCAATCGCGCGTCCGAAGCCAGCCAATAGAGCCGTGACAAGCGCAAGGCGTGCGTCCCATAACAACACAGGGACAGAGGACAACCGGGACACTCCCAGAGACCTGAGTTGCTCGGAATATTCCTCGGCCAACATCTCGGTCACTTGTCGCGTCAACGCGGCGATGATGGGCGTGACCAGAACCACTTGGGCGAGGATCATAGCGGTTGGTGTGTACAACAGTTCAAGCACACCCAACGGCCCAGAACGCGACAGCATAAGATATACCAGCAGGCCCACAACTACGGGCGGGAGCCCCATCAAAGCGTTCATCAACACAATCATCACCCGTCGGCCCGGAAACCGTGCAACAGCCAACGCCGCCCCAACAGGCATACCGATAATCGTAGCGATCAACACGGCAAACATAGAAACACGCAGAGACAAGAGCACGATTGCCCAAAGCTCTGAGTCTCCTTCGAAGATCAAAGAAAGGGCCTTGCTGAATTCTGACGCAAAATCCTGCATTTTCTACGCGCTGAACCTCATATCGTATGAAATGCTTGTAATTTCACTGAAATACTACCGCAATTCCCACTCAAGTACAGTTACGAATCCGACATCGTGAATGAAAAACGCGGCCCGTATTGGGCCGCGTTCAGCTACGTTGTTAAGGGGTGCTTTAGTTCAGGGCCGCATCCGTGATTTGATGGGTCCAGGCGCCGTCGGGCTGCTGGGTGATCACCGGATCCGAACCACCTGCAAGCAATGTACCTACTGTGCGCTCAAAATCTGCAGGATCCAATGCACCGTTTGAGCCTGCCGTCAGCTTGGCAATCTCGCCCATCATGCGTTTCTGATGCTCTTCGGTCTGCGCACCGGTTTCGTCATTCTCAAGCACAATATCAGCCGCTTCATCCGGGTTTTCTTCCGCGTATTTCCACCCCTTCATCGAGGCACGGACGAAGCGCTCCATCTTGTCGACAAAGGCAGCATCGCTCAGGTTTTCCTCAAGCACATACAAGCCATCTTCCAGTGTCGCCACGCCCTGGTCCTCGTATTTGAAAGTCACAAGTTCTTCCGGAGCAACACCCGCGTCGATGACCTGCCAGTATTCGTTATAGGTCATGGTACTAATGCAATCGGCCTGACGCTGTAGCAGTGGATCGACGTTAAAGCCCTGCTTCAGTACCTCGACACCGCTTTCACTCTTGCCGCCGGTGTCGATGCCCAACTGGCTCATCCAACTCATGAACGGGAATTCATTGCCGAAGAACCAAACGCCCAGCGTGCGGTTCTTGAGGTCCGCAGGTTCGGCAATGCCAGCATCTTTCCAGCAGGTCAGCATCATACCCGAGCTTTTGAACGGCTGCGCGATGTTAACCAAAGGCAGGCCTTTTTCCCGTGCGGCCAAGGCTGCTGGCATCCATTCGACAGTCACGTCGGCCCCGCCCCCCGCGATCACCTGTGTCGGTGCGATGTCGGGACCGCCGGGTAAAATGGTGACATCCAGACCCTCTTCTTCGTAAAAGCCTTTGTCCTTGGCCACGTAATAGCCTGCGAACTGCGCTTGTGTGACCCACTTGAGCTGTAACGTCACCTCATCCGCAGCAAGCGCTGCGCTGGCGGCCAGGCTAAAGGCGGCAACCGCCCCGCTGAGTAGCTTATTCATCTTCATTTCTCCTAGTTGCTAATTGCGCCCCGTTCACGGGGTCTGTTGAAGTATTTCCTTTGTTATCCGCGTTGCGATGGGTGCCAGAACGTCACCGCTTTTTCGATCATCGCGACCAATCCGTAAAACGCTGTACCAGCCAGCGCGGCCACAACGATCTCGGCCCAGACCATGTCGAGTGACAATTGCCCGACGCTGGTCGATATCCGAAACCCCATGCCCAAAGTGGGCGAGCCAAAGAACTCTGCCACGATAGCGCCGATCAACGCCAGAGTGGTGGAAATCTTCAACCCGTTGAAAATGAATGGCATCGCGGCAGGCAGACGTAGTTTCAGGAAGCTTTGCCAATAACTCGCCGCGTAAGTCTCCATAAGATCACGTTGCATGGCCGTGGCCTCGCGCAGCCCAGCGACAGTGTTCACCAACATGGGAAAAAAGACCATTACAACCACGACGGCCGCCTTGGAATGCCAGTCAAACCCGAACCACATCACCAGAATGGGCGCGGTCCCGACGATCGGCAAGGCCGCCACGAAATTGCCAACCGGCAACAGACCAAGGCGCAGAAAATCCCAGCGATCCACCGCAATCGCCATTAGGAACGCCGCGCCACACCCAAGGAGGTATCCGCTGAGTGCCCCCTTGATTATGGTCTGAACAAAATCTGCCCACAGGATGGGTAAGCTGTCGGCAAAACGCACGGCGATCAGGGATGGTGCGGGCAGAATGACCAAAGGTACTTCGAGCCCGCGCACCAACAACTCCCATATCCCAATGATTGTCAGACCAAAGATCAACGGAGCCAGAAACCGGACCATACGCGTGTCGGCTTGCGGTCCGCTGGCCAGACGACTGTTCAACCACCAGCCAAGCAGCCAAAGACCGAATGCAAGTAGCACCAACATCATTGCGCCATCCCCATCCTCTTAAGCACTGATCGCTCCATCAGGCCAAGTAGCCCGACCAGACACGCAGCCAGAATGGCAGCCGCAAACAGAGCTGACCAAATTTGGACCGTTTGACCGTAATAGCTGCCCGCCAAAAGTCGCGCACCCAATCCAGCGACCGCGCCAGTTGGCAACTCTCCGACAATTGCGCCGACCAGCGACGCGGCGATACCGATCTTGAGCGACGTGAACAGGTAAGGCATCGATGCAGGCAGACGCAGTTTCCAAAACCCCTGCCCCCTGGTTGCGTTGTAGGTCTGTAGAAGGTCAAGCTGCATCGCATCTGGGCTGCGCAGGCCTTTGACCATCCCAACGACGACAGGGAAAAAACTCAGATAGGCCGAGATCACTGCCTTGGGAATAATCCCCTGAATGCCCACCGAATACAGAACTACAATGATCATCGGTGCCAACGCGATGATCGGAATGGTCTGACTGACGATGGCCCAGGGCATGACCGACAGATCCATCACACGGCTATGCACAATCCCAACGGCCAACAGAATGCCCAGCCCTGTGCCAATCGCAAATCCCAGCATTGTTGCGCTGAGCGTGACCCAGGCGTGATAGATCAAGGACCGTTTTGAAGTGATCTTTTTGAGAACAGTCGTTTCCCACAGCTCTACCGCGACCTGATGTGGCGCGGGCAGACGCGGGCGGTCCTGTGCCCACGTGGCCGGAATGGCAAAGTTGTTGTCTAGTGTCAGGCCGATCTCGCTCATATCCCGACGGTCTTTGGCCGACGGGGGCTGTACTTCGGCCCCAGCGCGTTCCTGTTCGGTCAGAACGCCTTTGATGTTCATTGGAACACAGGCGGCGTACCAAAGCACGACAATCGCGGCGATCACGGTCAGGATTGCAAAAACCTGCTTCATGCCCGCCACTCCATCCGGATTACCGGCAAAGTCTCGGGCGGTGTCGGCGGTTCCATTCCCGTTGCCTCAAACCCTTCGCGCCGATAGAATCTTTGTGCGGATTTGTTTGGCTCATGGGTCGTCAGCCAAAGGTAGTCGCGACCTGTCTTGGCTTTGTCTAACAATTGCTTCCCGATCCCTTGTCCGGTTCGCAGACAGTACAAGGCACCGACTTTGTTTTCTTTGGGATCAACGGACATGTAACAATCCACCGGGTCGCCTGCGACCCAGATTTTCCGGCTTGGGAAAGCTTCGCGGATCAAGGCCGTCATCACTTCTTCCGGCAGCTCGTCCGGCATCCAATCAGTCTGCGCCGCCCATGTCGAAATGACATGCCCACAGGCCGAAATGTCATCCTGCGTTGCTCTTCTTATGTCGGCACCCGCCATCAGACGTCATCTCCGTGCCCGGCCCGCAAACCCTCGCGGACTCGGTGGGCGACTTCGATAAACTCTGGCGTATCACGGATGTCCAGCGGTCTTTCCTTGGGCAACGGGCTGTCAATCACATCGGTGATCCGCCCGGGCCTGGGGCTCATCACCACAATCTTGGTGCTCAGATAGACCGCCTCTGGGATCGAGTGCGTTACAAAGCCAATGGTCTTTTCCGTGCGCGCCCAAAGGGCCAGCAGCTGTTCATTCAGATGATCCCTTACGATCTCATCCAGCGCACCAAACGGTTCGTCCATGAGAAGAATGTCAGCATCAAATGCCAGTGCCCGCGCGATGCTTGCACGTTGCTGCATGCCCCCCGAAAGCTGCCAAGGGAATTTCCCACCGAACCCTTCGAGATCAACGAGTTCCAGGACGTTTCTGACCCGCTCCGCTTGCTCTGCAGCCGAGTAGCCCATGATCTCAAGCGGCAGTTTGACGTTCTTTGCAATGGTCCGCCACGGGTAGAGACCCGCAGCCTGAAACACATAGCCATAAGCGCGGTTCCGGCGCGCTTCATCAGGGGTCATACCATTTACGGTAAGTGTCCCCCCGGTCGGCGCCTCAAGCGCCGCGATACAGCGCAAAAAAGTGGTTTTGCCACAGCCCGAGGGCCCGATGAAACTAACGAACTCGCCCTTGTTGATCGTCAGGCCTACATCTTTGAGTGCATGAATAGGTCCGTCATTTGTCTGGAAAGTGAGGTCCAGCTGCCTTGCCTCGATAACGGGCTGGGTCGTGCTTTCAGTATTCATTCCATTGCCTTGAAAAGAGTTGGCATTGGGCCGCAAGATATGCGACCCGTGCACGTCATACGCCCGTCGCCGGTATACCCGACCGCTCAACCGGCCGCGGCGCCGTCAGCTCTTTCCACGTACTCAGCGCTTTGTTGACATGGCTGTTCGGTTCCCGCGCAACAAAGTCGCCATGACCTTCCTCCGTTCGGATTTCGCCGTCATGCACCGCTACCTGACCTCGTGTGAGTGTGAAGCGCGGCAGCCCTCTGACCTCTTTGCCCTCAAACACATTGTAGTCGATGGCAGATTGCTGGCTGTCAGAGCTGATCGTCTTGGATTTCTCCGGATCCCAGACGACGATGTCCGCATCCGCACCAACCAAAATTGCCCCCTTTTTAGGATAGCAATTCAATATCTTGGCAATGTTTGTTGAAGTGACCGCAACGAACTCGTTCGGAGTCAAACGTCCAGTCCCCACACCGTTGGTCCATAACATCGGCATCCGGTCCTCCAGCCCCCCTGTACCGTTGGGAATCTTGGTGAAATCCCCAACGCCATAGCGTTTTTGCTCGGTCGTAAAGGCACAGTGGTCAGTCGCCACAACGCTTAGTGAGCCTGATTGTAGACCAGCCCACAAGCTGTCTTGATGCTGCTTGTTACGGAAAGGCGGGCTCATGACACGACGCGCAGAATGGTCCCAGTCAGGGTTGAAATACTCGCTCTCATCCAGCGTCAGGTGCTGGATCAAAGGTTCGCCCCAAACCCGCTTGCCCTGCATCTTGGCGCGACGGATCGCTTCGTGCGCCTCTTCGCAGGACGTGTGGACGACGTAAAGCGGTACACCCGCCATATCGGCGATCATGATCGCGCGATTGGTGGCCTCTCCTTCAACTTGCGGTGGACGGGAATAGGCGTGTGCCTCCGGCCCGGTATTGCCCTCAGCCAGTAGCTTGGCGCTCAGTTCCGCGACCACATCACCATTCTCGGCATGCACCATTGCGATACCACCAAGTTCGGCCAACCGCTTGAACGAGGAAAACAATTCGTCATCATTCACCATCAGCGCGCCCTTGTAGGCCATGAAGTGCTTGAATGTGTTGATGCCGCGTGTTTCGATCACCGTCTTGATGTCGTCAAACACCTGTTCGCCCCACCATGTGACAGCCATGTGGAACGAATAATCGCAATTCGCACGCGTCGATTTGTTGTCCCAGCGCTTCAGCGCGTCCAGCAGGCTTTCACCCGGGTTCGGCAAAGCGAAATCGACCACCATCGTAGTCCCGCCCGCCAGCGCTGCACGCGTACCGCTTTCGAAATCATCACTGGAATAAGTGCCCATAAACGGCATTTCCAGATGCGTATGCGGGTCGATCCCGCCGGGCATCACGTAACAGCCGGTGGCATCCAGTTCCTTGTCGCCTTTAAGATCCAAACCGATCTCGGTGATGACACCGCCTTCGACCATAACATCCGCCTTGTATGTCAGATCAGCGGTAACGACTGTTCCGTTCTTGATGACAGTGCTCATTTTCAACTCCCTGATGCGGTCTTCGCCGCTTGCTTCATCTGGCCAGAAATATCCCGGGGGAGTCGCCCAACGGGCGACCGGGGGCAGAGCCCCCTATCCCACAATCTCTGCCGTTTCGACGACGGCATGCAACAGAACATCCGCCCCTGCTGTGGCCCAGTCTTTGCTGATCTCTTCAGCTTCGTTGTGACTGAGCCCATCAACACAGGGGCACATGACCATGGCCGTCGGCGCCACCCGGTTGATCCAGCAGGCATCATGCCCCGCGCCCGAGATGATATCGGTATGGGAATAGCCCAACCGCTCGGCAGCGCTGCGCACTGCAGCAACGCAGGCATCGTCGAATGTTACAGGATCAAACCCGCCAACTTTCTCGAACTCGATCTGCAGACCCATTTCTTCGACAATGTCTTCCGCTGCAACACGCAGGCGGTTTTCCATATCCGTGATCACGTCCAGATCAGGTGATCGCAGATCGACCGTGAACACCACCTTGCCGGGGATGACGTTGCGAGAGTTCGGATAGACGTCGATATGCCCCGCCGCGCCAACCGCATGTGGCGCGTGGGACCATGCGATTTCATCCACTTTTTCCAAGACCCGCGCCATCGCCAGCCCGGCGTTCTTGCGCATCGGCATCGGGGTTGACCCGGTATGCGCATCCTTGCCGGTTATGGTGATTTGCGTCCAGCTAAGGCCCTGCCCGTGCGTGACGACGCCGATATCCTTTTCTTCGGCTTCAAGGATTGGTCCCTGTTCAATGTGCAGCTCGAAAAAAGCGTGCATCTTGCGTGCGCCAACCTCTTCATCGCCGCGCCAGCCGATCCGGTTTAATTCATCGCCGAACTTTTTCCCCTCGGCATCCTCGCGGTCATAGGCCCAATCCTGCGTGTGCATGCCGGCAAAGACGCCCGAGGACAACATAGCCGGGGCATAGCGCGTGCCTTCTTCATTGGTCCAGTTGGTCGCTATTATCGGGTGTTTCGTTTTGATGCCCAAATCATTCAGGGTACGGATAATTTCCAAGCCGCCTAACACCCCCAGCACACCATCGTATTTGCCGCCAGTCGGCTGCGTATCCAGATGCGATCCGACATAGACCGGCAAGGCCTCAGGCTCGGTGCCCTCGCGCCGGGCAAACATGTTGCCCATCTGGTCCAGTCCCATTGTGCATCCAGCGTCCTCGCACCACGTTTGAAACAGGGCACGCCCCTCGGCGTCATCATCCGTCAAGGTCTGGCGATTGTTGCCGCCCGCAACACCGGGACCGATCTTGGCCATCTCCATCAGACTATCCCATAGCCTATCGCCATTAATCCTGAGATTTTGCGCCGGAGCTGCCATAGTCTTTCCCCTGTTGCTTGCGATTTGGCTCGCTTTTGGTGTCTTGATTTGACCATCTGGTCAAACTCACGCTATCACGGGTTCGACATCAGTCAAGAAATTGCGCGACACAGCCGAAATTTTCGGCGTATTTCGCATCTGCATGACGGAAAAAGAGACACGCTGGAAACATGCCCAAAGACCGCGCACCGACCCGAATACAGAAAAAGAATCGCGCTGCGATTATCGAGGCCGCCCTGAACGTGTTTTCAGCGCATGGATTTCTCGGTGCAACCGTGGATCAGATTGCGGCCGAGGCAGGCCTGAGCAAGCCAAACCTTTTGTATTACTTTCCGTCGAAAGAGGCGATCCACACGGCGTTGCTGTCCGGCTTGCTCGACGTCTGGCTTGCCCCGCTACATGATCTGGACGAAACCGGAGACCCGCTGCAGGAAATCCTGTCCTATGTTCATCGCAAGCTTCAGATGAGCCGCGAGTTACCAAGGGAAAGCCGCCTGTTCGCCAACGAGTTGGTGCAGGGCGCGCCGCGCATTCACCAGGCATTGTCGAATGACCTGAGGGTTTTGGTCGATGAGAAGTCCGAAATTCTGACACACTGGATGGACCAGGGAAAGATTGCGCGTCTTCATCCCCACCACCTGATCTTTTCGATCTGGGCGTTGACGCAGCATTACGCTGATTTTGATGTGCAAGTTCGGGCAATCCTAGGGGATGAAGATCCCTTTGAAGGTGCTGAACCGTTCATTGATACGCTATATCGGAAGCTTCTCGCCCCATGAAAAAGGGCCGTGAACCGGCCCCTTTTTTGCGAGTTATCTAACCTGCATTCCGCTATTCGGCCGCTTTGGCCATTGGGTTGTTGGGATGTGTTGTCCAGTTGGCATATTCTTTCTGCACAACGGTGCCCGTGCGCGGATCCACTTCACCGGCGTCCATCGGCACCATCGAGATGCACCCCTCAACCGGGCACACATCTACGCAGAGGTTACAGGCGACGCATTCTTCGTCGATCACTTCGAATACACGGTCAGGCGCTATTGAAATTGCCTGGTGGCTGGTGTCCTCGCAGGCGGCATAGCACCGGCCGCATTTGATGCACTGATCCTGATCAATCTTCGCCTTGGCGATGTAGTTGAGGTTCAGATACTGCCAGTCCGTCACATTCGGAACCGCGCGGCCAACAACTTCAGAGACGTTGGAATACCCTTTTTCATCCATCCATTCAGACAGCCCGGCAGTCAGTTCATCAATGATCTTAAAACCATATGTCATGGCCGCCGTGCAGACCTGAACATTGCCGCATCCCAAAGATATGAATTCCGCTGCGTCGCGCCAGGTGGTCACGCCTCCGATGCCCGAAATTGGTAGACCATGCGTATCAGGATCGCGGGCAATCTCAGACACCATCGACAAAGCAATCGGCTTGACCGCCGGCCCGCAATATCCGCCATGGCTGCCCTTACCATCGATCGAGGGTTCAGGGCTGAACGTGTCCAGATTGACGCTGGTGATCGAATTAATCGTGTTGATCAGCGACACCGCGTCTGCACCGCCATTTTTGGCTGCGGCAGCAGGCTTGCGAACATCAGTGATGTTTGGCGTCAGCTTCACGATGACCGGCCGATCATAGTATTTTTTGCACCACCGGGTGACCATCTCGATATATTCAGGTACTTGCCCAACGGCGGCGCCCATACCGCGTTCGCTCATCCCGTGGGGACAGCCAAAGTTCAGCTCAATTCCATCTGCTCCGGTTTCTTCGACGCGCGGCAGAATAGCTTTCCAGGCCTCTTCCTCGCACGGCACCATGATCGAGGCGATCAGGGCGCGGTCCGGGTAGTCGGCTTTCACGCGGGCCATTTCTTCAAGGTTCACTTCAAGTGGCCGATCGGTGATCAGTTCGATGTTGTTGAGACCCAACAACCGACGATCTGCGCCGTAAATGGCGCCATAACGCGGACCGTTCACGTTTACGACCGGCGGCCCTTCGGACCCCAGAGTTTTCCAAACGACACCACCCCATCCGGCCTCAAAGGCGCGGCGGACGTTGTATTCCTTGTCGGTTGGCGGTGCTGAGGCCAGCCAGTATGGGTTAGGGCTGGAAATTCCCAGAAAGTCAGTTGTCAGATTGGCCATGGGTACTCCTTCCCGGCTCCTCAGCCGGTTTTCTTGAAAATCATTTCCGTCGGGCGAATGCGCCCGGCTTCAAGGTTTGCGACATAGTTTTGGAATTTTTCAGGTGCCGTCTCGCCCATCATAAGGTGAATCCCCAGCGGCGCTGGTCCGCTTTCGGCAACACGTTCAAAGACCTCTTGGAAAAATGCGATCGCGAATTCCGTGCGATCGTTTTCCGCGACCAGTTCCATGCCCGCAGCCGCCGCCGCATTCTTGTAAACATCAGGCGAGTCGACAAACGATGTCTCGGGCAGCGTCGACCATGGCAGTGGGAACGCCAAAGGTTCGTCAATGGACCCACCCATAACATCGAACAACGCGAAGGTTCCGCCCGTGGCCAGAGCGCGCGCCACTTCAGAAAACAGCCCGGCCTTGTCATCGATATTCATGCCAACATGCAACATCACGGCCAGATCGAAACCAGCATCCGGTACCGGTAAATCCAACGCACTACCTACCTGAAAGCTCATCTTCTGCGACAGGCCGACAAGGTCGCTAAGCGCAATCGCCGTCTCGACAAACTCCGGCGTCAGATCAACTCCGGTGACCTTCGAGTCGTAATGATCCACGACGTACCGCGAAGTGCCACCAATGCCGCAGCCAATATCCAAGACGCGCGTGGCATGGGTTGGTGCAAGCTGGGCAAACAAATGATCTGTCGCCGCAACTCCGCCCGTGTGGAACTCATCACCAGCCTTCAGGTCCGCGACCGTCGCCGCATCAGGATCAACGCCACTGGCCTGCAAGGCGTCGCGCACCCGTTCTGTCAGGGCACCGGTTGTGTAGTGTTGAGCAACTGCATCTTCGATCTGGGACATGAGGATACCTCAGCGATATAGGAGAGTTGGATGTCTCACCCTATCACGAAACAAGCGTTGCGTGGATGTCCATCGCGGCATCCCGACCTTCGGCAACTGCTGTCACGGTCAGGTCTTCCCCGCCTGTGGCGCAGTCTCCGCCCGCCCAGACACCGGAAATCGACGTCCGCCCGGCACCGCTGACAGCGATCTTGTTTCCGTCCAAGGTCAACCCTTCCGGTGCACCTTCCAGGGTTTGGCCAATCGCCTTGAGGACCTGATCCGCCTGCACCCGGATAGTTTCTCCGGTCCCGGACAGTTTTCCGTCTTGGCTGGCGGTGTATTCCAACTCAATCTCTGCTGCCGCGCCATTTCCATGGATTGCAACCGGCTGGACATTGGTCATGATCCGCACCCCATGCGAGGCTGCAAGGTCCTGCTCGTACCGGCTGGCCCCCATTGCATCGCGACCGCGACGATATGCTATCGTCACATGTTCCGCGCCCAGCAGCTTGGATTTCACAGCCGCGTCTACAGCCGTCATTCCGCCGCCAATCACCACGACATTGCGCCCGACGGGCAGATGCGCCAGATCTGACGCCTGCCGTACGTCCGATATGAAATCGACCGCATGTCGCACGCCCTCTTTCTCGGCACCTTGCGACCGCAGAGCGTTTACCCCGGCAAGGCCAATGGACAAGAAGACGGCGTCATAGTTTTCCTGCAGCCCTTGCAATGAGATCGTCTCACCCAGGACCGAACCGGTTTCGATTGCTATGCCGCCAATCTTCAGCAGCCAATCAACCTCGGCCTGCGCAAAATCATTGGTCGATTTGTAGGCTGCGATTCCGTACTCGTTCAGGCCGCCCGGCTTGGGCTTGGTTTCGTGGATCACCACGTCATAGCCCAACATCGCCAAACGGTGCGCACAAGCCAGACCCGCAGGCCCTGCCCCGATCACCGCGACTGTCTTGTCGGTCACCGGCGCGCGTTCAAAAGGATGCTCGCCTGTGGCCATCAGGTCGTCGGTGGCAAAGCGTTGCAAGCGTCCGATCTCAACCGGTTTACCCTCGGCCGCTTCGCGCACGCAGGCTTCTTCACACAGTGTCTCGGTCGGGCACACGCGGGCGCACATGCCACCCAGAATGTTCTGTTCCAAGATCGTTCGCCCGGCCGCCTGCGGCTGACCTGCCTGAATCTGGCGAATAAAAAGCGGTATATCGATATCCGTCGGACAGGCCGTGATACATGGCGCGTCGTAGCAAAAATAACAACGATCAGCCGCAACCGCAGCTTCGTGCGGCGCCAATGGCGCATGCAGATCGCTGAAATTCGAGGTCAGCTCATCGCTGGAAAGCCGCCCGGAGACAATGCCGGGTGCCATCTGGCCCTGTGCCATCACTCTACTCCCTGTAGATATGTTCGTTATGGCACCAGCTTGCCATATTCTCATTTTTTATCAATTGGTAAAATTTGCCAAATGGTCAAAAAATGAAAAATCCGAGCCACAGACCCGGATTCCAGCGAAAATCGCCTCAATTTCGTGCAGCTTTTAACTCAAACCATGCTGCTCAGGTGACCGGATTTGGTCCAAACACGTGCTCCGCCCTCTCCTGCGATAGCCTGAGATTGCGTTCCCGGCGGCAGGCGCAGCCAATCCCAAACCGAGAATTCTTCGCCCCCTTCGGCAAAACTGCCGTCCACGACAAAGACCTCCAGCCCCTGATCAGCATCCAATTGGACGACCTCACCGGCGCGCCAAGTTTGAACCCGCACATCCTCATGCGCGTCCTGAAACAGCTGCAGGTCATCATCACCGCTGATCGAGCGATGAACTTCTGTTCGGTCTTGCGGATCAAACTGATGCAACTTGACCAGAATTGTCGCGCCTGCCATCGCTGATGGCGTATGCGACGTGGTCGGCGGGTTGCGCACATAACTACCCACGGGGAAATCTCCGCTTTCATCCTGAAACACGCCGTCCAGAACCAGATACTCCTCGCCACCATCATGCGTATGCGCGGCAAAGGCGCTGCCGGGGGCAAATCGTACGATCGTGGTCGCACGCGCAACTTCGTCTCCGATCCGGTCCAGCATCTTGCGGTCTACCCCGGTTGCTGGGGACGCCACCCAATCGGTCTCATCAAAATGGACCGCAACACGTTTGGTGAAGTCTGCATTGACCCGCATCATCTCTCTCCTGAACAGCCGTCATGTCCCAAAATGGATTGGTTTGATCGAAATTCAAACCAACATCTTTTGACGCCCCTTGTCGCTTACTGTAATTCCGATGAGAGGGGCCGGAAAACAGACCCCCAACAGGATCGGGCTGGAATGCAGGCACTTACGCAGAAATTCAACATCGTCGTCATTGGGCAAAACAATCGCCTTCAATACGAAGCTGTGTTGTTCGCCGCGTCCCTGCGGCATTCGTCGCCCGACTTCGAAGGGAAACTGTATGTCGCCACCCCCAAACCGGGGCCGCGTTGGAGCCAGAATCCAAGCCTTCAAAACGAAGACGTTCTAAAGGTGTTGGGTCAGTTGGATGCCGAGATACTGCCGTTTGACTCGCACGTTTTCGGTGAAAGCTACCCTTATGGCAACAAGATCGAAGCACTTCTTGCCATGCCCGAAGGAGAGCCGTTTGTGTTCTTTGATACCGACACTCTGATAACAGGTGATTTGAACGGCGTGCCGTTCGACTTTGACCGACCCGGCGCGTCGCTGAAGGTCGAAGGTACCTGGCCAAAGCCGACACTCTATGGACCCGGATTTGACGGGATTTGGCGCGCGCTCTACGACCGTTTTGGGCTGGATCTCAAAAGCTCGGTGGATGACAGCCAGCCACATGATCACTGGCGTCGTTACCTGTACTTCAATGCAGGGTTTTTCTTCTACAAATGCCCGCGTCAGTTCGGCGAACGGTTTCTTGAATACGCCCTGGCCATCCGCAATGAAGCCATACCCGAGTTAGTCGGACAAAACCTGGATCCATGGTTAGATCAGGCAGCTTTGCCCCTGGTGATCCATTCCTTTGGTGGCGGGCGGGATGCCTTGCCGGACGGTTTGCTGGATGGTTCGGTCAGCTGCCACTATCGCCTGTTCCCGCTGCTCTATGCCCGCGAAAGCGATCATGTGATCGAGGTTCTGGAAACGGTTGTGGCGCCGAATAGGGTGAAAAAAGTTCTGAAAAACTACGACCCATTGAAAAAACTGGTGGTTCAAGGCAAAGGCAAGAAAATTCGCGAGATGTTCGATCAGGACAACCTGCCGAAACGCGAGCAGGTGTATCGCAACCGGATCAAAAGCAAAGGCCTGTGGATGCGCTGACAGGATCGTTGTGCGCAGGCGGGCAATGCCCTACAGATTCGACCAAACGAATTCCAATAGGAGATGTTCAAGATGTCTGATGGCCCGACCTACGGTTTCGACACATTGCAAATTCACGCGGGCGCCCGCCCTGACCCGGCCACCGGAGCACGTCAGACACCGATCTATCAAACGACGGCTTACGTGTTCCGGGATGCGGACCATGCCGCAGCTTTGTTCAATCTTCAAGAAGTCGGGTACATCTATTCCCGCCTTACAAACCCAACCGTCGCCGTATTGCAGGAGCGTGTTGCAACGCTGGAAGGGGGCGTTGGCGCAGTTTGCTGTTCATCCGGCCACGCAGCCCAGATCATGGCGCTGTTTCCGCTGATGGGGCCAGGCTGCAACGTCGTCGCCTCAACCCGCTTGTATGGCGGCACGGTCACGCAGTTCAGCCAGACGATCAAACGCTTTGGATGGTCGGCGAAGTTCGTGGACACTGACGATCTGGACGCAGTCAAGGCTGCCATCGATGACAACACCCGCGCGGTGTTCTGCGAATCCATCGCCAACCCCGGCGGCTATGTCACAGACATCCGCGCTTTGGCAGATGTGGCCGATGGCGCTGGCATTCCGCTGATCGTCGACAACACGTCGGCCACGCCTTACCTCTGTCGTCCTATTGAACATGGCGCGACACTAGTGGTGCACTCGACCACGAAATACCTGACCGGCAATGGCACTGTAACGGGTGGTTGCATCGTGGATTCAGGCAAGTTCGACTGGTCGGCGAATGACAAGTTCCCTTCGCTCAGTCAACCGGAACAGGCCTATCACGGGTTGAAGTTCCACGAGACTTTCGGGCCGTTGGCCTTCACCTTCCATGGCATTGCCATCGGCTTGCGCGATCTGGGCATGACAATGAACCCGCAGGCGGCGCATTACACACTGATGGGGATCGAAACCTTGTCGCTACGGATGGAGCGTCACGTCGAGAACGCACTGAAGCTCGCCGCATGGCTGGAGGCGGATGACCGGGTGGAGTACGTGACCTACGCAGGTCTGCCGTCGTCACCTTATCAGGACAGGGTTAAAAAGCATTACCCACGGGGTGCAGGCGCGCTGTTCACATTCGCGGTCAAGGGTGGGTATGATGCCTGTATCAAGTTGGTCAACGCGCTGGAGATATTCAGTCACGTGGCCAACCTGGGCGATGCGCGGTCGCTGATCATCCACTCAGCCTCGACCACCCACCGTCAATTGACCCCAGAGCAGCAAGAGGCTGCAGGCGCAGGTCCAAATGTGGTCCGCGTGTCCATCGGGATTGAGGACGTAAACGACCTGATTGCCGATTTGGATCAAGCACTGTCCAAAGCCAGCGCCTGACCATGACAGGGCACGAAACGAACGACCTTGGACAACCCATCGGATGGCCGGTAGAGGGCGACTTTCCGCGCCCGACACCGCCTTACACACCGATGGAGGGCCTTTACTGTTCAGTCGTGCCACTGGATGTGAATCGGCATGCGCCCGGACTGTTTCGGGCGTTTGCCAACGATACGGATGGGCGTAACTGGACCTATCTGCCGTATGGCCCGTTTGAACGCGAAAACGACTTTTTTGAGTGGGCGCAGGCCAATTGCATGGACGCTGACCCGATGTTCCACACAATACTGGATCAGGACGATATCCCGGTCGGAATGGCATCTTTTCTAAGGATTGAACCCGCAGCCGGCGCTATCGAGGTCGGACACATCCATTTCTCGCCCCTTCTGCAGCGCAAACCACAATCAACCGAGACCATGTATCTGATGATGCGCCGCGTGTTCGACGAGTTGGGATATCGCCGCTACGAATGGAAATGCGATGCGCTAAACGCGCCATCCTGCCATGCGGCCAAACGGCTGGGCTTTACCTTTGAAGGTGTGTTTCGTCAGGCGACCCATTACAAAGGGCGCAACAGGGATACTGCCTGGTATTCAATTGTAGATAGTGAATGGCCACGTGTTCGCGCAGCTTTCGAGACCTGGCTATCCGCGGACAATTTTGACGACGCGGGCCAACAGCGCCAACCGCTGAAAGCCCGCGCAGATGCTTAGGTTTACTCGGAAATCCCGAATTCCATCGAGACAGTGACAGAGACCGAAATCTCGCCTCCTGCCACGGGCACACCGCCCGTATCTGCCATGGCCATCTCGCGCATTGCCATCATCGGGCGAACGCCACCGGATTGTTCCGAAATCGACTGAACAGCGCCCAGCGTTACACTGGCTGCTTGCGCCAGTTGTTCGGCCTTCGCCATTGCTTCACCGACGGCCTTTGCACGGGCCTGGGCCTCGACAGGCTTGGGATCCTGGACACCAAAACTCAGCCCTCCGAAATCATTAGCGCCGTCCTGAATGACCGCGTCCATGATTTGTCCGAGATTGTTCAGATCGCGCACACGCACAAAAACCCGGTTGGATGCCACAAACCCGGTGATCTCGGGCTTATCAGCGTTTTCGCCCAGACGGCCAGACCAAACCGGCGTCAGCGACAGGTCACGGGTCTGAACGTCCCGATCCTCAATTCCCATCTCGTCGAGGCGCGCCAATACCTGCGACACCGCGTCCGATGTGGCCTGCATTGCCGCCGACGCTTCGGCGTTTTCGTTCGTCACACCTAGCGTAATCGTTGCCATATCGGGTGCAACCTGCACGGTCCCAGTGGCATCAACGGTGATGCGACGTTCTTCCGCATGGGCGATTCCCGCAGCCGCGACAGCCAATAATGCGATCAGAAAAGCGAATGTCTTCAATGTCATCCCTCCAATTTTCTTTGTCCAAACATGGATCGGCAGGGCATTGCCATACAAGAGGTGAGTATGCCTTTTTCTTTCCCTCGGCGGGTTCCTGCTTTAATATCAGTCTGCAGACATAAAGTCGTTTGCATTGACGATGACAATTATGGTTCCTCCGGATTATGAAACCCGCCTTTGCGCTGTCTTTTTCGGCCACCGGAATTTCCCTTAAGCACCAATCGGATGACGATTGGTTCGATATTGGCGTTGTCCCGTTGGATGCGCCTGACCTGACCGAGCAGGTGCAGGCCTTGCGGGACAAAGGGTTTGCGCTGGAAAACGACCTGAGTTGCAAGGTGATCATTCCCGCCGATCAGGTTCGGTATCTGACGATCTCGACCGAGGGTATGACCGCGGAAGACATCGAGCAAAAAGTGCACGACGCGCTGACCGAGGCTACGCCCTACGAGATTTCTGAGCTGTCCTTTGATACAGAAACTCGGGGACCGACAACATATGTGGCGGCAGTTGCGCACCAGACTTTGGCAGAGGCACGGAGCTTTACTACCGATCATGGGTTTATCCCCGTTCGCTTTAGCGCGGAACCAGGTGAAGACGAGTTCCCTGAGGAGCCTTACTTCGACTTGGTCATGGATGCGGTCACGGAACCGACTGAAACAGCTGTTGTGTCCTTGCCGGAACTCGATGAACAGCCTTCAGCACCGGAACCAGTCCTTTCAGATGTTGCTGCGGAACAGGCCGAAACAACCGTTGTGCCCCCCCCGGAAACCGATGAAGAGCCGAAGACACTGGAACCGGCACTCTCTGGAAATGACGATGAGCCCGAACCAACTGTACATGCAATTGCACATGCAGCCGCGCCAGACATGTTTCGGTCTCCCGAACCTGCCAATACGCCCGCAGGGGATAGTCATTCGATGATACCGGCAGAGGCGAAGCGCTTTGTCCTGCCCACTATTGCTGCGTTGATCTTTATCGGCGTTGCTATCGGTGCATGGTCTTTGCTGGGGTCGCGCACTGACAGCGATCTGGCTGAAGCCGAAACAGCGGCACCAGATACAACGCCCCCGGAACCCGAAGTCACTGCAGGGGTGACGCCAGAAGAAGCCGAACCAAATACTAAGGTCGCCGTAGCTGCACAGCCCGAAGTCGCAGGTCCGGAACCTTCGACAGAACAGAGTGTTGCAACCCCTGAAGACAGCGAAACGGTGATGGGTGTTCCCACTGTTGAACAGCCGGAACTCACACCCACAGATGCAGCCATTCTGGAAGCCTTGAAGGTTCAGCCAACCCCCGTCGAGGAGATCGAGCGCGACCCGGAAGCGCAGGAAGACCTGGAAACACTCACAGGGTTGAACCTGTCACCACCGGCGCCGCTTATCGAGCCAACTCAGGTCGATCCTGACGATCTGTATCTGGCGTCCATCGACAAATCTGACCTGTCCAGCGATGCGATTGCCCTGCCCCCAGCTGAAAGCTTCGACACGGATCAGCCATTTGACCAAGCTGCGCTACCCAGCATCGCCGGTACACGTTTTGATCTGGACGAACGCGGCCTTGTCACGCCAACGCCGGACGGCACTCTCAACCCGGACGGAATCTTGGTTTATGAGGGCCGCCCATCGTTGGTCCCCCCCGAAATTCCGGTCCGGTTCGAAGAAGAACCGGTTGTTGAAGACACTGAATCGCGTCTGGCCCGGCTGCGCCCGCAGCCACGTCCCAATGATCTGGTTGAACAGTTTGAGCGGGAACAACTCGGTGGTCGATCCCTGGAGGAGCTTGCGGTTTTAAGGCCTAAACTCAGGCCTAAGTCTTTGCAGGATGAAATCCAGGTGGATCAGACACCCACCGCATTGGCCGTTGTTCGTGTGCCTAGGCCGAAAACACGTCCCGCTGGAATAGCGGCAATCGTTGCCAGCGCGACAAAGCCCAGCACGTCCAATCTTGGCTCAACAGCTGCGGTTGATCAAAGCAACGATACCACCGAAACGGTTCAGCCCAGAACTGTCTCACCCAAAATTCCAACCACCGCATCGGTTGCGCGACAGGCCACAATAGACCGAGCGATCAACCTGCGCAGGCTGAATCTGATTGGTGTCTACGGTACACCCGCAAACCGCCGCGCGTTGGTGCGTCTGCCAAGTGGTCGGTACAAAAAGCTGAAGGTCGGGGACAGGATCGATGGCGGTCGTGTGGTTGCGATTGGGGACAGTGAGTTGAGGTACCAGAAAAAGGGCCGCAACGTCACCATAACGATGCCGCGTGGCTGAGCCGAACCAGCGGAAGATTATCGAAGGTTATGAACAGGCCGCGGCTGAGCTTATACCAATCTACGAAAACCTCTCGCCGGAAATCGTGCTGGCACCCGTGCTCGACTATTTGCCCGAAACAGGGTCCGAGGTTTTGGATGTCGGTTCGGGTCCTGGGACAATAGCGGCGTGGCTCGCGTCACGTGGAAATCACGTGACAGCGGTCGAGCCGGTCTCGAAGTTTCGGATGTATGGTCAGGAGACGTACCAACATCTGAGTATTTCGTGGTGCAATTCACACCTGCCCGAGCTCACCCATTCTCGTCCATGGCGCTGTTGTTTCGACATTGCATTGGGCATCGGTGTTTTGCATCACCTAAACCCGCCAGACCAAGATCGCGCTATTCACATCCTTGCGTCCTGTCTCAAACCTTCCGGGCGAATGATTCTGTCGCTGCGCCATGGCCCATGCCCTGATGATCGGCCCGGTTTTGAGATATCCGTCGAAAAGGTCCTGCAAAGCGCTGAATCCGCAGGGATGCAAGTTCAGTACACTTCCCACCGAGCATCCATTCAAGATGGCAACCGGCGCGCCGGGGTCACTTGGACCTGGTTGGTTCTGGGCGCACCGGGAATAGCGTCTTAAGCCGCAGAAATCTCACCGCTTTCGATCTGTTCGCGTTCGATGGATTCAAACAACGCTTTGAAATTCCCTTCACCAAAACCGTCATCGCCCTTGCGCTGAATGAACTCGAAGAAAATCGGGCCGATGACTGTTTTTGAGAATATCTGCAACAGGATGCGTGTTTCACCACCATCCACGACACCCTCGCCATCAATCAGGATGCCGTGCTTCATCATACGGTCCAATGGTTCGGCATGGTCCGTCACACGTTCTGTGGACAGCTCATAATAGGCTTTGTTTGGCCCGGGCATGAATTTCAGCCCGTTTTCGGCAATCGCATCGGTGGATGCGTAGATATCCTCGCTGCCAACTGCGATATGCTGAATCCCTTCGCCTTTGTACTTCTTGAGGTAGGCCACGATCTGGCCTGTCTCGCCGCGATCCTCGTTGATCGGAATGCGGATACGACCACATGGTGACGTTAGAGCGCGGCTGAAAAGCCCGGTGAACTTGCCCTGAATGTCGAAGAAACGGATTTCACGAAAATTGAACAGGTCGCCGTAGAATTTGAACCATTTGTCCATGTTTCCCTTGAAAACGTTATGCGTCAGGTGATCGAGGTAGTAAAAACCCTCGCCGCGTGGTTTTGACTGCTGAATCCACTCGAACTCATGATTGTAAGGCGATGTGTCGTAATACTGATCAATGAAATAAAGCAGCGATCCGCCGATCCCTTTGATCGCTGGTACATCCATTGTCTTATCTGCCCCTTCATAAGGCTCTGCACCCTTGGAAACGGCGTGTTCAAATGCCTTTTGTGCGTCCACAACCCGCCAGCCCATCGACGGAGCGCAGGGCCCATGTTCTGCAACAAACTTGTCAGCAAAGCTGTCGGGGTCGGCATTCAGGATGTAGGTGATATCGCCTTGCTGCCAAAGCTCGACTGCAGGTTTGTCCTTGTGGCGGGCAACCAGTTCGAACCCCATTTTTGCAAACAGATCGCGCAACTCTTGCGGCTCGGGGTGGGCAAATTCGACGAATTCAAACCCGTCGGTTCCAGCCGGGTTTTCTTCGCTGATGACAGATTTCGGGGCATTGTGTGGGAAAGGACCCATGGTGTGTCTCCTCGGGAAACAGGAATTTCTTTGCTGATTCAAAAATACGACTTATCCAACGCTGTTTCTGCGCATAGTTTTCGTATAACCTATAGGTAAATGCGTGAATTACGCATAAAGTAAGAAAAATTTGGGATAATTCCGCATATGCTGGATGCCACAGATACGCACCTTCTGTCTGCCCTTCAAAAAGATGCTCATCTGACCGCCCATCAACTGGGCGAGATGTTGAACCTGTCACCCAGCCAGGCAGGCCGCCGCAGGCAACGGCTGGAAGCAGAAGGGTACATCACAGGCTATGCCGCCCGACTGGATCCGCTGAAACTGGGGTTACAGGTGCAAGGTTTCATTCAGGTCCACCTGGGTACCCATGGGCCGGAACAATCCGCAAGTTTCGCCCGTATGGTCGAAACCCGCCCAGAAATAACAAGCGCCTGGACGATGACGGGTGAGGCGGATTACCTGCTGCACGTCTATTGCGACGATCTATCCGGCCTGAACAGCTTGCTTCATCAGGTAATCCTGCCGCATCCTGCGGTTGCACGGGTTCAAAGCCAGATCGTAATGGACCAACTCAAACGCGACGCGCCCCTGCCGACCTGAGCGGGGCAAGAGGAAGAATATGGACGATTTCCTTTACCAGGCTTCAATCTATCTGGCTGCAGCAGTAATCGCTGTCCCCTTGTCTGCCCGTTTGGGTTTGGGGTCCGTTTTGGGTTACTTGGCTGCCGGTATCATCATTGGCCCTGTGTTCGGCCTGGTCGGCGCCGAAACCGAAAACCTGCAACATGTCGCAGAATTCGGCGTTGTGATGATGCTGTTCCTGATCGGATTGGAACTGGAACCACGCGCCCTTTGGGATATGCGCGACCGTTTGCTGGGCCTTGGCGGGTTACAAGTGTTGCTGTCCACCGCCGTTATTGCAGGGGTGGCAATCTATGCCAATCACCCCTGGTCCGTCGCGCTGGCGGTAGGCTTAACTCTTTCCCTATCGTCAACAGCCATCGTCCTCCAAACCTTGTCCGAAAAAGGCCTGATGCAAACCAATGGCGGCAGGGCCACATTTTCCGTTTTGCTAACACAGGACATCGCGGTCATTCCCATACTGGCCATGCTGCCATTGCTGGCCCTGCCCGCAATGCCGCATATCGAGGCCGATGGATCGATTGATCGTGGGGCGGACGATCTGCACGCCGCAGGCCACCACAGCCTGTCACTTGTCGAAGGCCTGCCGGGTTGGGCGGTAACTCTGGTAACGATCGGCGCCATTGCTTTCATCATACTGGCTGGCATCTACCTGACTCGGCCTTTGTTCCGCTTTATCCATGCAACGCGTCTGCGCGAGATGTACACAGCGCTGGCCCTTATGATCGTGGTCGGCATTTCGTTTCTGATGACGCTTGTCGGGCTGTCACCCGCTTTAGGGGCCTTCCTGGCTGGGGTCGTGCTGGCGAGTTCGGAATTCAGGCACGAGATGGAAAGCGACCTTGAGCCGTTCAAAGGCTTGTTCCTGGGTCTTTTCTTTATCACCGTGGGGGCCGGGATAGATGTGGCATACTTCTTTAACGATCCACTCGATTTGATTGGCCTGGCGCTGCTGGTCATTCTGGCCAAGGGGATCATCCTTTATGTCGTGGGCAAAGCCTTCAAGTTGAAAGGGCGGGATCACTGGCTGTTCACGTTGGGTCTGGCGCAGGCAGGCGAGTTCGGATTTGTGTTGCTGGCCTTTTCCTCCCAGCAGAACGTCATCCCACCTGATTTGTCACAAAAGCTGTTGATGATCATCGCCTTGACGATGCTGATCACGCCGCTTCTGTTCATTGTCTACGACCTTCTGTCCCGCAAAATCGGCGACACAAAAGCGGAGATGGAACCTGATGAGATTGATGAGAAGGGGCCCGTCATAATTGCCGGCATCGGACGGTTTGGGCAAATCGTCAACCGGTTGGTGCGCGCCAGTGGCTTCAAGACGGTTGTTCTGGATCACGACATCGAAACCATCCAGCTGATGCGCCGGTTCGGCGTCAAAGGCTTTCTGGGCGATCCAACGCGGCCCGAGCTGTTGCGTGCTGCAGGGCTGGAAAAGGCATCAGTTCTGGTTGCCGCGATGGATGATCGCAAAGAAACCACGCGGCTTGTCGCCTATGCAAGGCGCCAGCGTCCGGATCTGCACATCATTGCTCGGGCGCGCGATCGCACGCATGTATATGAGCTGTATCAGGCCGGAGCCAGCGACATCGTGCGCGAGATGTTCGATAGTTCCCTACGCGCGGGTCGCTATGTGCTCGAGAATATCGGCCTCAGCGAATACGAAGCGGCACAGGCCGAGCAGACGTTTTATCACCACGACCGGTTGTCCGTACGTGATCTGGCTGAACTCTGGATCCCCGGCAAACCTACGGCTGAGAACAAACCGTATATTGAGCGCGCGCAGCAGTTGGAGAAAGACCTTGAGACTGCGCTGCTTGAACTGGCCGAAGAACACGCCAAAAAATCTGCCTGACCCGGCGCCGGGCTGTAGTCAGGCACTTTCCTCACCCGTCAGAGACGCCTGCTTCGGCGAAGGTCGCCATACCAGAATGGCACGCCACGGCGCTTTTCAGGATGTTGATGGCCAAGGCAGCACCTGACCCCTCACCTAAACGCAGACCAAGGCTTAGCAAGGGGTCTTTGCCAATTTGCTCCAGAACTGCCCCATGCGCGCTTTCCGCACTCTGATGGCCTGCTACAGCATGATCCAGGGCGCTCGGAGACATCTGTGCCAGACACGCAGCTGCGGCCGAGCAGATAAACCCGTCCAGAATGACCGGAATGCGTATAACACGAGCGGCGGCGATGGCCCCGGCCATCGCTGCGATCTCACGCCCGCCCAGGCAACGCAGGACTTCCAGCCCGTCATCGGTTGCATGCAGGGCCACGCCTTCGGTGACGACACGCGTTTTGTTCGCGAGGCCCGCGTCATCGACACCGGTACCACGCCCGGTCCAATCCGCAGCGTCGCCACCAAACAAGGCGCAGGCAATCGCGGCGGCTGGTGTGGTGTTCCCGATGCCCATTTCGCCCACAACCAGCAAATCGGCCTTGGGGTCGACTGCCTGCCAGCCCGTTTGCAGGGCCCGCAAAACTTCTGCTTCGGTCATAGCTGGTGATTGGGTGAAATCCGCTGTCGGATGTTCCAGATCCAGCGCATGTACGTCCATTTTTGCGCCTGCTGACTTGGCCAGCTGATTGATCGCGGCACCGCCATGTTCAAAATTCATCACCATCTGCAAAGTGACTTCGGGCGGAAACGCCGAAACACCCTGTGCCGTGACGCCGTGGTTGCCCGCAAAAACGATGACTTGTGGTGCAGTGATTTGCGGTTGGGCATTCCCGCGCCAACCTGCATACCAGATCGCCAGATCTTCGAGCCGCCCCAACGCGCCCGGCGGTTTCGTCAATTGTCCATTACGCTCGGTTGCGCCCTGTACGGCAGCACTATCGGGAGCCGGCGCACTGGTCAGCGCATCGCGGAAAGTCTTCAAATCGTTAAGTTCGGGCAGCATCAAAGCCTCATTGCATCAGAGTGGTCCTGCGTGTTTAACCGAAGCATTCAATCCAACAAGACCCTGAAAGGCGCGGGAGTGCATAAAAACGACACCAAACCCTTCTTACTGTGGGATGTTCCGCTGGCGCTGGTGCTTTTGACACGCCTGCCCCTGCCCCGTTTGCCTGATGCCGTCTTTGCAAGGCAGGCACAAGCTGCATGGGCCTTCCCCTTGGTCGGGTTGGTGGTCGGTCTGCTGGCGTGTTGTGCTGGCTGGGTAGCACTGTCAGTAAGCCTGCCACCACTCGCCAGCGCCGGGTTTGTTGTCGCTGTTCTGATCTGCACCACCGGAGCAATGCACGAAGATGGGCTGGCAGACACGTTTGATGGGATCTGGGGCGGTTTCACGACTGAACGGCGACTAGAGATCATGAAAGACGGCCACATCGGAGCCTATGGCGTGCTGGCCTTGTTGATTTCCCAGCTTATTCGAGTCTCCGCGATTGCCGCATTGCTGACGTCTGGTGCCATTTGGACAATTCTCGCCGCATGTGCGTTTTCACGCGCCACCATGCCAGTATTGATGAAGATTCTACCAAGCGCGCGGCAATCAGGTTTGAGCCACTCAGTTGGCGTACCCGGCGTCTGGTCAGTTGTCGCTTCATTGGGTTTGGCGGCTTTGATTGCGCTTTTGTTGATCGGGGCGCAGGCGCTGGTTCCAGCCGTTTGCGCGGGACTAGTTGTCGGCGTTCTGGCCTTAGTAGCACAGGCAAAGATAGGCGGCCAAACCGGAGATATCCTGGGCGCCGCGCAGCAATTGGCCGAGATCGCGTTCTTGCTGGCACTGGCTGCGCAACTCTAACTCTGCCAAAGCCAGAGAAATCACACCGCCTTAAGGCACACCACGAAAAAGACCGCCCCAATCAGGAGCGGCCTTTTTTACCGTAATTGCCAAAAAGTCAGGCAGCGGCGGCACGTGATGTCAAAACTTCATCCACTTGTTTGGCAGCAGAAATCTCACCTGCGCCCGAAACGGCGGCCACTTCGCGGGTCAGACGCTCTAAGGCGGCTTCGTACAGCTGACGCTCGGAATAGCTTTGTTCGCGCTGATCGTCAGTGCGATGCAGATCGCGGACCACCTCGGCAATCGAGATCAGATCACCCGAGTTGATTTTCTGTTCGTATTCCTGGGCGCGGCGCGACCACATGGCACGTTTGACTTTGGCCTTGCCTTTCAGTGTCTTCATCGCCTGACTGATCACATCCGGCGAGCTGAGTGAACGCAGTCCGGATTCGGTGGCCTTGTTTGTAGGCACCCGCAGGGTCATTTTGTCTTTCTCAAATGAGATGACGAACAGCTCGAGCGAGAAACCCGCGACATCCTGTTCTTCGATCGAAATGATCTGGCCCACACCATGAGCGGGGTAGACAACATAGTCGTTCGGGCGGAACTCAAGCTTTTTCGACTTTGTCATTCAGTTTTTTTCCTTGGTTGCAGATCAGGACACAGGCGACAAAAAGACCACATGCGGGGACTGTTTCAGCCCCGACAGGCGGCAATAGTGTCATAAATTCAACACTCCAAAGCGAGCATACTTACGGAGTTCATCCCAATCTCAGTCATCATGTAAGGACAGAGTATATCACAGAATTGCGACACCCGAAAGTTGACCTAGGGACAATTGTCAGCATTTACCCTGTTTTCAACAGGATAGGTCGCATTTCAGTCGATTTCGGACCGCGCGGGTGCTGCGAATCGTTTATCCGCCCTCACCCGGCGCTTCAGAGAAATACTTCTCCATCTTACCTTCTTCGCCATCGCGTTCTTCAGCGTCTGGCAAAGGATCTTTCTTGGTCACGATCACCGGCCACTGTTCCGAGAATTTGCGGTTGAACTCGACCCATTGTTCCATACCAGGTTCGGTATCCGGGCGGATCGCATCCGCAGGGCATTCAGGTTCGCATACACCGCAGTCAATGCATTCGTCTGGGTGAATGACCAGTGCATTCTCGCCTTCATAGAAACAGTCCACCGGGCACACTTCAACACAGTCGGTGTATTTGCAGGCGATGCAATTCTCGGTGACAACATAAGTCATGGTCGGTTTCCTGTTAGCGGCTTGACGTGTAGCTAGTTCAGTCTGAGGCCGTCTTCAAGATCAGATCAGCTGTCAGGCATACGAGAAAGATCAATTGCCCGTCGATCTTTCTTGGTCGGGCGACCTTTTCCCTCAAAACCAGGGTTTTTGGGCTGCGCGTCCTGTTTTTTGGTTAGATCCGTATACAGCATTTGCGCCTCGGGCGCCGGACCACGCCGGGTGCCTAAGGCCTCGATATACACAACCCGAACAATGCGGCCCTGAGGAAATGTCAGAACGTCCCCGGGTGACACGGATTGCGCCGGTTTCAGCACCCGGTTTCCGTTCAGGCGCACGTGGCCGCCGCTGACCTGTTTGGCGGCCAGGCTACGGGTCTTGAAGAACCGTGCCTGCCAGAGCCATTTATCGATCCGCAGTTTGGCCTGAGCCTGGGACATTCCGATTAGTTGCCGTCCTTCAAACCCATCAACGCAGCCGCGAAGGGGTTGTCGGGATCAATGGCCTTCTCCTTTTTCGCAGGCCGCGAAGAGAAGGTTTTGGCACCTTGCGGTTTGCCACCCTTCTTGCCCTGCGGTTTACCACGGCCGTCCTGAGGTTTGCCGCGCGGCTTGCCTTTACCCTGCCCTTGCCGTTGATCACGACGCGGGGCCCGGTTGGCCGGACGCTGACGCCCCCAAGTGAAGGTGTAGAACACTTCGACCTCAGGTTCGCCCGCTGCAGGTGCCTCGGCTACCGCCTCGGTGCTTTCGGTGGCCTCAGCTGACGCTTCGGCGGGTTCAACAACCGGCTCCGGTTCGGCCGCAGATGACTTGATTTCTGCGACGGCGGGTTGCTCGGGCGTTTCAGCCGCAGGTTCGGCAGAGGTGGCCTCCGTCGCTTCTTGCGTAGTTTCGGCGGGCGCTGGCTTTACCTTTGCCCGTTCACCTTGTTCGGCCTTGTAGCCAAGGCCCTGCATAAGGTCGGCGAACTGCTCAAGCGTCATACCGGTGATCGACAACATGTCGGGTTTGGCTTCAAACCCGCCACGGCTGTCTTCGGCGCGTAGCATATCAGCCAGGCGTTCCAGCATGTCGATGCGGATCGAACGCTCGCCTGCATCGCGGTAGCCGCACATGGTATCGTAACCTTCGGGCGCACCCTTGGCGACGGGCACGGTGACCAGACCCGGAGGTGGCGCTTCCGGAAACTCCTGCAATCCCCCCGCCAAAGCCCAAAGAACCAGACGCAACCGCGTCGGTGCGGGCTTCAACAGCAATGGCATAAAGATGGTGAACTGACCAAAGCGTATACCGTGCTTGCGCAACGCACCACGGGCATCCTGATCCAGATCCTTGACCTCTTGCGCGACACCGGCCCGGGGCAGAACGCCCAGACCTTCGACCATGCGGAAGGCAAAACCCTTGGCAAGACCCGACAGTTCTTCATCCCGCGACAGGTTCAGCAACGGCTCGAACAGAGCTGCGACCTTGCGATCAATGAAATGCTGCAGGCGGCGCTGGACCTTTTGTTCGACATCCGGGCCTGCGGCCTCATCCACAAAGACCTCGACAACCGGCTTTAGAGGCTCGGCACCGGCGACCAGCTTGCCGACGGCGTATTCGCCCCACATCAGGCCACCCTGTTCGGTAAAATCAATTTCTGTATCGGGCGCATTGTAGAAGCGATCGGCACGCAGATGGAATTGCGGCGCGAGAGCTTGCAGAGAGGCTGACTTGAGGGCTTTCGCCTCAGCTCCCTGCGCGCTTTTGTCCGGGCTGAACCGGAACCCTTCCAGACGACCAACGAATTCGCCTTCGACGGTCACTTCACCCTTATCATTTACTTCGGCCAAAAGGGCCTCCTTCTGTTTGAGCCGGCGCAATAATATGGATGTGCGCCGATCCACAAATCTTTGAGTCAAACGTTCGTGAAGAGCGTCCGACACCCTGTCTTCTACAGCGCGTGTTTCGGCACGCCAATGGGATTCGTCACGCACCCAACTGTTTCGCTGCGCAACATAAGTCCAGGTGCGGATATACGCCAATCTTTTGGACAATGCATCGATATCACCGTCGGTCCGATCAATCCGGCGGATTTGCCGCGCCATGAAGTCATCAGGTATCGCGCCGCCTTCGTGCAGGTGGCCAAAAATCACCTCAAGCAAGCTGGCATGTTCGACATGACTGATCCCGCGAAAATCCGGGATTCGGCACACATCCCACAGAAGACGGACGGATGGACCGTCGCTGGCACGGGCCGCAACCTCGATCTCGGCCGACAAGGATTTCAGTACGTTCAGGTCATCGGCTGGGCGGGCTTTGATCAGGTGCTCGCTGTCAGGGGCGACCTCAAGCGAGTTAATCAAGGCGTCGACAGACCCGAACCGCAAAGCAGCATTTCGCCAGTTCAGCTTTTTGATCGGCGTGAATCGGCCGTCCGTGATGGACTGCGCCACGCCTTCATCCAAGGGCGGCGCCTCACCCGTGACCCCGAATGTGCCGTCTGACATGCCACGGCCTGCTCGCCCGGCGATCTGAGCCAACTCGTTTGGTGCCAGTGGCCGCATCCGTCGCCCGTCAAACTTCGACAAGGCTGAAAACGCAACATGGTTCACATCCAGATTCAGCCCCATCCCGATGGCATCGGTTGCCACCAGATAGTCGACCTCGCCGTTTTGATACAGGTCCACCTGCGCGTTCCGTGTACGCGGGCTGAGTGCGCCCATGACCACGGCCGCCCCGCCCTTTTGGCGCCGCAACAACTCGGCAATCGCGTACACATTCTCGACCGAGAATCCGACAATTGCGCTGCGTGATGGCATGCGGCTGATTTTCTTCGAGCCGGAGTAAACCAACTGGGACATCCGTTCACGGCGGTGGAACTGCGCCTCTGGCACAAGTGCCGCGATGGGGCCGCGCATGGAATCAGCGCCCAGAAAGAGCGTTTCGTTGGATCCGCGTGCGCGTAGAAGACGGTCGGTGAAAACATGCCCCCTCTCAGGGTCGGCGCATAGCTGAATTTCATCAATCGCTACGAAATCTGCACCCATGCCATCGGGCATCGCCTCGACGGTGCAAACCCAATATTGGGCGCGAGGAGGAACAATGCGCTCTTCCCCAGTGACCAATGCCACAACGGAGGGTCCGCGAATCGCTACGATCTTGTCATAGACCTCGCGCGCAAGCAGCCGCAGCGGCAGACCGATCACACCGGTACGGTAGCCGAGCATCCGCTCAATCGCATAGTGGGTTTTACCTGTGTTTGTCGGGCCGAGCACGGCCACGATTCGGGATGACCCGTTCACCTTTGCCCCCTGCCCTGGACTTTAAAGTGCCTTGCCTTCGATCTGAGGCTTTAGCCGATTCACGGCATTGGTTACTTTTTCATGATGGGGATGTATAGCCAAAGCACGCGAGTACGCCTCAAAGGCTTTTTCAGGTTGATCCAGAACCTCAAAAATAAGGCCAAGGCCATAGATAGCCTGGTAGTTGTTGGGGTTTAGTGTCAACGCATACTCCAGATCGGCAGCCGCCATTCCAAACCGTTCGATCCCAAAAAAGGCCGATGCACGCAGATGCCAGCCTTCGGCGAACTCGGGTGCATGATCAGTCAACGCCGTCAGATGTTCGATGGCAATGTCCACATCGCCGTTGTCTAGCGCTTCACGCCCACGCTCCAACAATAGATCGGCCGATGACGACCCCGATTGCGACCACAGCGCCTGTAACTGTCGATCGATTCCGTGGGCCTGTTCCGGCGTTGCCTCGATCAATTGCTGCAACAACGCGTCCTCGTCCCGCGAATCGGCTTGTTGCGCAATGCAACTGGTGGAAAACATGACTAGGACGCCAAGTGCCGCAACGGTACCTTTGAGATTGTTGATTGCAATGCCCATAACAATGTTCAGTGTAGCGTTGCGGCCGAAGATGTCCATTCACGGCGCATAAACAATATGAGGAAGATCATGAGCGACATTCTGGAAAAAGCCGCAGAGGTTCTGAACGAGAAACTCTCGGGTGGTGACTTTGATGCGTCCGCAAAATTTGCCATCGCCGATCAGGGCTCTATCGTTCTAGATGCAAGCGGTGCTCGGGTGAGCGATGATGACGCAGACGTAACCCTCAGCGCTGATGCTGATACGTTTGAACAAATCCTCAGCGGCGAACTGAACCCAACTGGTGCGTTCATGTCTGGAAAGCTGAGTGTCGACGGAGACATGGGGATTGCCATGAAACTTGCTTCGGTGCTGGCCTGATGGAATTTACGCCGGCCCCTTTATTTGAAGACGTGGCCGGCGGTCCAGCCGGTGGTGTTGCCCATTGGCTTAAAACTACGGATGGCAAGCGCATTCGCGTGGGCCACTGGTTACCCGATGGCGAAGCCACCGGAACCGTGATGATGTTTCCCGGTCGTACGGAATATGTCGAAAAATACGGCAGCACTGCCCGTGAGTTCGTCGAGCGTGGCTTTGCCATGCTTGCGGTAGACTGGCGTGGTCAGGGATTGGCTGATCGGCTTTTGGACGACCGGCGGGTGGGTCACATTGATCACTTCCCGGATTACCAACATGATGTGCAAGCGACACTTGATCTGGCCACCGAGCTCAATCTGCCGCAGCCATGGTACGTCATTGGCCATTCGATGGGCGGGGCTATCGGACTGCGGGCGGCAATCGAGCACAAGTGCTTTGCTGCTTGCGCCTTTACCGGGCCCATGTGGGGGATTTTCTTCACACCTATCATGAAACCACTCAGCCGGGTGACAGCCTATTGGGGAACGCGCCTGGGATTGGGGGAAAAGACACCTCCAACGACAACGCTCGAAAGCTATGTCCTGTCGCAACCTTTCGAGGGGAACGTTCTGACCCGCGACCCTGACACATTCAAGATGATGCAAGACCAGTTGAAAGCACATCCTGAACTGGCCCTGGGTGCGCCATCCAACCTTTGGCTGCGGGAAGCACTGACCGAATGCGAATGGCTTATGGAACAACCTGCTCCGGCGATACCCTGCCTGACATTCATGGGCGCACACGAGCAGATTGTTGACCGTAAAGCGATCCGCGCCCGCATCGCCAACTGGCCCGATGGCAAGTTGGTTGAAATTCCAGATGGAGAGCATGAGGTGCTCATGGAAGCGCCGGACGTCCGGGGGCCTGTCCTTGATCAGCTCGCCGCGCATTTTGTGGCAGCTCAATCAACACGCGCACCAGAAGCGGCATTGTCGCGCTGATCAACCACCCAAGAACTGCTTGCTTGTGATCCAGGCGCGCCATCCCTAGATGTTGCGCAAAGCAGTTTTCAATAGGTGATCCATGCGCGACCTTCCCTTTCCCGTCCGTGATGCAAACGCAGGTGGCGGCGCTGATAATCTGGGCAACCTTCCTGAATGGGATCTGAGTGATCTTTACACCTCGGAAGATGCGCCTGAACTGTCCCGCGATCTGGATTGGCTTGAAGGGGAATGCGCATCTTTTGCAGCGGATTATGAAGGCAAACTGGCCGATCTGGACGCCGGGGGTCTGCTGACTTGCGTGCTGCGCAACGAAAAGATCAACGCAATCGCAGGCCGGATCATGTCTTTTGCGGGCCTGCGGTATTATCAACTGACCACCGATGCCGAGCGCGCGAAATTCCTGTCAGACATGCAGGAGAAGGTTACGATCTTCACCACGCCGCTCGTGTTCTTCACGCTTGAGATCAATCGGATCGACGATGATGGGTTAAAGGCGCATTTCAGCGCCAACACGGATTTGGCCCGATATGAGCCGGTCTTTCGGCGTATCCGTGCCATGAAGCCATACCAACTGTCGGATGAGTTGGAAAAATTCCTCCACGATCTGGGTGTCGTTGGCGACGCGTGGGAGCGTTTGTTTGACGAAACCATTGCGGGTCTCACCTTCACGGTTGACGGCGATGATCTGAACATCGAGGGCACCCTGAACCTGCTGACCGAACAGGATCGCACCAAGCGCGAGGCCGCGTCGAGGGAACTGGCATCTGTGTTTCAGGACAACATCAAGACCTTTGCCCGCGTTCACAACACGCAGGCCAAGGAAAAGGAAATCCTTGATCGCTGGCGCAATATGCCGACCGCGCAAACAGGGCGCCACCTATCCAACGACGTTGAACCCGAAGTGGTCGAAGCGCTGCGCGAGGCGGTCGTTGCCGCGTACCCGAAGCTAAGCCATCGTTACTATGAGCTAAAGCGCAAATGGCTGGGTTTGGACGTCATGCAGGTCTGGGACCGCAACGCGCCCCTGCCGATGGAAGACACACGGATTGTCGACTGGGCCGAGGCCGAGACGATGGTGATGGACGCGTATAATGCCTTTGATCCACGGATGGGCGAAATTGCAGCGCCGTTCTTCTCAAAAGGCTGGATCGACGCCGCCGTAAAGCCCGGCAAAGCCCCGGGCGCTTTCGCACATCCCACGGTTACCGATGTGCACCCCTACGTGATGCTCAATTATCTTGGAAAACCGCGCGATGTGATGACCTTGGCGCATGAGCTTGGTCATGGCGTACATCAGGTTCTGGCCGCAGATCAGGGTGAGATGTTGTCATCCACCCCGCTGACGCTGGCCGAGACAGCGTCAGTGTTTGGTGAGATGCTGACCTTCCGCACAATGCTGGATCAGGCCGAAACACCCGAACAGCGCAAAATTCTGCTGGCCGGTAAGGTTGAGGACATGATCAACACCGTGGTCCGCCAGATCGCGTTTTACGACTTTGAATGCAAACTCCACGCCGCCCGCCGCGAAGGTGAACTAACCCCGGACGACATTAACGCCTTGTGGATGAGCGTTCAGGCAGAAAGCCTTGGACCGGCATTCGAATTCATGGACGGGTACGAAACCTTCTGGGCCTACATCCCGCATTTCGTCCACTCGCCCTTCTACGTCTACGCCTACGCGTTCGGGGATGGCTTGGTCAACGCGCTCTACTCGGTCTACGAGAGCGGCGCGGAAGGATTCGAGGACAAGTATTTCGAGATGCTGCGCGCCGGTGGATCAAAACACCATTCGGAGCTGCTGGCCCCATTCGGGCTGGACGCCAGCGACCCAAAGTTCTGGGACAAAGGCTTGTCGATGATTTCCGGTTTCATTGATGAACTGGAAGACATGGAGGGGTGAGGATTGCCCAAGTCTGTAACGGCCTTGAAGACTGTCCGCTTTGCGAAAATCTTTGCCCATTCGATTGAAAGGGTCTGATGACCTCTCTTGTCCTGGTGCGGCGCGCCTTGCCGGAATTCCGAGAATCGAAACCTTGGCCGGAGTTTGGTATCGGATGATTAAAGTACAAGGCTTTTGGGATATTGCTGGCGCCCCTTAAGACACCCAAAATGGCGCTTTAAGTCAGTACTGATACTAACATCAAAATCTCGAAATTTAGTATCCCAGCGCATTTTGCGCAGGCCTTTTAAACCCTGCGCACCAATTCAGAAATTGAGGCAGATATGAACAAATTCATTCTTACGTCACTACTGCTGCTTTGGGTTCCTACCATGCTTCGGGCACAGGTTATCAACGAGGACAAGTTTACAGCTTTGGTTGAACAGAGCTTCTCATCCACAATCGTTGACTACGAAATTCCCGGACTGGTCGTTGGCGTAACCATGAAGGGCCAACATTACTTTTTCGCCACCGGCCTTGCATCGCGTGAAGAAAACATAACGGCCTCGCCTGATACAATCTTCGAACTCGGCTCCATCAGCAAGGTCTTCAACGTCAGCCTCGCCGCATTAGCTGAGCAAAGGGGGCTTCTGGATCTCAATGCGCCGGTATCCGACAGGCTCGCTGAATTGCGTGGCACGGCCTTTGATGACATCAGTGTTATGGACTTGGCCACGCATACGACCGGAGGTCTACCTCTCCAGGTGCCAGGAGCCGTCCAGAGCGTTCCCCACCTGATCGACTGGCTGGCTGACTGGCAACCCAGGCAAGAGGGTACTCGCAGCTATTCAAATGTTGGTACCGGTCTTCTAGGTCATATCACGTCTGATGCCCTAGGCATGGGATATGCAGAGGCGATGGAGCAAATCCTGTTTCCTGCCATGGGTCTCGAAAGCACATGGATAGAAGTCCCGGCCCAGTCGATGAACCGCTACGCCTTCGGTTACGACAAAAGGACGAACACGCCGATCCGGGTCAACCCAGGCGTGTTCGATGCAGAATCTTACAGCGTGAAATCGACTGCACGAGATATGCTCCGTCTTCTGGATCTTGAGCTGGGTCTGGCAACGAGCACTCCAGAGCTTACCGCAGCGCTGGAGAGAACACGTCAAGGGCAGACGAAGACACCCTATTATGTGCAAGGAATGGTCTGGGAACAATACCCCTGGCCCGTTAATCTTGAAGTCATGGCCAAGGGTTCCGGATATAATTTCGACCTGAAATCAAAGCCTGTCGAGCGGATCGACCCACCTATGCGACCCCAACGCGACGTCATCCTGAACAAGACAGGATCGACCAATGGGTTTGGCGGGTATGTGGCAATCCTGCCAGGTGAAAGTCTTGGGATAGTGGTACTGGCTAATCGCAACTACCCAAACAAAGCCCGAGTGCGCGCTACTTATGATTTGATCGAAAGCCTGTTGTCTGCCGACGATTGACTAACGTAGCTCCCAGCCCCGCCACATAGAGTCGGCAGGGCCAGAATTCTTAAGCCAAAATCAATCAATAGAGAGCATTGGTTAGTCTGCCGATCTTGTAGATTGGCCTCTTTGGCTTTCAAAATCACCGCTAAAGCTATTTCTCACCGGTTAGGTCACTCGCCGAAGCGGACTTTGGCCACACTGCAGAAACTCGGGGATGGGACTCAAACCGGACACAAAAAAACATCACTTCAACTGACTGTCCTTTGAGCCCCGGCGGTTGATCCCGCCTCGGGACTGAAACGAACTGTCGCGCTCCTGTTGGCAATCCATGCACAATTTGACGCCGGGCAGTGCAAGACGTCGCTTTTCAGGGATCGGTTCTTCGCATTCTGCACAGTGGGTCAGGCTGTCACCGACGGGTCGCTTTTGCGACCGCATCCGCGCCAGTTCATCAGATATCGACGCCTCGATCTGCTCGCTTACCGCACCATCGCGTGCCCAGCCTCCGGCCATGGGTCCTCTCCTGAATGAGTGGATGGCAGAATAACCAAGCGACGGGTGGCATGGCAAGCTACAGTGATACTGCCCCGTCGAAGATCTGGTCGATCATGTCTTGTGTTCCGCGCGAAAACTCCAACGGGCATGGGTATTCAGAACCACCTCGCACCGACCGACAGAAGGCTTCAACCTGAAGTTTGTAGTGATCTTCCCCGGGAAAGCGTGTGACCTGCACCTCAAGCCCTGGCCGGTGTAGTTCAACCCGAGCTTCGCCGAACACCCGCGCATTGAAGGGGGCGGTCAGCCGGATTACGCCGCCCTCTCCGTGAAACACCATCTCTTGATGGGGGTGCATGCGGATTGAGACATAGCTTGAATAGGTAAAGTCAGGAAACTGAGCGCGAATTTCGGTGAAACTGTCGATACCGTTTTCCCACCGGATCGCCGACTGGACCGTCACCGGTTCTTGGCCGGTGGCGTATCGCGCGCTGCCAATCACATAGACGCCAATGTCCCGCAGACCTCCCCCACCGGTTTCTGCGCGATTGCGGATATTCGTGGTATCCGTGCGGTTGTCAAAACTGAACGCCCCCGTCACATGCGCAAGTTTGCCGATCGCCCCATCAGCGATGAGCTTCCGGACCATCTGCCATTGGGGATGATGCACGATCATATACGCCTCAGCCGCAAGCAGGCCGGTATCATCGCGTTTCTTGATCAACGCGTCAAATTCGTGGGCCCGCATCGTCATCGGCTTTTCACACAAAACTTGCTTACCCGCATCCAGCGCCTTCAAGCTCCATTCCACATGCAGGTGATTGGGCAGTGGGATATAGACGGCATCGATGTTTGGGTCGGCAAGCATGGCGTCGTAGTCATCATAGACGTTTAGATCAGGGCAAAACTCCAGGAACGGCGCGGCCTTTGCCGGATCGGACGTTGCCAGACCAGACAATCGTGCGCCGTTTGCGGCATGGATGGCGGGCGCCATGTATTGACGTGCAAATTTGGCCGCACCCAGTACACCCCACTGAACTGGTTTTTCCATCATACTCTCCATCAAATAGACGCCGAAGCCTTGGGACCCTCAGGAACTCTGCTGACCCAACATCTTTATCAAGCAACCGACGCCAAGTCAGGCTTTTCTCAGTCGCGTGGCATCGTAATCTGCTGATGCATGTTGGGAGAGAGCAAATGAGCAGATTTTTGAAATGGATCGGCGGCTTGATCATGTTGGCCCTGATCGCCGGAGCGTTGATTTTCTTCGTGTTCCTGCCACCATATGTCGAAAACGCGCGCAACAGCGTGATCGATCACGATCCTTACCCGGTTTCAGATGGCGCCGCCGAATTGCATGAAACACTGATCATTGGGGATCTGCATGCTGACCCTCTGCTTTGGAGCAGAGATCTGACGGAGCGTGGCACGCGTGGACAAGTTGACATCCCGCGCCTGCTTGAGGGCAACGTCGCGTTGCAAGTCTTTACCGCCGTGACCAAATCACCAGCCGGTCAAAATTATGAGGCGAACTCTGCCGAGGCATTCGACAACATCACCTTGCTGGCCGTCGGGCAATTGTGGCCGCTGCGCACGTGGGACAGCTTGAAAGAACGCGCGATCTATCAGGCCGAAAAGCTACACCGGTTCGAGACGGCATCGAACGGGCACCTTAAGGTAATCAAGACGCGCGCTGATCTGGACAGCGTCCTGAACGCCCGCTCCAACGGAGAACAGATTGTCGGCGGCATTCTCGGGATCGAAGGGTCCCATCCCCTGGAAGGCGATCTTGCCAATCTGGATGCGATCTTCGACGCGGGGCACCGGGTGTTTGGATTACACCACTTCTTCGACAATGAACTGGGCGGGTCCTTGCACGGGCAGGCAAATACCGGCTTGTCCGATTTTGGCCGTCAGGTTGTCCAAGAACTGGCGCAACGTCCTGTCGTCATTGATCTGGCCCATTCAAGCCCGCAGGTTGCACGTGACGTGATCGGGATGACAGATGTTCCGTTGATCGTCAGCCATGGCGGGCTGCACGGGTATTGTCCGGTAAAGCGCAACTATCCCGACGAACTGATGCAAGAGATTGCAGCGACCGGCGGCGTTATAGGTATGGGATACTGGGCTGATGTTACCTGTGGGGATACCGCGCCGTCAGGCATTGCCAAGATGATCAAGGCCGCGATCGAAACCATAGGGGAAGATCACGTCTCGCTCGGGTCGGATTACGATGGGTCGGTCGAAACGGCGTTCGATACATCCGAACTTGCGGCATTGACGTCTGCACTATTGGACGAAGGTGTGACTGAGGTTCAAATCCGCAAAGTCATGGGTGAAAACATGGTTCGTGTTTTCAGGGATCGCTTGAACTAGATTAAAAACGGCTACTATGATTTTGAATTCAATTTGAATTCCTGCACCAGCTCTGGGTCTGGCTGCGCATTTTTCTCAGAAAACGACCTTAGCCCGCATATCCTGCGGGCTAAGGTCACTAATGATCAGGCTGTCGCCAGCATTCCCTTTTCACGCGCCAATTCGCGCATTTTCTTTTGCAGTTTTTCAAAGGCGCGTACTTCGATCTGACGAATACGTTCGCGGCTGACATTGTATTGCGTGCTGAGTTCTTCCAGCGTCACCGCCTGGTCCATCAGACGGCGCTGCGTCAGAATATCCTTCTCGCGGTCATTCAGGACGTCCAACGCGGCAGCAAGGAGCTCACGACGTGCTTCCAACTCGTCCCGGGCTTCGTAGTCACCGGCCTGGTCGGCATCCTCATCCTCCAGCCAATCCTGCCACTGCATGGTTCCTTCGCCTTCGGAGCCGACCGTCGCATTCAGCGATGCATCGCCACCGGACATCCGGCGGTTCATGCTGATCACTTCCTCTTCGGTCACGCCCAGATCGGTCGCGATCCTTGCGACGTTCTCCGGACGCAGATCGCCCTCTTCCAAGGCGCCAATGCGGGCTTTGGCTTTGCGCAGGTTAAAGAACAGCTTTTTCTGAGCTGAGGTTGTTCCCAGTTTGACCATCGACCACGATCTCAGGACGTATTCCTGAATCGATGCGCGAATCCACCACATCGCATAGGTCGCAAGCCGGAAACCTTTCTCCGGGTCAAATTTCTTGACAGCCTGCATCAGACCCACATTCGCTTCGGAAATCACCTCGGCTTGCGGCAAACCATAGCCGCGATAGCCCATCGCGATCTTTGCTGCCAGACGAAGATGCGACGTGACCATTTTATGTGCGGCTTCAGTGTCTTGCTCTTCGACCCAGCGCTTGGCCAGCATATATTCTTCTTCCGGCTCCAGCAGGGGAAACTTACGAATTTCCTGCATATAGCGGTTCAGGCCGCCCTCAGGCGTCGGCGCGGGGAGATTTGCGTAGTTTGCCATTTTGATGTCCCTCCGACAAATGTTTACGTCTTTAACATAGGATATGGGTAAGGAACCCAGCCCTTTCAAGAGGTACCGTTAACAGTTTGGAATTAAGCTTCGGTAAAGGAAAGCTAAGAAAGTCTTACTCACAAGGGTTTGCTAATTATGTCAGCGGATCGTGCAGCCTTGCAATCAAGTTTTTCATGTCAGTCGGCAGTTCTGCCTCGAAGCGCAAGATTTCACCGCTGACAGGGTGCTCAAAGCCCAAAATAGCAGCATGAAGCGCTTGACGCGGAAAGGCCTTAACGGCATCGGCGGTCTTATCCCCAAAGGACCGCCCGGCCAACTTACGCCTGCCGCCATAAATCGGATCGCCAACCAAACCATGCCCTGCATGTGCCATATGGACCCGAATCTGATGCGTCCGCCCAGTCTCAAGCCAACATTCGACCAGTGCCAGCCCGGCGGGCTTTCCAAATGTCTCAACCACGCGTGCGCGCGTCACTGCGTGGCGACCGCCGTGAAACAGAACCGCCTGTTTCTGGCGATCTGCCTTGTGCCGTGCCAGTTGCGTGGTCAGACGCATGATGTTCCCTGGCTCGAAACTCACCCCTTTAACACCGCGCAAACGCGGGTCATTGGCATCCGGTACACCGTAACAAATGGCGCGGTAATAACGTTCGACGCTATGTGCCTCGAACTGTGCCGCCAAACCGTGATGGGCGGCATCCGATTTAGCGACCACCAGCAGACCGCTGGTTTCCTTGTCGATCCGATGCACGATACCGGGACGTTTGACGCCGCCCACGCCAGACAGATCGTCTCCGCAATGATGCAACAACGCATTCACCAACGTTCCGTTGGGTGAACCCGGCGCGGGATGGACCACCATACCTGCCGGTTTATTCACGACAATCAGGTCTGCGTCCTCGTAGACAACGTCGAGCGGGATATCTTCCGGGCCAATATGGCTGTCCTCGGCTTCGGCCACAACGATCTTCACCATCGCGCCCTCGGACACCTTGAACTTCGGATCATGCACGTCGACACCGTCGATTTGAACAGCGCCGCTTTCGATCAACCGGGTCAGGCGTGTACGCGACAGGTTCTCCTCGACTGGCACATCCCGCGAAAGCGCCTTATCAAGGCGAGGCGGCGGAGCGGCCGCAATCTGAAACTCTATCTGACGGGTGCCCATGACTGTCCCTTCCGAACCCCAAGAACCGCTGGAAACGCCGCAGCTGCGACTGTTACGGCGTATGGTCATGTTGCTGACCGCGGTGATGATTGGCGGGGTTCTAGTGACATTCGCGCTGATTGTCATCCGGCTATCGGACAGAACGCCTACCCTGCCCGATCAGATCGAGCTGCCTGACGGCGCGCAGGCGCAAGCGCTGACCATCGGCAACAACTGGTACGCTGTGGTAACTGATGACAATCGCATCCTGATCTTTGACAAAACGACCGGAAAACTGCGCCAGGACATCCCGGTCGAGTAACCTTGCCATGTCAGTTGATGCACCGGCGCTCTAGTTTGGAAACAACCGGGTCCCAGTCCATGCATCGCCCAATTGCTTATCCAATTCGGGCGTTCGCATTTTCCGCTTCCCACCAAATGGGCACAGTGTGATTTCACCAAGATAAATCTTGTCACCAATGGCATAGAGATCCACCCGCGCGAATTCCACGCGTTGTCCAATAGCTTCCGCAATCTGGACCATATCGTCATATCGTTTGGGTCGCGGTTCTGTATCTTCACTAGTCTTAAAGTACAGTTCCTTGGGAATAAAATTGAAGTCCCGGTCATGGATCATCTGGACATGCCCGCGTGAGCGGTCGCGATCCACTTGCACCATTTGCAACTTGCCCGCCACAACCCAGAACTTCCAGTCGATGATGTCCTCACCTTCCGCAGCTAGGTTTTCTTCGATGAAAAAGCGCGTTTCGATCGTGGAATACCACCACTCGGCCGCCCAATATCCGTGTGGAATTGGCTTCTTGCTCCAGCTGGTCAGCTTCTCGTTAGCCAGTTCGCTTTCTTCCTTGCTCATTGGCCAGTTCAAACGGTGATTTTGCCCCTGCCCGTTGTTGCATTTGAGCCAGTATGAACCCGGCTCAAGCTCCAGCTCTTCCGGCAGAACTGGAGAAGAAGAATCCCAGTATCGTTGCACCGGAGTAAGAAGGTTTCCAGAAGGTTGCGGAACAAAGCTTTCCGCGGTCAGCTTGTCGGCGGCCGAAACTTTTGGCATATCGCCAAACAGCTTCATAACAAGAAGCTTTTCAGTGATTGTCTTAGGGTCCGAGAGATCCGGCAGATACCGCTGATTGTTGGCAAAGCGCGACAATGACATCGAAAGGGCGTTCAACCGGGCTGCGTCGTTCTCGTAGTGATCCCAGCCCCGCTGATGACCAGGACGCGCGGCTTCGTTCACACCGTACAACTCACCCGACTTGATTTTATCCAGTTCGAACTGCGCAACCTTTAGAAATTGCTCTGAAGTGGAAATTTGAGCAACCGACATGATCCCGTTTGTTGCCTGGCTGATCGTCTCTTTGCTTAGCCGCAATTCAGGAAGATTGCTTGGAAACTCTATCTTCTTGGGAGCTTCTTTGCCCTTTCGCGGCAACGGTGCGTCGGCTGGACTGACACCAAGACCACGTAATCTGCGATCCAGGAAAGAGTGCCGCTTGATACCCTTGTTGACCCACCATCGCATCCGGCGTCCCCAAAGGTGCACGGCAAGCGTGTCATCGGTCAGGTACTTGCGGCGGAATTCTCGTGCAGGAATATCATTTGCCTGTCCTGTGTGCCTGAAGGGAAGCGGATAAAATACAGACACTGGACTGGCGTGGTCGATTTCGCCGTGATGACGCAGGAACCATGTCAAAACACCGGGGCCATAAACGCTGTGGGCCTGATCCGAAGCATGAGGCAATTCACCGGCGGCTTTCTGGCGTTCAAGTTCGTGCCTTTCATCGCCCTCAATCCATGGACGGATCGGAAAAGGATCTAGGCTGTAATCGGTATAGGCCTGCAACGCCGGGCTGTCGGCGGGCAGGCGCATGATCGCGTTGCAGATTGTTGTATTGTTGAAATATCCGAAGATGTGATCTGCTTTTGGAATGGGCGCCAAAGAAATCACATCGGTATCGCACCACAGAAAATCGGTTTTCTTCATAAGCTGTAGTCGGAAGATGTCCGATTGGGGGACAGGCGTTTTAAACTGACTGTTTACAATGAACTGTTTCGGTTCGTGAATCTCATTTGCGGACACCAGTTCGATACCTTCCGGAACGTTCTCGACCTCACCGTAGTGGAACAGCACCACTTTGTGCCCGTTCGACACGAAGGACAAAAGGCACATCTGTTCCAGAAAGCTGAGCGGCCCTTCGAGCCAGAGCATCCCAATCGTTGGAAGATTGTTTTCAGCAACCATTAACACACTTCTCCGGGGGCAATTTTGTCAGGGGTCAGGTTGATCTGCATCGGAGGAGCCAACCACAACGGCTGAAATCCGTCCTTGTACACCGCGATCCTGTGCGACAAAGCTTACAGCGGGTTTTTCGACGAGGATCTGATAAAGGTCCTTGTATTCAGGTATTTCCATCAGATTGGTGATCAGGTCTTTGTGCCATCGAAAGGCTTTTCTATGCAGCCGGTGCAAAACCTCGTCGGACTTGAACTCTTCCAACAAAGCGTCCACTTCATCCCTGTACCTTAAAATTGTGGTGTCAGGCGAACCGCCACGGTTCCAGCGATCCCAGTATTCGGTCCCCAAGGTTTGCGAGGAATGGTTCGCACGGCCCCGGCTGCGCTTGGCCATATAGGCCTGCGTCGAGCGCACCGCATAGTGATTTATCTGTGCCACTTCAAAACCGAAGGGTGGTGCAACATGGTTTCCAAAGGGCGCGGGCTCTTTCGCGTGGCCACCCGGCACGGACCGGAACATGCCAGCCTGAAAATCGGGTTTGGGGTGCGGGTTGTGCAAGCCAAACCGGGTATAAAACTCACCCTGTCGGAACAGAGATTTCACAAATCTCCGCCCGGCTCCACCTTGCTCAAAGTCCAGTTCACAGTCGGAAAACTGACCTGTGACAGACTGGTCTCGCAATACGTGCCGACCGTTGTTTGAGAATATTTTCCACGGGATGGATATGACATCGACATCAGGCGTCGCCTCGATAAGGTCGTCGACCTTGTGTTCTCCGACGTGGATGTTCAGAAACTCATCGGCGTCACAGACGTAGACCCACTTTGCCTCTTTCACAAAAGGCAGCCGCCGCGCCTGTCGCAGGGCTGACCGATGGATGCCACCAACCCCAACCCGATTTCGGCGAAACTCCACATGGCCCAAATCCTGCAAACGTCTCAAGATCCGATTTGTACCGTCAGAGCAGTCGTTGGTGTACACAACGATCTTGTCAAAGCCGAGAACCTTGTGATGCGCGACCCATTCGAGGATGTACGGCCCCTCATTCTTCATTGCTGAGATGAGGACTTTTTCAGGTTTGTCCATCGTTTTAACTCAGCCTCAACGCCTAGCTGTCCTTCCCTTTACCCTTGTCTAGGGGGGCAATCTTTTCAATCGCGATCTGAGCGCCGGCTATGGCGCGAATACGCAATTCTCTCGGGTAGCGGCCCAGAAATTCGTTAACTGCGCGGATCACGCCATCGCCCCACCAACCGCGGCGGTGATAGTCATCAAACGCCATGATACCGCCCAGCTTTATCTTTGGAAAAAGCGCCGCCAAATCCGCAGACACACCTTCGTAAGAGTGATCGCCGTCGACATAGGCAAATGAGATGCTCTCATCATCAAAAAGCTTCAATGCAGGAACCGAGAAATCGCGGATGATGCCAACCTTGCCGTCGTCGATTTCTTTTTTGAATGACTTGACCACTTTCTGAAAAATGGCCTCCATCTTTTCGTCTTCCGTCCGACCAACAAAGGCGGTCGTGTGCGAATCTTCACCAATGTGTTTCCAGGGGTCGATCAGGAACAACTGGCTGGGCTCGATAAACTTCAGGATTGTCGGAGAAAACTCACCTTGCCAAACGCCAATTTCCACGGCCATGCCCCCTTTGGGCAGCCGAGACAGGAATGTACGGCGAATGGCTTCCTTGGAATTCTTGCGCTTGTTGGCCTTGTCCGATTTCGGCTTTTCCTTGTGTCCAGGCATTGCGCCGATGACCTTAGGTTCGTTTGGCATCTCGACCTCACTGTGCTGTCGGGCTTTTGTCAGGATACACAAAACCTGCCCGTCTCGTTAGTTGAGGAACGGGTACCATGCGATGGCTGCAAGGGCCAGAAACTATGTGTCTTCTTTATTTAAAGGCGGCAGTTTGTCGATCCCAAGCCACGGTGGCTGCAAACTCGTGATCCGATATCTGCTGGCATTGCGCCCCAAAAAACTGTGAATGGCGGCAGCCATGCCTTTGTACGGAGCACCGCCACGGCGATAGGATGTGAAGGCTATACTGCCCCCTGGTGCCAAAACCCGGTCGATTCGTTTCAACAGTTGGTTTGCAACCCGTTCGGCCCGAACGCCCCGAATGATGACAACGCCGACGCTTTCGTCTTCGAAAAGCTTCAGCATCAATGGCGGTAGCGCCCTGAAGACGCGCAGGTGCCCTTTGATGATTGGTTCGCGAAAGTGTTCTAGGAATGCATAAAACGCTAGATCCAAAGCTTGGAGGTCGGGATCCTGTGTGGTGTCTGGACAAGCAAAACGGTCCCAGGACAGGCCCCATGGGGCGATGATAGTCAATTGCGAAACCGCTCCAAGCGCCAGAACTTCCTCAACAATTTCAGTCTCAACCTGGCCGATCAGAACCCATGATTTCTTACCGCTGATCGATTTCAGAAAATCGCCGCGCTGCTTTTTGGTCCTCTCGATCTCGGGCGAGGCTGGCGGCAGCAGCGTTGGGTCCTTTGGGTCAAACGGTAAAGATATCTGCTTTGGGTCAGTGATCGCGGCATGTTGCGCCGAAGCCTCTTCATGCTCTAGTGGCGTTCCAAGAGCATCGAGTCTGACAAACCAAGGATAGTTGTTTGGCTTAGCGTTCGACCTCTCTGCCATTTGGCCAAGGCGATTCCATTTTGCGACTTGGGCAAAACTGACCTCGGGATCTCTATAAGTCTCTGGATCGAAAGATGCATTGGCTTCTTCAACGACTCCAAACTTCAGTGCCTTTACATATTGCCCGCTACGGAAGCTCTTATTTTTCTTAATAAAACCCTTGGCAGCATCTGTCTCGCGAATAGCGGCGATGCGATCCTTGTGAAACACTACTGCTTTTTCATGCAGCTCCCCCAAAACTGGATCTGCCCGCAACTGAGAATAGACATCGCGCAGACGGCCTACTTTCGAGAGGATCGAGGATTCCTCGACGACATTGTAGCAATGCAGGTTCCAATATGCCTGCCCCGTTTCCTCCATCTTAGGATGAAACGACGTGGTTTTTACGTCCCCGCGCAAACGTTTCATCAGGTAACTTTCAATGGATCTGACCGCATAGTGATTCATCCGAAACAACTGCCGGCCAAACGCAGCGCCTGTGGTGGAAAAAGCCCAACCGCGCCGACGCATTGCAGGCGGCAAAGGGTCCCCATCGCCGTCCACCCAAGCGAAGTGCTCGGCTTTACCCTGAACAGGTCCTCGCGGCCTATGGGTATTTATCAAACGGTATGATCCATTGTTGCGGATTAAGGACTTATACGCGCGCAGGTTTTGCGGAATGACCGCACCCAGCTCACCAGCCCTTGTAAACTGTTCGACGACGAAACGATCTTCGAAATCAACAACACCGTTATGTCCAAAAAGCTGCCAAAGCGCCGCAAATCCATCTGCGTGCGGCAAGGCGAGGAACAGATCATCCAATGTTCCTTCGCCTACGCGGATATCTAAAAACTCGTCGACATCGCAAACCAAAATCCAGTCTGCCTGTTTGTACCAGGTTTGCTGCATTGCATTGGCATAGGCCGACGCCTGTGGCCCCATCTTCCACGGACCCGGGTTATCAATGTGCTTCAGAAAACCCAGCTCTTCGCAGCGCATCAGTATCTTTTCTGTGCCATCCGAACAATCGTTCGAACTTACGATGAAATGCGTAAATCCAATCGAAAGATAGTAGGCAATCCATTCCAGAATAAACGGGCCTTCGTCTTTCATTGTGGAAATGACAAGTCTCATTGACATAAACCCGTAACCATTGTGCCAGCTCAAATATCTTCTGCAAAACAACGTCGTCGCCGCGCATAGGGTCTTTAAGCACGTGACTTTGTTACGTTTCCCCCAACGGCATTGCAAGGGAACAGACGTGATCCAAGAGCCACGGTACTAGATGCTTTGGCATGCCCTGCCGAGTTTGAACTTGCGTGCCGACCAGCGCTTCGTACACCACGGATCGAAATATTGCCCCTGTAACGGTGAACAAGAGGGCGGAACCCGCGCAAAGTTGGTGTTGTTTGTTCTGTAACGGAGGATTGGATGCATGCCGACCATTTATTCCAATGCACCATTGGGCAACAATCCCTACCAACGCATGATCTACAGCCGTTTTGACGACTACGAAGTTCGGGTCGTCCGGTTGAACGCTTTTTATGCAGGCGAACTGCCCGCAGCTCGAGAAGGCGACATCTACTGGATCCACTGGGAAACTGTGGAATTTGGCAGTCCGAAGAACGAAGTCCCTATCGCCGAACGGTTTCAAAAGATCGATGCCGGACTGTCAGAACTCAAACAGCAAGGTGTGAAGATCGTCTGGACAGTGCATAACTTCCATCCCCACAACTCGGCCAGAGACATGGAAGCAATTCATGAAGGTCGAAAAATACTGGTTCGGCTCGCTGACAAGATTCACGTTCACACACCTTATGCCGAAGACTTGTTGGCAAAGACCTACGGAATACCCGCGCACAAACTTGTTCACGTGGCGCATCCCAGCTATCTCGGGGTTTATGAACCACTGGACGCTACAATGGCGCGGCGCGATGTCCTGCCGTCCGCCGAAAACCGAAGGTTCGTGCATATCGGGAAAGTGCAGGAAAACCGTGGCGGACAATTCATGTGGAAGGCACTAAAGTCTTTGCATCTCCGAGATCAGTCTTGGGAACTCGATATCTCGGGGGCGGTCATCGCAGGTGAACGCCGCGGACAGCAAGCAATACGTGAGATGTCGAATGTTCGGTTCCATGATAGGTATCTGCCGGATGATGAACTGCGTGACATTGTTGCGTCATGTCATATTTGCGTGGCGCCCTTTAGTAGAATTCTAACATCCGGATCGGTCAATCTTGCGCTGACATTCGGGTTGCCGGTTATCGGCCCCAACACACAAGCTCTGGTCGATCATCTGCCAGAACAAGTGCGGCACTTCCTTTATGTTGATGGGAATCCGCGTGGTATGATGTTCCAGATGCGCAAGGCCATAGATTTGGATGACGAAGACTTGCTGGCAATGAAAGCGACTTGCATAAACCACGCCTATGAAATCAGGCCCGAAATGCAGAGTGAAGCGTTGAAGACAGCGCTTGACGTGCGCGTTTCATAGATAACGATTGCAACAGGTATTAGACCAAGGACCCTTCGAATGCCTAAGATAGACGCGTTTACCTTTCGTAAGAAACTTCGTTCTGCCGGGCTGAAGGTTGTCGAATTTGAAAATGGCGAATTCGTTGGGCCCAGGCCAGTGATGAGGCGGCTTAACCAGACCGGACTTTCCGTGATCAGCGGTGGCGTGACAGCGTCGAACCTGCAAAGCTATGGGTTTGAGGTGGACACCGTTCTGGATGTGGGCGTGGACGCAGGTACCCCATTTCTCTATGACGCCTTCCCGGACAAAAAGTTTGTGCTGTTCGATCCAATCGAAGAAACCGCAACGCGCGTTGCCCCGTGGCGCGACAAGATCGACTACGATCTGCACATTGTCGCACTCGACTCCGAAGACGGTGAAGCCGAACTGGTCATTCCCACAACCGACCGCAAAAGGCGCTCACTGGCAACGGTTGCAGGGTTTTCCAATGACTATGAAAACCGGATTGTCGATATGGAGAAACGCGTCGTGGAAAAGCGTCGCCTCGATTCCTACACGGCAGGTATACCCGGTCGGTTTGGCTTGAAAATCGACACGGAAGGGAATGAGCTGGCTGTCATCCGTGGTGGGTTGGAAACACTGAAGCGCACGGAATTCGTCCTTGCCGAAGTTTCCGTAAAGCGGCGTTTCAAGGATGGCTACCGGTTCAGTGAGTTTGTTGCAGAAATGGGCAAACACGGGTTCGAACTGATCGAAGCCCTGCGCCCGGTCGATCGCGCCTCGCCGGACTGCGACCTTCTATTCGTTCCATGGAACTCAAGCTGGTTTGATTTAGACTGAGAAATACGCCTACCAAAGCCGGAATGTGCTGCGTTAACCACTGATATTCACGTGGGTCACAACAAAGCGTATTTGACCTTCAGAAAAATGGTGCGGTCGAGAAGACTCGAACTTCCACGGGTGTTACCCCACAGCGACCTCAACGCTGCGCGTCTACCAATTCCGCCACGACCGCACTGCCTGTGACTTGGTACGGGGGCGTATAGACGTTGGCGCTCATGTTGTGAAGAGGCAAAAACACGATGGTTTAAAATCCTTTGGGGCCGCCTTATCTTAGGGATCAAACACCGTCGTAAACGCCTGATCGGAACCGCTGTGACCTCGCCCGACCCACGCCCAGTTGTTCAAGTCGACGTCGTTTCGGATGTGGTGTGTCCGTGGTGCATTGTCGGGTTTCGGCAGCTTGATTTAGCGCTTCAGCAATTGGGTATTCTGGCGCATCTCAGGTGGCATCCGTTCGAGCTGAACCCGAATATGCCTCTGGAAGGTCAAAATCTGCGCGAGCATATCGCAGAAAAATACGGCTCGACGACCGAGCAAAGTCAACAGGCGCGTGCGCGACTGACGGAATTGGGGACTACCCTGGGATTTACCTTCAATTTCAACGATGAAAGTCGGATCGTTAATACGTTCTCTGCCCATCAATTACTTGATTGGGCTGAAACGCAAGGTCGGCAACATCCGCTCAAGCTTGCGCTATTTGAGGCATATTTCACGCAACAACAAGATGTATCCGACCTGGACGTCTTATTGGCAGCCGTCGAAACAGCTGGACTAGATGCTAAAAACGCACGTGTCGTGTTGCAAACGGGCTCACATGCCGAATCCGTTCTCAAGAAGCAGCAGGTTTGGACCAGCCGAGGTGTGTCCGGTGTGCCTTCGATGGTGTTCGGCGGAAAGTACCTGCTGACGGGTGCGCAAGGTACAGACACTTATGTTCAAGTTCTGCAGCGTTGTTTGGCCGAGGCGGCTTGACCCCTTTCCCCTGCCCCGCTCGCACGATATGAGGCCCGCATGGAATGGAAAATCACGGATAGCCTGATCAGCTATGACGATGCGGTCGCCTTTATGGAGGCGCGTGTCGCAGCGATTGCAGCGGGCGATGCCGATGAATGCGTCTGGTTGCTTGAGCATCCCCCGCTCTACACCGCCGGAACTTCTGCCAAGATCGACGATTTGACGGATCCGGAACGCTTTCCAGTCTATCAAAGCAAGCGCGGCGGTGAGTACACCTATCACGGCCCCGGACAGCGTGTCGCCTATGTGATGCTTGATCTGAACAAACGAGGCCGCGATGTGCGCAAGTTTGTGAAACAGCTTGAGACCTGGGTGATTTCGTCCTTGGCAGAATTCAATGTACACGGCGAAGTAAGAAACGGTCGTGTGGGTGTCTGGGTCCGTCGGGACGACAAGCCGCTGTCAGCTACAGGCGAGCCTGCAGAGGACAAGATTGCCGCGATTGGCCTGCGTTTACGTAAGTGGGTCAGCTTTCACGGTATCTCGATCAATGTAGAACCAGAGCTTGACCATTTTTCCGGCATCGTCCCCTGTGGCATCACAGATCATGGCGTGACCTCACTGGTCGATCTCGGGTTGCCGGTCACGCTGGCAGATCTCGACGCTGCGCTGCAGAAGACATTTGATAACGTCTTTGAACCGGTCAACGCGTGAAAGTGCCAGAGTATGGCAACGGGCTTCGATTCGCTTTTTGACGTGATGAGAACAACAATCGTTAAAAGCGGCCTCGTCTGTTTCCTAAGGGCAACTCTGTTTACTAAATGTTGACCCGATTTGGGGCAATCTTTAGCCAAAATCCATTTAACTGACATACATATGCCTTGTTAACGAGTAGCATGGAACGACCAGTCTAGAGTGAGTGGTATGTTAAACCGGTGATCCGGGGTTTGCGCCCTGCGAAATCCGATAAGTGTTTGGTTACGAGTCTGCCGTTCCGACCCCAAATCGGAACGGCAATTCGCTTAAAGCCCCTTATTCTTCCTGATGCCCAAACCGAGAAAAACCGACGCACGCGCTTTCAGATTGCTCGATTTCCAACGTTGCGTGCCCTATGGCAAAACGGTCCATCAAGCTCTGCCGTACATCGGCGCGTATGCCATCAGCTCTCGACATAGCGCCTGCGTCAATGACCAGATGAGCGGTCAAGGCGGGTTGCCGCTCTTGCATGCTCCACAGGTGAACATGGTGCACTTCGCGAACACCTTGTGTGGCTTCAATGGCCGCGGCGACCTCTTCTGGGTCCAAATCAGGGGGCGCGCCCAGCATTAACACACGGATGGTTTCTCCAATCTCGGATTTGACGTGCCACAAGATGTAGATCGAGATCATGATCGTGACTGCCGGGTCCACCCAGGTCCAGTTGAACAGAATAACCGCCGCCCCCGCGATAATAACGGCAATCGAGCCCAGTGCGTCGGCGAGGTTGTGCAGAAAGGCCGCGCGGATATTCATGCTTTCCTTAGCCATGGAATACGTCAGCGCCGCGGTAATCAGGTCGACAACAAGGGCCAGTGTCGCGACCCAAACCACCATCCAACCATTGATGGTTTCAGGTTCAAAAAACCGCATGACGCCTTCATAGAACAGGTAAACCGACAAAACGACCAAGGTGGTGTAGTTCACAAGCGCGGCGACCACCTCTGCCCGGCCATAGCCAAAGCTCATCCGGGCATCAGCCGGTCGCCGGGCAATCTTGCGCGCGAAAAACGCAATGATCAGCGCCACGGCGTCTGAAAAATTATGCAAGGCGTCCGCAATAAGCGAGAGAGATCCCGAAAAAATGCCGCCGACAACTTGCGCAACCGTCAACAGCATATTGACCCCGATCGCCCAGGCCACACGCGCATCGCCCGCGTTTGGGTCCACGTGACCATGTGAATGCCCATGGTGGGAATGTTGATGTGCCATATCGTTTTGTGTCCCTTGTTTCGGCTACACACCGCATGTAATACCTCTAGTCACTAGAGGTTCAAGGGGGTTGGGAAAAATGCATTCAATCGGGGACTTATCGCGACTAACCGGTGTGAAGGTACCCACCATCCGCTTTTATGAAAGCAAGGGTCTACTGCCGGAACCGGGTCGCACGACCGGCAATCAACGCCGATACGATGCTGCAGCCTTAAAGCGATTACATTTCATTCGTCATGGCCGAGATCTTGGACTACCTCTGGCCGATGTGCAGGCCTTGCTGTCACTGGAAGGGGCCAAGGGGCCCGATCTGAACCGGGCCCATGAAATCGCCAAGCGACAGTTGGCGGATGTACGGGACCGGATCGCGCGGCTGCGTGGTCTGGAGTTGGAATTGGCCCACATTACCAAAGCATGCGATGGGCATCACGATCACGTTTGCGCGGTGCTGCAAGCGTTTACGGATTGTGGTCCGCGCTGTGCAAACCCAGGCGCGGACCCAGATTGATCAAGGCAGCACGGCTTTGATCTTGTCGGCATGTGCGCCGATCACATCGAAGTCGCCCATCTTCCCCGGCGGGCGCATGGCAATGCCTTCGTGGCGAGGAAGCACGTGGAAATGCAGGTGAAACACCTCCTGCCCTCCGGCCGCTTCGTTGAACTGCTGAATTGTGACACCATCCGCGTCAAAGGCCTGCTTCACGGCATGCGCCATCTTTTGGACAATTGCAATGACGGTTGAGAGTTGTTCCGGCGTGGCATCCAGCACGTTGCGACACGCGGTCTTGGGGATCACCAACAAATGCCCGTCTGTACGTGGCATGATATCCATGAATGCCAGAGTATCCTCATCCTCATACACCCGCATCGACGGGATTTCTTCGCGCAGGATTTTGGCAAAGATGTTTTCTGGGTCGTAACTCATGTCGCACCTTCCGTGTTGTCCACGCGCCCGTTTTTGCGGCCCATCTAGCAAAGGTCAAGGGATCAAGACAAATCCCTCGATTTCTCAACACCCAAATTCAGAATCGACAAGACTTGCAAGGTTCTGGATGGCAAGCTGAAGCGGGATAGAAACCGGATGGAACATGATGGCAGACCTGATCCTGCGCGGAATGGCAATTGGCGTGATCGCAATCAACATCGCCGTCTTAATGCTGCACCAGCGACCACATGGGGCCCTGTCTGTTGTCGCGCTGGGTTTGTGCACAGGTTGCTACTTGCTGGTTTCGGCACCGGCAGAGCTGCCGGGTCTTTTGCGGGGGGCACTCGTTATCGGGGCCACACTGACGCCGATGGCTCTGGCTTGGATGGCGACCATCCAACTTACCGATGAGCCATCACAACGCAGGCCTGTTTTGATATTGGCCGCCCTTACGGTTGTGACAGCTATGCTTGTACCAGTATTGCCGGTCTTCGCGCCGATCCGGGGCGGGTTGGCAATCGCGCTGTACCTGGGGCTGATCGTCTTGGCATTGGCAACAGACAGCGATGATCTGGTTACCCAGCGTCGCAGGTTCAGGCGCGGGTTTCTGGCCGCAATGGGCGCGTTGGGTCTGATCGTTTCCATTGTCGAGGTGAGCGGGCTGGATGCGAATTTACCCATCTGGGTGTATCCCCTGCAGGCCAGCGCCATTCTGGTGCTTGTACTTTTGTTTAGTATCTGGGCGCTCGAACCTGCCTGGGTTCCGCCCACGGATCGCATCCGGCTTAAACCAAGACCGGATCTTGTCGAACGAATTGAACAATCCATGCGTCGCGGCATCTGGCAGCGCGAAGGCCTGACCATCGGCGCCTTTTCAGAAGAGCTTGGCGTGCCCGAACATCAACTGCGTGCCACAATCAACAGCCAAATGGGGCACCGCAACTTTTCGACGTTCATCAATACCGCCCGCATCAAAGCAGCCAAAACCCTTTTGGATGACCCGCAACACGAACGAACGACGATACTTGAGATCGCGCATGAGGTTGGTTTTGCGTCCCTTGGACCATTCAACAAAGCCTTCCGTTCCCAGACCGGAACAAACCCGCGCGACTATCGCAATCGGGACTGATCGATTCCGAAAAATACCGGTTCATTCCGCAAATTTCGCGTTGATTTCAGCATCGACGAGACCTGCCCACCGCATCCAAGCATCTTGACCGCATCTCAACACATGACGGAGCTTGGAGATGAGTGAGTTTTCCCTGATCGATGCAATCATCGGTACACTGACCCATGATACATTGCGTTACGCGCTGGGGGCCGGCGGCACCTTTTTGGTCGTAAACACGATGCTGGCCCGCCGCCTGCAAGATCGCAAGATACGTGACCGAACGCCGGGATGGTCCCAAATCAAGCGAGAGGTGCTGACCAGCGCGCGGACAGTTTTGATTTTTGCCGCAACCGGCATCCTGATCGGCCTCGGCCATTCCAGCGGTCTTGTCCCAATCTATGACAAGGTCTCAGACTTTGGCTGGACCTACCTGATCGCTTCGCTTGTGTTGATCATAGTGGCCCATGATGCGTGGTTTTACTGGACCCATCGTCTGCTGCATACAAGGCGCCTTTTCAGACTGGCCCACCGCACGCATCATCAGTCGCACAATCCAACGCCGTTCACATCTTATTCGTTCGACATAACAGAAGCTGTCCTTAACGCATTGTTCCTACCTATTTTTGTCCTTTTGGTGCCCATGCATACAATCGTCCTGCTTGTCTTCTTGTTTCACATGATGTTGCGCAATGCGCTTGGCCATTGCGGGTACGAGGTTTTTCCCGCTGACCGAAACGGAAAACCCTTGTTCGATTGGATGACGAGTGTCACGCATCACGACCTCCACCACAGCCACGGGCGCTATAACATGGGTCTGTACTTCACTTGGTGGGACAGGCTCATGGGAACCGAACATCCTGATTATCGCAAGGAATTCGCACGCGTCGCGCGTCGGGTCGGCTTTCAATCCGCCGGTTGGTTAAGGATAGTCACGGTTTCGGGCCTGCTGTTTCTGGCCGGCAAGGAAGCACGTGCGGAACTGTCGGGCCTCTACTCTGCCCCCTATCTTGGCGCTGTCGTTCGGTTTGAACCCTGCCCTGGCGATCCCCCCTCAACATGCGGTCGCGTCCTTTGGGGGTGGGAAACCGCAAGTTGGCGGCACATGAGACCAGGAGAGTTCATGATCACAGGCCTACGCCCAGGCGCAAATGGTTGGGGGCAAGGACGGTTATTGCACCCTGAAACCGGGCTGTCTTTTCGCGGCTCCGCAACCAAGCTTCCAGATGGACGGTTACGCCTTAAGGGATGCGCCGGGCCGATCTGCGCGACACAGAATTGGGTACCGCTGGATCACCTGAGGAACACCCTTTCTGACCTGGAGTAAGGCGGCATATAGCGCACCCTTTTCAAGAGGGTGCGGCTATTTATCTTGATCTATATCAAACTCGACCATTGAAGGTGCCCTCTTCGCAATCTAAAACCAGCAGGAAACCCGCGTGTCAGAGAGGTCTGTCTGCGCGGTGCAGTTGCAACAGGAGGCACCTAATGGCAGACGCAGCCATTCATGGTCACGAGCATGAAGACAATCGCAGCTTTTTTACGCGCTGGTTCATGTCGACCAACCACAAAGATATCGGGATTCTGTACCTGATCTTCTCGGCGCTTGCCGGGTTTATCTCGGTGGCGATGACCATCTATATGCGGCTCGAACTGATGCATCCGGGCGTGCAGTACATGTGTTTGGAAGGCTTCATGGCCGACCCGTGTACCCCCAACGGACACCTGTGGAACGTCATGATCACCTATCACGGTGTTCTGATGATGTTCTTCGTAGTAATCCCTGCCCTGTTCGGTGGATTTGGCAACTATTTCATGCCGTTACAGATCGGTGCGCCAGATATGGCGTTTCCGCGGATGAACAACCTGTCCTTCTGGCTGTACGTTGCCGGTACATCGCTGGGTATCGCATCGCTTCTTGCGCCCGGTGGCAATGATCAGGCCGGATCAGGCGTTGGCTGGGTTCTTTACCCGCCGCTGTCTACGACCGAAGGCGGCATGTCCATGGACCTTGCGATTTTCGCCGTGCACGTATCGGGCGCCTCCTCGATCCTCGGCGCGATCAACATGATCACCACCTTCCTGAACATGCGTGCCCCGGGCATGACCCTGTTCAAGGTGCCATTGTTCAGCTGGTCGATCTTCGTCACCTCTTGGCTGATTCTGCTGTCCCTTCCGGTTCTGGCGGGCGCGATCACCATGTTGCTGATGGACCGCAATTTTGGCTTTACCTTCTTTGATCCTGCTGGTGGCGGCGATCCGATTCTGTATCAGCACATCCTTTGGTTCTTTGGCCACCCGGAAGTGTACATCGTGATCCTGCCCGGTTTCGGCATTATCAGCCACGTAATTGCGACCTTCTCGCGCAAGCCGATCTTCGGGTACCTGCCGATGGTCTGGGCGATTATCGCGATCGGCGTTCTGGGCTTCGTCGTGTGGGCGCACCACATGTACACCGTTGGCTTGTCGCTGCGTCAGCAGGCTTACTTTATGCTCGCCACGATGGTCATTGCCGTACCGACAGGGGTTAAGGTCTTCTCATGGATTGCGACCATGTGGGGTGGCTCGATCGAGTTCAAGACGCCGATGCTGTTCGCCTTCGGCTTCCTCTTCCTGTTCACCGTTGGTGGTGTGACTGGAGTGGTTCTGTCGCAGGCCGGTATCGACCGTGCCTATCACGACACCTACTACGTCGTTGCGCACTTCCACTATGTGATGAGCTTGGGTGCCGTCTTCGCGATCTTCGCTGGCGTCTACTTCTACTTCTCGAAGATGACGGGTCGTCAGTACTCGGAGTTCTGGGGCAAGGTTCACTTCTGGCTGTTCTTCATCGGCGCGAACCTGACCTTCTTCCCGCAGCACTTCCTGGGCCGTCAGGGCATGCCGCGCCGTTATATCGACTACCCTGAGGCCTTCGCTCAGTGGAACTTTGTCTCGTCGATTGGTGCATTCGTGTCCTTCGCCTCGTTCCTGCTGTTCTTCGGCATTGTGTTCTACGCCCTGTTCCGGGGCGCTAAAGAAACACGACCAAACCCGTGGAACGAATACGCAGATACGCTGGAATGGACCCTGCCCACCCCACCGCCCGAACACACGTTCGAGCAGCTGCCCAAGCAGGAAGACTGGGACAAAGGCCACGCGCACTGATCCCTGCATTCTGAGCTGAATTCTACAAAGCCCCGCGTTTCGCAGGGCTTTGTGTTTTTAATTCCCCAGTATCGAATTTGCTCACCGTCACGCGTGGACTCGTCAGAGAACAAATCGCTAGTATCCCCAAAACGCCCTTTCCCCCGACCAGCACTAAGCAAAGATCCACATCACATGATTCTCCACGACGGCATCTCGCTCCGGCAAATGGTCAAAGGGTCCTTTGGCTTTATCTGTATCGTTCTGACCTGGATCTTCCTGCTTGAGCTGGTGGATGCGATCACCCCGATAGACTTGATCTCCAATTCCAGCCCTCCGGTCACGATATTGGGGCTAGCGGTGGCGTTCTTTCTGGGCTTCAAGAATACCTCAGCCTATGCCCGCTGGGTCGAAGCGCGCAAGATTTGGGGCGATCTGGTCAATACCAGCCGGGATTGGGGCAATGTGATTACCAACCTTGTCCAGCTTGACGGCACCCCGATTGATCCGGAAATACGTCGTGAGTTGCTTGAGCGTCACATAGCATGGTTGAACATGCTGGCATATCAGTTGCGTCAGCCTTCTTCGAACGGGCGGACGCGCAGACCATGGATGTTTGGACACAAACCAGCCTCGGACAAGATTGCGCTGCACCAGGATCCTGAAAGCTGGCGCAAAAGCCAGCTTGCGCAAGATTTGCCCAGGCTAAAAGGAAAGTCCAACCGCGCCGCATACCTGCTGTTTCTACAGGGTGAGCGGCTTTCGGCGCTGGCGCAAACGCACAGTATCGATCCGTATTGGCATGTGGCGCTGATGAACAGGCTAACGCGGCTCACAGATGCGCAGGGTCAGAGTGAGCGTATCAAGAATACCCCGTTCCCCAGACAGGTTGCCGAGGTCGGGCGAGTCTTCAGCTATATCTTCATCTTCTTGCTGCCACTGGCGTTCAACGACGAACGTTCGATCACTATTGGGTTGGATATACCGATGCTGCAATCGGTGTTTCTGGACTGGATGATCTTCGCCCCGATCGGCGCGCTGGTGTGCTGGATATTCTTCGTGACGGAACGGGTCAGCGCGTCGATGGAAGACCCGTTTGAAGGTGATGCCACCGATGTCCCGATCTCGGCGATCAGCCGCATGATCGAGATCGACTTACGTCAGATGACCGGCGTTGGAACGGCACCTAACCCTTTGGCTCCAATTGACAAAACCCTTATCTGAGGCGTATCGTCTTCCCGCCACGACGCGCAAAGATCGAAAAATGTGGCCGTTTGATGTATCCTGATCGCAGAGCCCCTGCAATAGGAGCGGTACAATGCCCGAAATTGACTTTTGGTTTTCAATTGGCAGCACCTACAGCTTTCTGACGGTCATGCGCTTGGATGATTGGTGCGCCGAAAACGATGCGACGGTTGTTTGGCGGCCCTTCAACGTGCGCACCGTCATGTCGGAACAACAGAACATTCCCTTTGCGGGAAAGCCGGTTAAGTCGGCCTATATGTGGCGCGACATCGAACGGCGCGCAGCCAAGTACCGCATCCATGCCAATCTGCCAGCGCCCTACCCAATCTCGGATTTAGCACTGGCCAATCAAGTGGCCTTGTTGGGGATGAAAGACGGGTGGGGAAAGCTGTTCACTCAGAATCTGTATCGCATCTGGTTCGAGGAAGGTATTGAGGCGGGCAGTGAATCGGCCCTGTCCGAGGCGCTACTGCGCTGTCAGCAGGATCCGCGTCTTGCCCTTGCCCGCGCGCGCAGCCCTGATACGGTCTCCGCCCTTGAGGCCGAGACAGATCAGGCCACCCGGCTTGGGGTGTTTGGCGCACCCAGCCTTGTTGTACGCGGAGAGGTGTTCTGGGGCGATGACCGGTTGGATGATGCACTGTCCTGGGTGCGCGTTGGTCACGTCATCTGATCATTAACCGTCGACACCCGACCATAGTGCGTTATTTTTTTTACTATGCCTTATCGATGGAATCAAACATCGGAAACCGAACAAGAACTGCGCCTCTGGCCGCATAACTCTCTGCCACCGCGCGGGGCCATGATCGTTATTTTGTCGGTATTCCTGTTTGGTCTTATTCCGCTGCTGGCAATGTTGGGTTCGGTGATTTTGTGGGGATTACTACCGTTTCTGCTGCTCACCGTTTTAGGACTGTGGCTGGCCATACAGACAAACTATCGTGCCCGCAGTGCGTTCGAGGTGCTAACCTTAAACGGATCTCAGGCGAAGCTGGTTCATCACACGCCGGGCCAAGGTGATCAGGAATGGTCGTGCAATCGCTACTGGGCACGCCCAGAAATGCATGTAAAAGGCGGGCCGGTCCCGCATTACGTCACATTGATCGGAGATGGTCGCGAGGTCGAGATTGGTGCATTCCTGTCCGAAGATGAACGCATCACACTCTATGACGACCTCGTCGAGAAACTGCGCAATCCAGCCGCGCAGTAGCCCATTTATGTGTGCAATTTGCTCAGCAGCCACCGTTCGACGCAGCGCAAAGATGATCCTTGACCATCGGTCCGACCTTGCCGAAATCCATTTGCCCAGTGTAGCGGGTCTTTAGCTCGCCCATCACCTTGCCCATGTCGCGGATCGAACCCGCACCGGTTGCAGTAATGGCGGTTTGAATGGCGTCGCTGACCTCATCTTCATCAAGCTGCTTGGGCAGAAATTCTTCGATAATGCCAACTTCGCGCAACTCACGCTCGGCCAGGTCCAAACGCCCACCTTCTTCGTAGGCCCGCGCGCTTTCCTTGCGTTGCTTGGTCATTTTTCCAAGGATTTCAAGAACCTCAGAGTCGCCGCATCCTTTGGCCTCTTCACTACCGGATCCGCGCGTGGCGATATCCCGGTCTTTAATTGCCGCGTTGATCAGCCTCAGCGTCGACAAACGCTCAGCTGCTTTATCTTTCATTGCTTGCTTAAGGGCGGTATTCACCCTCGATCGCATATCCATCTGGTTTGTCCATCCCCATGGCAACGGAACCACGAACATATCGAAATAAAAAGAGCGATACAACAGCCTTCAGGTACAGTTAAGTTATTGAATTTAAACAATAGCCGAAAAATTGAACAGACTTGACCCAGCGGCCTAACCCCCTTAGGTATGCGCCGATTTACCCTGCAGGAGAGTCGTGCCATGGCCCAGAACGTCCAGTCCAAGCCCACCGCATGTCTGGCATTGGCCGACGGAACTCTGTTTTACGGTATCGGCTTTGGGTCAACCGGCCAAACTGTGGCCGAGCTGTGCTTTAATACAGCGATGACCGGGTATCAGGAGATCATGACAGACCCCTCATACGCGGGACAAATCGTGACATTCACCTTCCCACATATCGGCAATGTCGGCGTGAACCCGGAAGATGATGAAACCGGCGATCCGGTTGCAGCTGGCATGGTGGTCAAATGGGACCCAACCGAGCCGTCGAACTGGCGTTCGGCAGAGGAGTTAAAAGGGTGGCTGGCCCGTCGTGGCCGTATCGCCATCGGTGGCATCGATACAAGGCGCCTGACCCGTGCGATCCGTCAGCAAGGCGCGCCGCATGTCGCACTGTCACATGACCCCAACGGCAACTTCGACATTGAAGCTCTGATCGCCGCTGCGCGCGGATTTGCCGGGCTGGAAGGCATGGATCTCGCCAAAGACGTCACGTGCGCGCAAAGCTATCGCTGGGACGAAATGCGTTGGGCATGGCCTGATGGGTATCCGCAGCAGGAAAACCCGGTCCACAAGGTCGTTGCGGTCGACTACGGTGCAAAACGGAACATCCTGCGCTGCTTGGCCTCTGCCGGTTGCGATGTCACGGTCTTGCCCGCGACAGCAACGGCTGCAGAGGTTCTGGCGCACGAGCCAGATGGCGTGTTTCTGTCCAACGGTCCCGGTGACCCCGCCGCAACCGGTGAATACGCTGTACCGATGATCAAAGAAATCCTGGATACGACTGACCTGCCCGTGTTCGGAATCTGCCTTGGCCATCAAATGCTGGCACTGGCGCTTGGCGGTCAGACCGTCAAAATGAATCACGGTCACCATGGCGCAAATCACCCGGTCAAAGATCTGGACACAGGCAAGGTCGAGATCACATCGATGAACCATGGCTTTGCTGTTGACGCTCAGACCCTACCTTCTGGGGTCGTTGAAACCCATCGCTCGTTGTTTGACGGGTCGAATTGCGGAATCCGCATGACTGATCGTCCGGTTTACTCGGTGCAATATCATCCGGAGGCTTCACCCGGACCACAAGATAGCTTTTACCTGTTCGAACGCTTTGCAGCTGCAATGACGGACAGCAAAGAAAAGGCTTAGCTTCCAATTCGTCCAGTGTTAACTGGGTGTTAACCTAGATTTCACAACCTTGGCCGCAGGTAACTGCGTCAGGGTTGTTTGATGGTCGAGCTAAATCTCCATAATTTCACCGCTGCCGAACCAGGCCCTGCAGAAGGCCTGCGCAAACCGCTTGGGTCTTGCTTGGTGGAACAAGGTGCAATCACCCTGTCGCAGCTGGATCTCGCCCTTCGTCTGCAAGACCAGCAAAAAGCACCATTGGGTGAAATCCTGGTGGGCGAGGGCTGGATCACCCGACACGACGTGTTGAACGCCTTGGCGTTACAATCCGGTTGGCAAATTGCAAATCTTGATGAAATTCCGCCGATGCCGGAACTATGCCACCTGAAGCCGGTCAATTTCTGGTTGGCGCACAACGTAATCCCATGGATGCGCATCGGTCCCCTGCTCTTGGTCGCAACAGCGCGGCCTGACCGCTTCGTTACAGTTTCAAAGGAAATGCAGGATTGCGGTTACGCCGTCATCCCTGTTCTGGCTGCCCCAGATCAGATTGATCATACAATCGGACGCCAGTTTTCAAAACCACTCGTTCAGGCCGCGGAAACGCGGGTAGACGAAGCGCAAAGCTGCCGCACCTGGACCGCCGGATCGCGCATGCGCCCTGCTGCAGCAATCGTCGCTGCTTTGACTCTTTTGACCGCAGTGCCTCAAGTCAGCCTCGCAGTTTTGCTCTTTTTGACGATCAGCACACTGATCCTGTTTTCCGCCCTGCGAATTTCGGGTGCTGTAGCATATGTTCTTCATCAGCTTGCTCGCAAACCTGATCGATCAGAAATCGCCACCGTTCCTCTCCGCCATCCCTGTGTGTCGATCATGGTGCCTTTGTATAAGGAACGAGAGATTGTCGACGCACTGGTCTGCAGGCTCCAACGACTGACATACCCCAAAGCTCTGCTGGACGTTGTTCTGGTTCTTGAGGAAAAGGATGACGTCACGCGCGAGACACTGGCAAAGGCAGACTTACCCAGCTGGATCCGCACGATAGAAGTGCCCGAATTCAACGGGCTGACAACAAAGCCCCGTGCAATGAACTATGCGTTGGACTTTTGCAGGGGTGACATTTTGGGCGTCTGGGACGCCGAGGATGCGCCCCAACCGGACCAAATCGAACGAGTGGTCAATCACTTCACTCAAGCCGCCCCCGACGTTGTGTGCCTGCAGGGTGGTCTGGACTATTACAATCCACGCACCAACTGGCGTTCACGTTGCTTTTCAATCGAATACAACAGCTGGTTCCGGGTTGTCCTGCCGGGAATTGCCCGCCTGGGACTTGTCGTTCCGTTGGGCGGAACCACATTTTTCTTCCGTCGTGACAAGCTGTTAGAGCTCGGCGGATGGGACGCCCACAACGTCACCGAAGATGCAGATTTGGGCGTAAGGCTCTGCCGTGCGGGCTATCGAACGGAAATGGTCGATACTACGACGTTTGAAGAGGCAAACTTTCGCGCCTGGCCATGGGTGAAGCAACGCTCCCGCTGGCTCAAGGGATTTATGGTCACCTACCTCGTGCATATGCGGGATCCGCTGCAACTGTACAAAGATCTTGGGCTGCGCAAGTTCATGGGTATTCAGGCTTTTTTCCTGGGAACTATCGGTCAATTCCTTCTGGCTCCGGTGCTGTGGGTGTTTTGGTTAACCGCGCTGGGGCTGTACAACCCAATGGTGCAGGTCATCTCTCATGAGGTGCTGACATCACTCGTTTGGATGTTTCTGGCAGCCGAAGGTTTGAATATGGCCGTCAGCGCCCTCGCCGTTTCTGCCCCAGAGCGCCGGTTTTTGTTGCCGTTTGTTCCAACGATGTGTCTGTATTTCCCTCTGGGCATAATCGCAGCCTACAAAGCCCTGTGGGAGCTGGCAGTCAAACCCTTCTATTGGGACAAGACCCAACATGGTCAGGCCGACGAAGATCTGCCATTGGCCTGAGGATCAGCTTTCGCGCCGGACGGCGTCTTGCTTCAGGCGAGTCATGAACGCGATGGAAATGTGTTCTTTCAAAGCGCGATCTGCAGCCTCTTCATCGCGGGCGGTAATTGCCTCGACGATGCCCTTATGTTCACTCTGCGCAATTTCTCCGCGGCCCTGAACCGCCAATGACGTGGTTGCCATAAGGGCCATGGTGCGATGCACCAAATTCAGCTGTTGAACCAGATAGCGGTTATGTGACGCCAGGTGGATTTGTTCGTGGAACCTGCGGTTGGCGCGCGACAAAGCCGACGGATCATCCACCAACGCATCATCTGCCGCAACCATATCCTGCAACACCTTGATCTCTTCTTCGGTGGCGTGCTTGGCCGCAAGACGCGCAGCAAGTCCCTCCAACTCGCGGCGCACGATGTACAACTCGGCCATTTGGTTGTGATCAAGAGAGGCGACAATCAGCGACCGCCCGTCCCTTTCTAGCAGCGACTGAGTTTCCAACCGCTGCAACGCCTCACGGATAGGCGTTCGGGATACGCCGAACCGTTCTGCCAACTCGCTTTCGACCAGACGGTCACCGGGTCGATAGACACCCACATCGATCGCTTCGAGTATCAGGGTATAGGCGTCCTTGTTAGAGGTTCGTGTCTGGCTCATGGGGTGCATCGTCTCCTCGTTCGGACATGTCTATCCGTCACATGGCCCCGCAATCAAGAGCAGCATTGAAAACCGCGACGCTGCGCCCTAAACCCCACTCATGGTCAAACCTGCCTTTACTCACGTCACCCAATGGGTGTTCGATCTCGACAACACGCTTTACCCGCCGCACATGCGCCTGTTCGATCAGATCGAGGTGCTTATGACCGACTATGTGGTTCAGGCCATCGGCGTGGATCGCGCAGAAGCGGACCGGTTGCGATCTCACTACTGGCGTGAATACGGCACCACGCTTGCTGGGCTGATGGCCGAGCATGATCTGGACCCCGACCCTTACCTGCATGCAGTGCATCAGGTCGACATGAGCCATATGACACCGGACACTGCGCTGGCAGACCATATCCGCTCACTGCCCGGCAGGTGCATCGTCTACACCAACGGCAGTGCGCCATATGCAGAAAAGGTATTGGAGGCGCGAGGCTTGTCGGGTTTGTTTGACGCGATCTATGGCGTCGAACATGCCGGCTACCGTCCAAAGCCCGAGGAAGCGGCCTTTGAGACGATCTTCGCGAAAGATGGAATCAAAGCTGATACAGCTGCGATGTTCGAAGATGAACCCCGGAACCTGGCGGCTCCTCACAAAATGGGTATGCGCACAGTTCACGTCGCACCAGACCCGCACGAAGCGGATCACATTCATCATCACACGGATGACCTGACAGCGTTCTTGGCCCGCCTGCGATAGGCTGTCACACTGCGACGATCTGCACGTTCTGCGGCTACATTGGCATCCCTATATGCCCTTGAGCGACGAACAGAACGGAGACCCCCATGAGCGCGATCGAGATGCCTCGGCACCTGCCGATGTGGCAGCGTATGTTGTATTCAATCCCCCTGTTTGGCTGGATGGCCCGTGACGTGGCCGATGGCGAACCCGAGGATCTGGGATATACGGCCGCAGCGATTTTTAGCATGTGGGGCTGTTCCGCGCTGGTGTTTGGATTGCCTGGACTGTACTTGCCAGCGGTGGCAATGACGCCAGTGATGTTTCTGATCCTCATCCTGATTTCACTGGGCTGAGAAACGGGACAGGATGTCGCTTGGCGCATGTGACGGAACCGCATTAGGGTCTGTCCAGAACGGAGAATGGCGCCATGACCGACAGCTGTGACATCCTGATTTCTGGCGGTGGTATTGCCGGCCTGACTGCTGCCGCGGCCTTTGGATCGGCTGGGTTCGACGTGATCTGTGTTGATCCAACACCGCCTGTCACGGAACGGGATGCGGATGGGTCCGACCTGCGGACCACGGCATTCCTGCAACCTGCACATAGCTTGCTGGAACAATGCGGATTGTGGGGTCGGTTGGACGCTGATGCTGCGCCGCTTCAGATCATGCGGATCGTCGATGCGGGCGGGGACGTGCCCGAGCCGCGCGTTGTTCGCGATTTCAATGCCTCCGACGTGTCCGATCAGCCCTTTGGTTGGAACCTGCCCAACTGGCTGTTGCGCCGTGAAATGGTGGCCCGCCTGTCCGAGTTGCCCAATGTCGACTTTCGCCCTGGCACGGGCACCGTCAACCTGTTCACCCGCATCGCTGAAGCACGTGTGGGTCTAAGCGATGGCAGTCGCATCCGCTGCAAATTGGTCATCGCTGCAGACGGGCGCGCGTCACCAATGCGCGAGGCTGCCGGGATCCAGGTCAAGACCATACGTTATGGTCAGAAAGCGCTGGCCTTTGCGGTCACGCACCCAATTGCGCACGAAAACGTCTCGACCGAGATCCACCGTTCCGGCGGGCCCTTCACCTTGGTGCCCCTACCCGACTGGAGGGGTCAGCCGTCTTCAGCAATCGTTTGGATGGAACGCGGCCCGCGCGCACTTGAGCTGTTGAACCTGGGCTCTGACGCCTTCGAGACCGCGATGACCGAACGATCATGCGGGTTGTTCGGGCCTTTGAAACTGGCCTCGCGTCGTACCATATGGCCGATCATCAGCCAGTCTGCGGAATACCTGTCGGGCGAGCGCATTGCGCTGATGGCCGAGGCTGCCCATGTCGTGCCACCCATAGGCGCGCAGGGTTTGAACATGTCCCTAGGCGACCTGCGCTGCTTGTTGGAATTGGCACAGGCCCGTCCCGATGGGCTTGGGGACGCGGATATGCTTGAGGCTTACCACAAAGCCCGTCACGCCGAGATCGAACTGCGCGTCAAAGGTATCGACTTGCTGAACCGCGCCTCGATGATTGAGGCGCGTCCGCTGCGCGATGCGCGCGCCATGGGGCTGAACGCGCTTTATTCGCTGCCACCGGTACGCAAGACGCTGATGCAGATGGGGCTTGGCGTCCGCTAAGCCCCAATTGGTTTCAAAGCACCTGATCCAGCACCCGCTTCAAGCGGCCAATGGTGCCATCCACATCATAAAGCTTGTCCAAGCCGAAAAGACCCAAGCGGAAAGTGCTGAAACCTGCGGGTTCGTCACACTGCAGCGGCACACCTGCAGCAATCTGCATGCCCAATGCAGCAAATTTCTTGCCGTTTTGAACCTCGGGGTCCGACGTATAGCTGACAACCACGCCGGGCGCGCCGAACCCATCGGCAGCCACGGACATGATGCCTTTGTCCTTCAGCATCCCTCTTACACCATTGCCCAAGGCCCACTGGGATTCGCGCAGTTTTTCGAACCCATAGTCTCGTGTTTCAATCATGGTATCCCGAAACTCTGTCAACGCGTCGGTTGGCATCGTGGCATGATAGGCATGCCCGCCATTCTCATAGGCCTGCATGATCTGACGCCACTTCTTCAGATCGATGGCAAAACTATCGGAACTGGTTTGTTCAAGCCGCGCCTCAGCCCGGTCTGACAACATGACCAGACCAGCACAGGGCGATGCGCTCCACCCCTTTTGTGGTGCCGAGATCAAAACATCCACACCGGTTGTCTTCATATCGATCCAAGCGCATCCCGATGCGATGCAATCCAGAACCATCAGCGCCCCGACCTCATGCGCCGCTGATGCCATGGCAGTAACGTAGTCGTCAGGAAGGATCACTCCAGCCGATGTTTCAACATGGGGCGCAAACACGACATCGGGTCGTTGGTCAAGTATCGTTGCCACCACCTCGTCGATGGGTGCAGGCGCAAACGGGGATGGGCTGGAATTGCCGACCTCCCGCGCTTTCAGAACGGTGGCCGATGCGGTCAGCTCACCGCTCTCGATGATCTGGCTCCAGCGGTAGGAAAACCAACCGTTGCGAACCACCAAAACATTAGCGCCGCGGGCAAATTGACGGGCCACCGCCTCCATTCCATAGGTCCCGCCACCGGGAATTACGGCAACCCCATTAGCATTGTAGACCTGTTTCAACAGGTCCGAGATGTCCCGCATGACGGTCTGAAACTTCGCGGACATATGATTCAGCGAGCGATCGGTGAAAACGACGGAGAATTCCTCGAGACCATCGGGATCAACAGTGTTCAGCAAAGCGGGCATGAAACATCCTTTCATCAGGGTTACGGGAGTTTTGGCGTCTTTGATCCTGATGGTAAAGCCCAAACCCGACAGAAAGGTGACCCAAGGTTACCCACGAATTCATAGTAAAAGTGCCTTATACAGGGCTGATATCACTCAAAATGACGCCAAATAGTGTCACCTTCCCCTTTACACTTTTACTTGCTTCTGACCAGATGAACACACTTAATACTTGAAGGGATATCTTTGCCCGTGGCGGAACAAAAGCGCGTCAGTTTCCAGGTCGTTCGTGATGAAGTAAAGCGCCGGATCGAAAGCCGAATCTGGCCGCAAGGTGCGCTTTTGCCGACCGAGGCACATCTGGCCGAGGAGTTTAACTGCGCCCGCGCGACCGTAAACCGAGCCCTTCGGGAACTCGCTGATGAAGGCTTTGTTGAACGTAAGCGTAAGAGCGGGACCCGTGTCAAAAAGGAACCCAGCAAGCAGGTCAAACTGGAACTGTCATTGGCGCGGCAAGTGATTGAGAACCAGAACGCAAGCTATCGCTATGCTCTGGTCGAACGGAATGTGGTGCTCAGCCCCGGCTGGCTTTCATCGCAACTTTGCGTTTCTCCGGACGCCCGTGTTCTTCATGTCATTTGCATGCACTACGCAGACAATCGTCCATTTCAGCTGGAGGAGCGCTGGATCAACATCAATGCCGTCCCCGAGGTGGAGCATGCAGATCTGAGCGCACACGGACCGCATGAATGGCTGCTGAATGCAGCCCCCTTTACAGAGGCCGAGATCGCCTTTTGCGCGGTGTCTGCGGACTTAAGGTTAGCAGAATTCATGGGAACGACGGCTGGAACATCGATGATCCAGATGGAACGGACCACGCGCAAGGACGACAATCCAATAACCTTTGCCCGCGTGACCCATCATCCGGGCTATTACATCAGAACCAAATACTGACCTCGATTATCCTATTGGTCCCGGTAGCCGTTCTTCGCTGAGAAGAACATTAGCCTCGACGTCGCCAGCACCCGGCAGCGTCATGATCCGGCGCCGCAAAACCCGCTCGAAGTCAGAAATGTCTCTCGCCACAACACGCAGGCGATAGTCGTATAGCCCCAGAACATGCTCAACCGTCTGTACCTCGGGGATGGCGCTGACGGCCCGTTCAAAGTCTTCCAAACTGACCTGCCCTTTACGGGCGAGCTTGACGCCCAAAAAGACTGTCACGCCGAACCCAAGCGCCTCGGCATTCAGTCGCAGGCACCGACCTTTGATCACGCCCGCCTCTTCCAACCGCCGGATGCGCCGCCAGGTTGCCGGTTGCGACAGCCCAAATTTTCGGCCCAACGCACCCGCACTTTGGGTGGCGTCCTGCGCTAATGCGCGCAAGATCTTTCGGTCGATCTCGTCAAGGTCAATCATATCGGCAGTGCCTCATCGCGTTTCACCCGTGCGATGTGCATCAGCGCCTCGATATCCGCGATATGTGGCAGGGTCAGAATCAGGTCGCGATAGACCTGCTGATAATGAGACATATCCCGGGCAAGTACAGAAAGGCGCACATCTACGCGGCCCAGAAAAGTCTGAATCTCGATCACCTCTGCCACCTCACGGGCTGCCGTGTTAAAGTCATCAAACGCGCGCGCCTGTGTCTTATCCAACGTCACCCGCAACGACACTTCGACCGCATAACCAAGCACTGACCAGTCGATCACAGCCTCTTGCCCCTGGATGATGCCCGCCGCCTGCATCTTTTCGACGCGCCGCCAGCATACACCCTGACTGATCCTGCAACGCTCGGCGAGTTCTGCCGTCGTCAGGGTAGGCTCAGATTGGTAATGGCGCAGGATCCGGCGATCGACGTCATCAAGCATGATTTCTCCACATATCGAACAAATAGAGAATTAATCTTCATCTTTTTTCCAAATACTCGATTCACAACCTATCGCCAATACCAAAACCTCAGGATAAAAGCACGGCAATCGAAACTGAAAGGACCAGCGACATGCGCGTCTATTACGATCGCGATTGCGACATCAACCTGATCAAAGACAAAAAAGTGGCCATTCTGGGTTATGGCAGCCAAGGCCATGCCCACGCGCTCAACCTGCGCGACTCGGGTGCCAAAAACCTCGTCGTCGCTCTCCGCGAAGGCTCTGCGTCGGCCAAAAAAGCCGAAGCCGAGGGTCTTCAGGTTATGGATATTGCCGAAGCAGCGGCCTGGTGTGACGTCATCATGTTCACCATGCCCGACGAATTGCAGGCTGAAACCTACAAGAAATACGTGCATGACAACATCAAGCCGGGTGCGGCGATCGCATTCGCCCACGGCCTGAACGTGCATTTCGGTCTGATCGAGCCGAAAGAAGGCGTCGACGTCATCATGATGGCTCCCAAAGGGCCCGGCCACACTGTACGCGGTGAATATGTCAAAGGCGGCGGCGTACCCTGCCTGGTTGCCGTCGATAACGACGCAACCGGAAAAGCGCTGGAAATCGGCCTGTCCTATTGCTCGGCCATCGGTGGCGGTCGTTCGGGCATCATCGAAACCAACTTCCGCGAAGAATGCGAAACCGACCTGTTCGGCGAACAGGCCGTTCTGTGTGGTGGTCTGGTTGAACTGATCCGCTGCGGTTTCGAAACACTTGTCGAAGCGGGCTACGCGCCTGAGATGGCCTATTTCGAGTGCCTGCACGAAGTGAAGCTGATTGTCGACCTGATCTATGAAGGCGGTATTGCCAACATGGACTACTCGATCTCGAACACCGCAGAATACGGCCAGTACGTCACCGGTCCGCGTATCCTGCAATACGACGAGACAAAAGCTCGCATGAAAGCCGTTCTGAACGACATTCAGCAGGGTAAGTTCGTGCGTGACTTCATGCTGGAAAACGCCGTTGGTCAGCCGACCATCAAAGCGTCGCGTCGCGCCAATGACGAGCACATGATCGAGGAAACTGGCGCTAAACTGCGCGCCATGATGCCCTGGATCTCGGCCGGTAAAATGGTCGACAAAGAAAAGAACTAAGTCTGGCCTATGTCAGCGAAAAAGCGGCCCAAGTGGCCGCTTTTTTATTTACTGACTGCGTTCACAAAGCAATGACCCAACACGTGATCCCATCCCGTATCGTAACCACCGCGCTTTTCGGGTGCTTCATCAGCCCAAACCTCCCAGCCGGAATGCGTCAGGGTGACCTTGCTCCGCGCTGGGCCATGGCTTTCAAAGGTCACCTCTACCCGTGTCGCGCGATCTTTATTCGTACCGGGGTGCCAACTGAGCGCGAGTCGACGACCGGCCTCAAAGACAAGAACCTCGCCCCAATCGGCCCGTGTTCCATCGAACATCGTCTCATACACTGCTCCGCCCACGTGTGGTTCAATCGTGACAGCAAGCGCCGGTTTTCCTTTGGAGGCTGACACGGCATGGCCGTCCAACGGCCACCATTTTGCGATCCGGTTAACGAAAACATCAAATGCCTGTTCCGGTGCCGCATTCACAGTCACTCTCTTAACAATAGGATCGGTCACGAGCCCCGCCCTCCTTGGTTTACTTCCGCTGCAAAATTTTCAAGAACGTCAGACCAATATCGCTCTAGCCAGTCGCGCATTTCGGCAAGCCCCTCGGGCCGTGCCGCATATATCCGACGAGTTCCCTCGGCACGGCAAACGACAAGCCCCGCATCCGAAAGTACTTTTAGATGCTGCGATACTGCCGGGCGGCTGACAGGCAATTCAGCGGCCAAAGCCCCCACCGCGCGCGGCTGACTGGCAACCGCCTCAAACACCTGTCGCCGGGTCGAGTCTCCCAGAGCTGAAAAAGCATCACCGTAAGTCATTACTTACCGTAAGTGATTGCTTACGCAAAATCAAGACCGCCCCGTGACACTTGTTGAATCGCAGGTTAAGGGGATGGAATGGTTCAACAACCCGATTACCGCGATTGGAGCGGCGTCATATCCCTTGGCCTGATTTGGGGCGGTACGTTCATGGTTGTTGCCATGGCGCTGGACGGGTACGGGCCGGTCACAGTTGCGACGGCACGCACGACGTTGGGCGCAGTGACATTGTTGATCCTGATGGCAGCAACAGGGCGCCGACTTCCTGCCCCAAGCCCTGCGCTTTGGGGATCGACAATTGTCATTGGTGTACTCTCCACCGCCCTGCCTTTCCTATTGCTAAGCTGGGGACAACAATATGTAGCTTCGGCCTTCGCCGGTCTTTCTATGGCAGCAATCCCGTTGATGGTCTTGCCGTTGGCCCATTTGTTCTCTGACGAACCGATGAACGCACGTCGGTTGTTTGGCGTCACCCTAGGGTTCTCGGGTGCACTGATCCTGATCGGTCCGGGGTTGGCTCAAATCGGTCAAGGGGCTGAACCGTTGGCCCAACTGGCCTGTATTGGCGCCGCGCTCTGTTACTCGGTGGCGTCTATCTTTACCCGCCGCTGCCCGCCGATCGATCCGGTGACACTGGCGGCGCTGACATTGGTGGTCGGAGCGGTAATCCTGCTGCCGATCATGCTCATATCCGAAGGCATACCGCGCTGGGAAGGCACCCGACCCGGCCTTGCCATCGTGGGTCTGGGACTTGTTCCGACAGCTTTTGCCACGCTGCTGCGCGTATCGATTATCCGCAGTGCCGGTTCCGTTTTCCTGACATTGGTGAACTATCAGGTGCCGATCTGGTCGATGATCTTTGGCGCATGGATACTGTCCGAGGCCCTACCCTTGCGGTTCTACATTGCCTTGTCGATGATCCTGACCGGATTGGCCATTAGCCAATGGTTCAGCCTGAAAAAACTACTAACCCGGCGTTAGCCCGCTACAGCCTCGACCTCGGCCACAATAGTGTCAACGACCTGTGTCAGCAAAACATCGTCTTCACATTCAGCCATGACACGGATCAAAGGTTCTGTGCCCGATTTACGTATCAGCAAACGGCCCTGCCCGTTCAGACGCGCCTCGGCATCGGCAATTGCCGCCTGAACGTTCTGAGCGTCCAGCGGAACCTGGCCTGATTGGTAGCGCACATTCTTCAGAAGCTGCGGCACCGTCTCGAATTGTTTGGATAGATCAGACGCTTTGCGACCGGACAGAACCATCTCGGCCAGGAAATGCAACCCGGCCATCAGGCCGTCGCCGGTCGTAGCATAGTCGCTCATCACGATATGCCCGGACTGTTCTCCACCCAGGTTGAAGCCGCCTTCGCGCATTCGCTCAACCACGTACCGGTCGCCAACGGCCGTTCGTTCAAGGCGCAGACCTTCAGCCGAAAGATGCCGCTCCAAACCCAGGTTCGACATGACGGTCGCCACCAAAGCGTCGCCCTTCAATTGTTCGGATTTTTTCCAAGCCGTGGCCAGCAGCGCCATCAGTTGATCGCCGTCTGCCACCTGCCCGGTCTCGTCGATCACAACAACCCTGTCCGCGTCCCCATCCAGGCAGATGCCCACATCCGCGCCATGGGCCACCACGGTTTCAGCAGCCAGTTGCGGCTTGGTCGAACCACAATTCAGATTGATATTCTTGCCATTGGGGGCGATGCCCACTGGGATAACCTCGGCACCCAACTCCCACAAAACCTCTGGCGCGGTGCGGTGTGCGGCGCCATTGGCGCAATCGATAACCACCTTCAACCCGTCCAGACGCACATTGCGCGGCAGCGAAGACTTGACGCGTTCGCCATAACGGAACCGCGCATCATCGACGCGTCGAGCCCGCCCGATATTTTGGGCCTGCGCGGGTTTGACCCCTTCTTCGATCAGATTCTCGATTTCAATCTCGGCCTGGTCGGACAGTTTGAACCCATCAGGGCCAAAAAACTTGATTCCGTTATCTTCTGCCGGGTTATGGCTGGCCGAAATCATCACCCCAAGGTCTGCCCGCATCGACTGGGTCATCAGACCAACCGCGGGTGTTGGTACCGGCCCCAACAGCAGCACGTTCATACCGGTCGAGGTCAGGCCAGCCGTCAATGCGCTTTCCAGCATGTAACCCGACAAGCGCGTGTCCTTACCGATCACCACGCGGTGCACGCCCGTCGCATCACGGCGAAAATAGCGGCCCACAGCGGCACCGATGCGCAAGGCCATTTCTGCCGTCATCGGGTGGGTGTTGGCGGTGCCCCGCACCCCGTCGGTTCCGAACAGCTTGCGCATACCTGTCACTCCGTAAAACTAACCTGCGACCGGATTACCGGACGGCAGCCCATAGACGCAAGGCCTGAGCTGTTTCAGCGACATCATGCACCCGAATGATCTGCACGCCCTGAGACAATCCAGCCAAAGCCAATGCAATTGATCCCGGTGCGCGCGCGTCTTTGCGCGGCTCTTGCCCGATGGACCCGACGAAGCCCTTTCGGGACACGCCCAGAAGGATCGGACAACCAAGCCCGTGGAATAGGCTTAGACCGCGTAGCAAAGCCAGATTGTGGTCTTGCGACTTCCCGAACCCGATACCCGGATCCACCACGATGTTTTCGCGGTTCAGACCTAGCCGTTCCAGATGCGTGATCTGACCCTCAAGAAAGTCATAAACGTCCAACAGTACGTTGTTGTATTGCGGATCATCCTGCATCGTGGCTGGATCACCCTGCATGTGCATGAGACAAACCGGGGTGCCCAATTGCGCGCATAATGGCGCCAAATCCGGGTCAAAGGTGAACCCAGAGACATCGTTGACCAGCCCGGCCCCGACGGCACTCGCCGCTCTGGCCACGCGGGCCTTTCGGGTATCGATCGATATCAGAACATCTGTTTCTGCTCGGATCGCCTCGATCAGAGGGCGGGTTCGGGCGATTTCCTCGTCCTCGGGAACGAAATCTGCGCCAGGCCGGGTCGACTCGCCCCCGATATCCAGAATGGTCGCACCATGCGCGACCATTTCGGCGGCTGCATTGCGCGCGCCTTCGACCGAGTTATGCAGGCCGCCATCCGAGAAACTGTCAGGCGTTGCGTTGAGGATGCCCATAATGTGCGGACACTTCATATCCAAACCGCACAAGTCTGCGCGTGGATTGGTCAACCTGCCCAACGCATCGGACGGGATTTCAGCAACTGGCAAAATCTGCGCGGGGTTTTCTCGTGTCAAAACCTCAGCATGTGTGAACCAAAGTGGCTGACCAGCAAGCTCTACGGCACCTTTTGGACGTGCCGGACCGTGCTGGACCAAGGGTCGGAAATAGGTTTTCACAGCTCTGCCTGATCTACATCCACAGCCCGCAATGGCGTTTTCGGTGTTTCTGGCAGATCTCCGCCGATCACCATCATCTCACTGGCTTCAAATGTGGCTGCGAACCAGGCCGCCAAAGCCACCGCGTCCGACGGCGCTGCCGATGGGCCATCAACAGCGTCCAAGACGATCTTGGAGGGAGCCCAAACGCAAATTTGTCCATTTTTCATGGCCCAATCCAACTCGGTCCGGGTCGAGACAACAACGCAGCGAAAATCGCGCGCGGCGAGCACCCATGCGTTCTGCTCGATAGCAAGCAGGTCGATCCTGCGCTGGGTCATCGCATGTCCGGTTTGCGGCGCGTCCAGATCTGAGGCTCCGACGCACAGGATCAACGGGCGTTGACGGTTCTCTAGCTGATCGATCCAGCCCGTCAGATTGTCCGAGGCAATCGCTTCATTCGACAGGAAAACAAGCCGTGGATGCGGGCGCTCTTCCTCGACTATATCGTGGTGATGCGCATCTTTGCCACGGACGATTTCAACACCAAGCGCCCCAGGGCCTCGGTCAAGTTTTTCTATTCTAACAAAAGCTCTTACAGCCTGAGGTTCAAGTAAAATTCGTTCGGCTACACGTTCAGCCAAGGTCTCTAACAGATTCAACCGCTCAGCCGACAACTCATACGCAATTGCTTCGGTCACGCGATCATAAGACAGAATGCGATCCACATCGTCATCGATCGGGTCGGTCAGCGGGCGCACTTCAACGACTATATTGAAGCAGACACGCTGCGTCGTCCCACGCTCGGCCTGAAACGCGCCGATCTCAACTTCCACGATATGGTCGCGCAACGAAATGCGATCCAGCGACCCTTTGGACGAGGTCGCCTCGGACCGCTCAGAGGGGTGCGCAAATGCCAGGCGGATTTCAGAACTCATGGGACAGGCCTTCTCGGGCTCATTGGAAGTTTGCCTATATTAGGCTTTGCGAGAGCCTATAACATTCAAGCAAGCGCCATTCCAACCGCCGAATGCGGCGTCAGGTTACGCGAATCCAACTCATCATACCCGAAGCAGCATGGCCAAGCATGTGGCAATGCAGCAGCCAGTCCCCCGGATTATCGGTCAACAACGCGATCTGGCGGGTCTGCCCTCGGTCGACGAGTACGGTGTCTCGCCAGGGCCCAAATGAGCCATCTTCAAGGATCAACCGAAAGTGATGGCCGTGCAGGTGCATCGCATGCGGGAAAGCAGTTTCATTGACAAATTCGATCCTGTGCAAGCTGCCAAGACCAGTGTCCAAAAACGGATCAGTTGGGCGTTCGGCATTGCCGTTCAAAGCCCAAAACCTCCCAAGTTGCGCTAACTCGCGCCCGGACATCTCGGTGTCTCCGATCCGCGCGTTTTCAAGCCACCGCATCGCCCCGCCCTGCAAAACCATTCGATGAAGCGGCGCCGTTTCAACATCTCGCAGAACGGGCAAGGGATTGGGCGGCAAAGCATCCACTCCGTCTCGACGTGTTTTTGCGAGCTCACCGGTTACATTGAACTGAACCAAACCATACGCGCCGTCCTGTTCAACACTCAGAAGGTTTGCCGCGTCATCATCAGTGCTCACATCAACAACAAGATCCGCGCGTTGTGCAGGCGCAAGTGGGAAGGATTGCGGAATTGCCAGAGGTGCTTCCAGCGGCATACCGTCCAAAGCAACGATCCACCCAGACAAACCGTCAAGCCCGACATCAAAGATCCGCGCGTTGGACGCATTGATCAGGCGCAGCCTGAGGCGTTCGTTGCGTTTGACAGGGAATGCAGGATCAAAGGAACCATTGACCGTCACAAGATTGCCGAGACGACCGGCGTGACTCAGATCTCGGCCATTGTCGAAGTCATCCGTGATTTGCGCGGTTTCAGGGTCGAGCCGCCAGTCATCCAGCATCAAGATCAGATCCTGATCAACGTCTGGCGGCGTCGCTTCTTCGACGATCAAAGGCCCGTAGAGACCCCGCGCGACCTGTTCCATGGACCGGTTATGTGCGTGATACCAATAGGTTCCAGCATCCGGAACCTCGAAATCGTAATCGAAGGTATCGCCTGGAACTACAGGGGCTTGCGTCAACCCGGACACACCATCCATTGCGTTTGCGATACGAATTCCATGCCAATGAACCGATGTCGGCTGCGGCAGATTGTTAACAAGCCTGCGCTGGACGCGGTCACCCTGTTTCAAGCGCAGTGGAATTCCGGGAACCTTTCCGCCGTAACTCCAAAGTTTGGTCTCAGGGTACCCGTCCGGGGCGATCAGCTGATCTGCTACCCTCGCCTCAAGCGACAGAAAACCTGCACGGGCCATGCAGGGCACAAGTAAAGCCGCTGCTGCAGATTGCATGAATTGTCGACGATTAACGGTCATTGCGGACCTCCTCGCCCGCAATATAGAGTACCCCGCGCTGCTGGCATCAAGCTTCCAGCGCAGATGCGTCAATCAGTTGCTCGCGGTGCGGTAGTTGTGGCGATAGAAAAGATGCACACCGATCCGTGCAGTTTGCTTGTACACTTTGGCCCAGGATGGACGCACGGCGGTGGTGTGATAGTGAGTTGCCCCTTCGGTCAGCTCTTTAGCCACCCCATCTATTGCGGCCCGAGCCACTTTGGACACACGCTCATACGCCTTCTTTTCGTGGATCACTTCTTTTTGGCCATCACAAGTATATGTGAATTGGCACTGATACTTCTTACCAGTGCCCTGACGGATCACCCCACAAAGAGAGTTTGGGAAACGACTACTTTTGACCCGGTTCAAAATAACCTCGGCCACAGCAAACTGACCGCGCACGCTTTCGCCACGCGCTTCGAAATACAACGCCTCAGACAGGCACTTCCAGTTCTCGTCACCGGCCGCGTTGGGTTGTTGGTCCAACCAATCCTTGGAGTAGGATACTGTGATCGGCTCAACCGCTTTGCGGGGCTTGAACAATTTCAGATAGTCACGAAAGCTTTGCGCCGGCAATTCATTGCGGGCAACAAGTTCTTCCTTGGCAGAATCGGTTGCTTCCCTCTCGGCGAAGGACGCACTTGGCAGCATGGTTGCTGCCAGTGTGGCAACAGCCATTATATAACGTAGCATCAGATAACCTCGCACAGGCACTATACGCGCCAAACCCTCCCCCGGCGGGCGCGACGAGGCAATTACCCCAGTCTTGGGCAAACGTCCAGATCAGAAGAAAAAGCAAGTGGAAAACCGCCCGTTAGGTCAAAAAATTTGACCCCGGGCCCATGCTTAAACCACTATTCTTAGGGCTTTGAGGCTATGTCAACCCCCAAGTCTGGATGAAATTGCCAGTTGAGCGGCAGCCAGCCGAGCGACCGGCACCCGGAACGGAGAACATGACACGTAGTCAAAGCCAAGGTCCCGGCAAATGGCGATTGATTCGGGATTGCCGCCATGCTCGCCGCACACCGACAGAGTAACATCCGGCTTTGCAGCACGCCCACGCTCGGCCCCGAGCTTCAACAACTCTCCGACCCCATCGGGATCAAGAACATGAAACGGATCTTCGGTAAATACGCCTTGTCGGACATATGCCGACATAAACCGCCCGGCATCGTCTCGCGAGAGACCATAAGTCATCTGGGTTAGGTCATTTGTTCCAAAGCTCAAAAAGGATGTGTTGGGTGCGATCTCTTCAGCGCGCAAACACGCCCGTGGCGTTTCCACCATCACGCCGAGTCGATATTCGAACTCTTGCCCGAACTCTGCGGCAACCGCAGCTGCCACTGAATCGATACGGGATTTGACCAGCTCAACCTCGCGTTTGGCAGAAACCAACGGGATCATGACTTCGGGCACCACCGGCGCACCGTTCTTGCGGGCCTCCAAAGAGGCCTCAAAAATTGCCCGCGCCTGCATATCGTAGATTTCTGGCACAGTGACACCCAGCCGAACGCCGCGCAGCCCCAGCATCGGGTTGTATTCAGTCATAGAATCGACCCGGCGTTCAACGTCCGAAATCGGTAGATCTAGTGCCTCGGCCAGCTCACGCTGTCCGTTGCGGGTGGTTGGCAGGAATTCGTGCAGCGGCGGATCGAACAAACGGATACAGACCGGTTGACCTTCCATGATCCGGAAAAGTTCCATGAAGTCTTCACGCTGCATCGGAAGCAGGCGTTCTAATACCGCCGCACGACCAGAAGAGGTTTGGGCAAAGATCATCTCGCGCATCACGATCAGGCGGCCAGGATCGAAGAACATATGTTCGGTCCGGCACAAACCGATACCCTGGGCCTGGAAGTTACGGGCTGTCTGCGCGTCTGAAGGCGTGTCGGCGTTGGCACGGATTTCGATGTCGCGCTCGGCATCGGCCCAGGCCATCAGTGTCTGGAAACAGTCATCAAAGACCGCTTCGAGCATTGCAGGCTGTCCTGCCAGCACTTGACCCGAAGTGCCGTCAATCGTCAGAACATCACCGGTTTTGAAAACCCGGCCATCCGGGGCCGTCAGCAATTTCTTCTTAGTCTGAAACCGCATATCCGAAGCGCCGACAATACAAGGCAGCCCCAAACCTCGGCCGATCACGGCTGCGTGGCTGGTCATGCCGCCCTTCTCGGTCAAAACGGCGACCGCGGCATGCATACCCCGCACATCTTCGGGTGATGTCTCGCGCCGGACAAGAATACACGCTTCACCACGCGCTGCGCTGGCTTGTGCCTCGGCCGCTGTAAAGACAATCTTCCCGGTCGACGCGCCGGGGCTTGCTGCAATGCCAGTTGTCAGAACATCGCGCCGTGCTTCGGGATGTACTTGCCGGTGCAGAAGTTCGTTTAATGCATGAGGATCAACGCGCATCACCGCCTCTTGTGGCGGCAGGATGCCATCCTCGGCTAGCCGCACGGCAATCCGCATGGCAGCGCGGGCGCTGCGCTGCACCCGCACACCATCAAGAATGTGAACATGGCCGTTTTCGATCACAAACTCGACCTGCATTTCTTCGCGCAGCTTCTGGCGCATCAAAGCGGCCTGAGCCTTCAGTTCTGCAAAGGCTTTGGGCGCAACCTCTTCCAGCGACGGACCACGCGAGTCCCTCTCGAGGAACAGGGCAGCGACACCCTCTCCCAGTGCGTCCCTGCCCTGACTTTGGCTAAGGTATCGACCGGTGATCTGCGGCATACCGGTTGTGGAATCAACAAGTTGCAGAACGCCAGATCCACACTCACCCTGCCCGACGCCTGGGATCATCTCTTGTATGACCAACCCCAATCCGGCATCCGCTGGGGCACCTTTTGCCTGCCGCAACAATCTGGCTGACGTGCCATCCCAGGCTCGCGCCATTGATCGCAGAACTGCGACCAACTGTTCGCCCCTGTCTTGCGGAAAGGCTTCATCCGTCTCGTCTTCATAAGCACGCAAGGACAGGCGCAAGCCTTCCCGACCATCCGCTTCAATGTCGTCAAACACATCAGCGTCCAGCCGCGCCACATGAATCGCATAGCTTTGTACGAACCTCAGATACAATGCTGCTGCCGCCTCGACCCCCATCTTATCTGACAGATCGACATAGCGTGCATCGTTCATACCAATGTTCAGCACCGCCCCCGGACCACCCCAATCAGGGTCTTCAGAACTGGGTCGAACACAAAGCAGAGCTGTCGGATCAAACTGTTCCAAGATCGCGGCCAGATCAGGAACATGCCCCTCGGCAATTCGATGAACTGCATCAAATGACAATGCGACCGTGCGCGGAACCGGCAGGTCCAGCCGAACAAGGCGTTGCAGACACTTTGCCCGACCGCCATGTGTACTTGCGGCGACAGGCGCTTTGGATGTGATAAGCGTGGTATGCGGATTATTCTGCACTGCGGCACCTTTTGATTTGCCCGCAGCATAAGCGCCTGCGCCCTTCGCGCAAGGGTGATCTGGGCGCGTTGTGACACGGGCCTGTGGCTTTATCCTTCGATTTTCGTCAGATCCGCAACGCTGGAACAGATCTGCCGGATCTGGCTAAGCAAGTTCAATCGGTTACGACGTAGAATGTCATTGTCGGTATTAACCTGAACATCCTCGAAAAACGCATCCACCGGCCCGCGCAGCGCAGCCATCGCCGCCATGGCGGCCGGGAAATCTTCGGCTTTCTGCGCCGGATCGATCTTGGCCTGTGCCGCGTCCAATGCCGCGAACAACGCCTTTTCGCTCTCGGTCTCGGCAAATTTCACATCCGCCCCGTAGGAGTATTCGACGCCGTCCTTTTCCTCAGCCTGAGCCAGGATATTGTTGGCCCGCTTGAAACCCTGCACGAGGTTTTCCCCATCCTCGGTCGCAATCACCGCATTCAGTGCACGGGCACGTTTGACCAGCAGGTTGAGGTCGTCATTGCCCTCCATCGCGATGCAGGCGTCGATGACGTCGTGGCGGATTCCTTCGTCGCGGAGAAAGACTTTAAGACGATCGTGGAAGAAGGAGAGGAGATCGTCAGATGCGTCAGGAACCTTTTGCTCAAGTTCAAGAAAACCCGCAGGAGGGGTATCCCCGATTTTTACCTTCACAGCTTGGAACGCTGCGCCGAACACGCCATGTTCAGCGATCTCTTCTAACAAATCCTCGACTGATTCAGCCGAGAAATTGCCGTTGATCCCGCTTTCGATCCGCACAAACTGACTGTCAAAAAAGCGATCCAATCGAAGCCTCAGGTCGTTTTCCAGAATCAGGCGGGTCACGCCCAAGGCTGCACGGCGCAGCGCAAAAGGATCCTTCGAGCCGGTTGGCTTTTCATCGATTGCCCAAAACCCGGTCAACGTATCCAGCTTGTCGGCAAGCGCGACCGCTATCGACACTGGTGCGTTGGGAACACTGTCTGAGGGACCCAAGGGCGAGTAATGCTCCTCACTTGCCAGCCCTACCGCTTCAGGCAAGTCTGCGGCCGCAGCATAGTAGCGCCCCATAAGGCCTTGCAGTTCCGGGAATTCGAAAACCATTTCGGACGACAAATCGGCCTTGCACCCCTGCGCTGCCATCATCGACAGTTCGCGGTCCGCCCCCACGGCTGGGGCCAACTCATAGGCCAGTGCAGCAATACGGCTGACCCGCTCACCCTGAGATCCGAGTTTGGCGTGGAAAGTAACATTTTCGAGTCGACTAACCCACGGCTCAAATCCGTCGGACTTGACGATGCGCAGATCGTTCTCCCAAAAGAATTTAGCATCTGCCAGACGCGCCGACAGCACCTTTTGGTTCCCTGCCAGAATGGTCGCGCCATTGTCTGCGGTCTCGCGGTTGGCGACGGTGATGAACCGTTCGATTCGCCCGGTTTTTGGGTTGCGGACCGAGAAGAACTTCTGGTGTTCCTTCATCGAGGTCTGCAGAACCTCGGGCGGCAGATCAAGGAATTCTTCATCAATCTGACCCATCAGCACAACCGGCCATTCGACCAACCCGGCAACTTCGGCCAACAGGCCCCGGTCCTCGACCACTTCCAATCCGGCCGCAAAAGCCATGTTCTTGGCATCGTTCCAGATATGCTCGGCGCGCTCATCCGGCGACAGAACCACAAAGGCGCGTTTCAGCTTGGTCGCATAGTCCTCGAACGAAGAAACGGCAAACCGCTTCGGGGCCATGAAACGATGCCCCTCGGTCGTGTCACCGGACGTAATCCCCTCGACCTCAAGCGGCATGATATGTGCGCCGGTCTCATCACTCAGAATACATAGGATCGAATGCAAAGGACGTACCCAGCGCATCGCGCCGCTGCCCCAGCGCATCGACTTGGGCCACGGAAAATCGCGGATCGTCGCCTCAAGAACTTCGGCTACGATCTCGGCAGCTGGGCGACCGGGTTTCTCAATGGTGGCGAAATATACAGAACCTTTGGGGGTTTCACGTTCTTCCAACTGATCACGGGTCAGCCCTGCCCCGCGCAGAAACCCTTCAATGGCTTTGTCCGGTGCGCCAACCTTTGGTCCTTTGCGTTCATCGCGAACAGTTGGGCTTTCCGCCAACAAGCCTTCGACTGCCAGTGTCAGACGGCGCGGAGTCGTCAGGGCTGCCGCCCCGGCATAGGTCAGACCGGCCTCAACCAAACCATCGGTGATCCGCTTTTTCAGGTCTTCACCTGCGCGGGTTTGCATGCGCGCGGGGATCTCCTCGGAAAACAGTTCGATCAGCAGGTCGGGCATTTTTGGTCCTTAGAAGTTGACGATCGTCTGGATGACGATGGCATTGGCGATGTCCACAAAGAAGGCGGATACAAGGGGGAGCACAATAAAGGCAATAGGTGACGGCCCATATCGTTTGGTGACTGCTGTCATATTGGCGATTGCCGTTGGGGTCGCACCGAGCGCAAAGCCCCCGAACCCGGCGGACAAAACAGCTGCACGGTAGTTACCGCCCATCACGGGAAACAGCACCCAGATCACGAAACCAACAGCAAACAATGTCTGCGCGGTCATAATGACCACGATTGCCAGTCCCAGTTCGGCGATGGTCCATAGCTGTAGACTCATAAGCGACATTGCGAGAAACGCGCCTAGTGAGAATTCCGATATCAGTGCCAGCGATGGCGTCCGCGAAACGGCTGGGGCATTTGGTGCCGTCAGCGCGCGCATATTGGCAATCACGATGCCCATGATCAGGCAAGGCACAAAAAGAGGCAGCTTCAGGCCCGCTGCTGTGATCGCTTCGCTTAGAAAAAATCCGGCGATTATCGCCAGGTTCAGGTACAGCAAAACGCGCATGATCGTCAGGTGATCGATCAGCGGTGCTGCTTCATCTTGGTTGTCCGGAACACCAATGGTGTGCTCTTCCTCAGGCCGCGACGGGCTGAGGTTTCGACCTTCGACCAGAAACCGCGCAATTGGGCCGCCGACTAACGCTGCCAGGACCAGACCCAGCGTGGCAACAGCGACGCCCAATTCCGTCGCTCCGTCCAGCCCGGTCACTGCGGTCACTTCCGGGGCCCATGCGATGGCTGTTCCGTGCCCCCCAATCAATGACGCGGACCCGAACAGAACTCCCGCCTGGGCCGGATATCCAAAGGTAACCGCACCGGCCGCACCAATGACGTTCTGAAAGACAATCGTCGCCAGTGTCAAAACCAATAGCAAAAGCAGTGGCTTGCCGCCTGCAATCAAATCAGCAAGTCGTGCATTCAACCCAATTCCGGCAAAGAAAACCACCAAAAGGAAATCTCGGGCCGCCAGATCGAAGTTCATCTCCATGCCGAACAGCAGGTACAGCGCCAAAACCACCAGCGACGCCAAGAGGCCACCGGTAACCGGTTCGGGGATGTTGAACTGCCGCAGAACAGCGACACGCGCATTGATTTCAGCACCAAGAAGATAGACGGCGAAACCGAGTGTTACCGTAATAAAAGCCGGAATTTCCAGGATTTGCTCGGCCATCTGCATCTCAACTCTGCGGTCTGGGCGGACATTCTTCGCCGACGACCGTACCGTCATAGGCTTTCTCGCCGCAATTGTTCAGAACGTGCCAGATGAAACCTCGGCCATCCTGCGTTACTGCCACAATGCGGTCCACTCCGAAATGGACGTTCTTCACGCCAATGAACGCTTCTGCCTGACCTGTTTTCATGGCATCTGCTAGCTCGATGGCATCGTAGCAGTCAAACCAACCGGGCGCAGTCAGCGGCGTTGCCTCCTCGGCGGGTATGTAGGTGGCGCGCAATTCATCCAGCGTCAATTCAGTTTCAAAGCATGCACGATATCGGATCGGAGAGCTGTCGGCATCAATCGCCTGAAAGCCGGTATAGGGGATGGGTTGCGGTCTATCCGCACCTTCGGCCAGTAACACCACATCCGCGCCGGGATTGTGCTGAACAGTGTAATAGTAGCCATAGACCTGCAAGTAATACATGCCCGAGCCAGCAATCGTGGCGGATAACAAAAGTATGAGTGCCAGAACCTTTCCAGTCATTTTTTCGCTCTTCCTTTTACGCAGGCTCTTTCAAGTGGCTTAGAAATAGGACAGGTTCCATTGCGGAACAGGCAAAGCTGAGGCTGCTTTTATGGAAACGACCCTTGCCGTAGGATTTTTCGGCGCGCTCTTTGCGATCATGAACCCGATCAGCAACTTGCCGGTTTTTCTGAGCGTCACACAAGATCTTCCTGCGGCTGACCAAAGAAAAGTCGCTTTGAAAACCTGCCTCTATTGTTTGATCCTTGGCGGCGCTTTTGCGTCTATTGGCAGTCAGACCCTGGGTTTGTTCGGCATCACGGTCAATCATTTGCGCGTGGCCGGAGGTCTGGTTGTCCTGATGATTGGGATGAACATGTTGAACGGCAGCGAAAGCAGTTCGCATCACGGGACCGAAGGTGAGAAACGGTCTTATCCGTCGCCCGACACGGTGGCTTTTTACCCTCTGGCATTCCCCATTCTGGTTGGGCCGGGAACGATTACCACGCTGATACTCTATGCCCATCATGTGACAAAGGTCACCGAAGCCGTTGTCTTTGCAGGTGTTTTTCTGACCGTTGTGCTGCTGCTGCTGATCACCTTCTGGAATGCCGCGTGGTTGGCCAAGCGCTTGTCCGAGAACGCGCGCGTGATCATGAGCCGGTTCATGGGCATGATCCTGTCGGCCATCGCGATTGGCATGATCGCAGATGGCCTTAAGGTCTTGTTGCCGGGATTGGCCTGAGCGGCCCATCAGGCCGTATGCCCGGCGGCCTCGGTCTGAACAAACGCATCGGCGCATTGTTTGGCCAATGCGCGCACCCGGCCGATATAGGCTTGGCGTTCGGTCACCGAGATCACGCCGCGCGCGTCAAGCAGATTGAAAATATGGCTGGCCTTGATGCACTGGTCATAGGCCGGGTGCGCCATGACAATGCGTTTGCCGGTTTTAGGATCGTCATGTTCCTGCGCCAGAATGCTGGCACATTCGGCTTCAGCCTCTTCGAAATGGCGCAATAGAACTTCGGTATTAGCCACGTCAAAGTTCCAGCGGGCGTATTCCTCTTCGGTTTGCTTGAAGATATCGCCATAGGTCAGCGGGCTGGGGGATTGCGGATCGTTAAAGGGCATGTCCATCACATGGTCGATGCCCAACACATACATCGCCAGACGCTCCAAGCCATAAGTCAACTCGCCCGAAACAGGCGCGCAGTCATGGCCACCGACCTGCTGGAAGTAGGTGAACTGGCTGACTTCCATGCCGTCGCACCAGACCTCCCAGCCCAGACCCCAAGCACCCAGCGTGGGGCTTTCCCAGTCATCTTCGACAAAGCGGATGTCGTGCAGATCCATATCAATGCCGATGGCCCGCAATGAACCAAGATAAAGCTCTTGCAAATCTGGTGGGCTGGGTTTGATCAGAACCTGATACTGATAATAATGCTGCAACCGGTTCGGGTTCTCACCATATCGCCCGTCGGTGGGACGGCGTGACGGCTGCACGTAAGCTGCGGCCCAAGCTTTTGATCCCAACGCGCGCAGCGTCGTCGCGGGATGGAACGTCCCTGCCCCAACTTCCATGTCATAGGGTTGTAGAATGGCACAGCCCTTGGACGCCCAATAGGACTGAAGTCGCAGGATAATCTCCTGAAAAGATCGAGGTGCGCTGGACGGTTCGGTCATGACATTCCCTTTGGACGCATCAGCGCCCGGTTCCGGTCGGTTTTGCCCTTCCTATGCAAGGGGCAAAGGGGCGTCAACGGGCCAATGGCTTATTGCTGTAACTGCGCGGCCACACCCTAGAAACCCGTTCATCTCAGCATGGTATTCGTCGGGTGAAATCGCGTACTCTGCGCCAAAGAACAAACACTGCACAAGACGGGCGGAAGATGACACGCATTTTATCAGCTACTTTATTGTTTCTTATGTTTGGCCTGCGTGCCGCGACGGCCCAACAGGATCCGGGCGTTTGGGTCCAAGTCGAAGCCCAACCGTCACTTCGTAAAGCACGGGACCGGGCGCAGGCTTATGCCAACACATTGCCTGACGTGAACGGGTTTCGCCTGAACAGCGGCTGGTACGCAATCGTCGTTGGCCCCTATTTGCGCAGCGATGCAGAACAGGTCCTGCGGGTGTACCGCGCCGAAGGTCAGATACCATCGGATAGCTTCGTTGCGTTCTCCAATACCTTAGGACAACAGTTTTGGCCGATCGGAGCAAATGTGCTGAATCGTGGCGCCGTTACGCCCCCGGTAGAGCCCGAAGTGCAGCCAGAACAAAACCTGACCGAAATTCAACCGCAAAGCACAGACGAAACCCGGTCGGAAGCCCTGCAAAACGAACGCCTTCTGACCGCGCAGGAACGTAAGGACCTTCAGACCGCGTTGCAGGCAGCCGGGTTCTACAACTCGACCATCGATGGCGCGTTCGGCCAAGGCACACGCCGATCCATGGGCGACTGGCAGCGTTTCAACGGGTACGAACCAACTGGCGTTCTGACCACCCTGCAGCGGCAGGCTTTGATGGAGGAGTACAACGCCCCCTTGATCAGCGTTGGAATGGCGCTCTATTCGGACGATCAGGCAGGCATTGCGATGGACATGCCACTGGGCGCAATTGAGTTTGATCAGTACAAGGCGCCGTTCGTCCATTTCCAAAGCTCAACCGATCTGGGCGCCAAAGCGCTTCTGATCAGCCAGGACGGCACCAAATCCACCTTGCGCGCGCTTTATGACGTGATGCAGTCCCTGGAAATCGTACCGCTGAATGGCCCCCGTGAATTGAAAGGGGATCGTTTTACTCTGGAAGGGCGTGGAAACGGCATCGTCTCCTACACCCAGGCAAAGCTTCAAGACGGGCAGATCAAAGGGTTCACGCTGGTTTGGCCAGAAAACGACGAAGCCCGCCGGATCAGAGTTTTGGCTGCAATGGCGTCCAGCTTTGAAACCTCTGAAGCTGTATTGGATGCCAGCGCCGGAGCGGATGCCGAACAGCGGATCGATTTGGTTTCTGGCCTTCAAGTGCGCAAACCACGTTTGTCGCGGTCAGGTTTCTTTGCCGATGCCAGCGGCACGGTTTTGACCGTATCCGAGGCCGCCGACAGTTGCACACGTATCACCCTGGATGGCGATCAGGAGGTCGAGGTGGCGTGGACCGATGCCGATCTGGGTGTCTCGGTTCTGCGACCCAGTCAGGCGCTAGCGCCGATGAGTGTGGCAGAGTTCAGCGCAGATCGCCCCCGGATTCAGTCCGAAGTGGCCGTCTCGGGGTATTCCTACCAAGGGGCTTTGGGTGCGCCGACACTGACCTATGGGCAAATCGCCGATATCCGAGGTCTGGACGGAGAGGAAGGTGTCAAACGTCTGGCACTGAACGCACAACCCGGTGATGCCGGTGGCCCTGTCTTCAACGACAGTGGAAACGTTGTTGGAATGCTGCTGCCAACGCCATCCGAAGGCCGCACCCTTCCCGACTCCGTCAGCTTGTCTGCATCGGTTGAGCGGTTGACGGATATCCTGGCCCAAGCTGGTGTCTCAGGTCAGTCGGGGCAAGCAAGCGCGCAGATCTCGCCTAATGAGTTGAACCGCCGTGCCGCAGGTATGACTGTTCTGGTCAATTGCTGGGACTAAACAAGTTCCAATCTAAGTAGTGAAAGCGCCGCAGAATTGCGGCGCTTTTTTCGGAAAGCTACAGAATGTTCGGCGTAACGTGTATCAAGGTGGGTACAGGCGCTTGGAGTGCGGCGCGAACCGCATTCTGCATCTCACTCAAATTGGTCGGTGATGCAGATAGTGCCCCGAACGCTTCGGCAAGTTTGCAAAAATCGGGGTTGCGGGCCACGACCGCGTTTGGCGCAATCTGCCCCCGCACCAGGCTGTCTTCGATCTCTTTGAGTTTGCCATTGTCCCAAAGGATAATCGGAAGGGGTAAGCCAAGCTCGACCGCGACCCCAAGCTCTTGCATTGTATAGTGAAAGCCGTAATCGCCTGCGATCACTGCTGTTGGTTTGCCGCGTCGCGCAACCGCTCCACCGATCCCGGCAGGCAATGCGTACCCCAATGTCCCAAACCCGGTTGGGTGGTGCCAGTGATGGGGATAGGCCATGTCCCAGACTTCTTTCGCGACATAGGCAAACTGGGTCATGTCCGAATAGATCATCGTATCAGCCGGCATCGCTGCACGCAGAGCATCCGCCACCGGAACAATGCCGGGCCGTTCTGCATCAACCTCGGCCCGCCAGCGTGCACGCGCCTCGGCAACCTCTTCTGGTGTCCAGCCGCTGGCTGGTTTCGCGCTTTCGGTAGCGGCCCATAGTGAACGGGCAAAGCTCTCACTGTCGGCCTGTATCTTCACCGCTGCCCGGTGATGGTCCGACAACACTTCGGGGTCCAAATCGATGCGCACCAGATTGGCCGTATGGCCCAAGGCGTTGCGCCACAGATCGACGTCGCCCAACTCTGCACCGACCGCAATCACCAGATCTGCCGATGCAATCACTTCGGCGCTGCCCGGTCGCGGCAGCATCGCGCCAAAATCCAACGCGAAGTCAAGCCCAACCATTCCCCGCCCGGCATAAGTCGTAAAACACGCCGCGCCAAGTTGTGTTAGAATCTGCCGCCAATGATTAGACCTGCATCCGCCGCCAAGGATAAACAAGGGCCTGCGCGCAATGTTCAGCAAGGAAACGACCGGCGCGACGTCAGGCGGTAGGGCTTGGGTCCGTAGTGCAGGTTGATTGGGGAATGGCGCAGGGTCCGCGCCAGCCTCAAGTTGAGCAATCGGCACCTGTATGTGCTTGGGGCGGGGACGTGACAGTTCGAATTCTTCGAAGGCGCGGTCTACCAGGCTATAGGCAGCCATGGCCGTGTCTGCCTGCGCAGACCAGTCCGCCACTGTGTCCGCTGCAGCTCGCTGGTCTTTCATCTGGTGCAATTGGCCCCTTTGCGCCTGTGCCTCGTCCAGACAAGACGACAGAACCAGCATCGGTACCGAGTCGCTGTAGGCCTGCCCCATCGGGGTCATGATGTTGCACAGGCCTGGTCCCGTAATCACATAGGCAACCCCGGGCTTACCAGATGCGCGAGCGTATCCGTCAGCCATGAACCCCGCACCCTGTTCGTGACGGGCAAGAACATGGCTAATCCCGGCCTCTTCAATGCCACGATACATTTCCTGATTATGCACGCCTGGAATGCCAAAAATCACGTCAACGCCGCGATCCCTGAGCATGTGCGAAATTTGCGCACCAAGGGGTCGTTTCATCAGCCTCTCCAGAATTGAACGGTAAAGATGGCGTAGACAGCCAAAAGCTCGAGACGCCCAACAAGCATACCAATCGTCAGCAGCCATTTTGCAGTGTCGTTCAGACCTGCAAAATTGCCAGCCGGTCCGATCTGATCGCCCAAACCGGGCCCGACATTTGCCAAGGCCGTCGCCGCCCCCGACACAGATGTGATGAAGTCCAGCCCGGTCAAAGCCAGTGCCCAGGATAAAACGCCCATCGACACCACGAAGAACATAAAAAAGCTCATGACCGAGGTCAGAACATCCCGCCCGACCGGGCGCCCATCATAGAGCGGCATGAACACACCATGCGGCGAGCGGATCCGCCGAATCTGAGTTTTGATCGACGCGAACAGAAGCTGGTAGCGGAACACTTTGATGGAACAAGCAGTGGATCCCGCGCATCCTCCGATCAGGCCAATCAGAAAGAACAACATAATCGGAAAGCTGCCCCACCCCATGTAGTCGACGCTGGCATATCCTGTGCCAGAAATGATCGACGTGATGTTGAACAAAGATTCCCGAAAGGCCTGTTCCCAATGATGCGGGAAGACCGAGGTCAAAAAGACCGACATGATGACCACCAGCACAAAAATCGTGGCCAGAAACGCACGGATCTGGCTGTCTTTCCACAGAGGGCTGGTGTGTCCGTTTGCCAATTGGACGTATCTGACAAAGGGCAACGCTGCCAAAATCATAAAGACCGAAGCCGCGTATTCAACAGGCCCTGAGAATGTTCCAAACGAGGCGTCGTAGTTCGAAAATCCGCCCGTCGAAATCGTCGTCAGTGCATGCACAAGGGCATCAAAAAAGCTCATCCCGAACCCGGTATAGACCAGCACGCAGACGACGGTCAGAAACACGTAGATCAGGGAAATTTGGCCAGCAATCTCCTGCGCGCGCGGCAGGATTTTGCCCATGGTTTCAAACCCTTCTGAGCGGAAGATCTGCATCCCGCCAACGCGCAGTTCAGGCAAGAAAACCATGGCGACGACAATGATGCCGATACCACCCAACCATTGCAGGATGCCGCGCCACAACAACAATCCGCGCGGCAATGCATCCAGCCCTGAAATCACGGTTGATCCGGTTGTTGTCAGACCCGACATCGCCTCGAAATAGGCATCGACAAACCGCAGATCGGTTTCCCCGAACAGAAACGGGATTGCACCAAAGACTGGCAAGGCCACCCAAACGCCTGTGGTCAGCAAAAAGGTCTGCCGGATCGTTAGCCCTTCGCCGACGCCATTTGCGCAGCTCATCGCCAGAACGGCACCGGCCAGCGTCGTGATGATAGCGCTTTCGAGAAAGACATACCACTCACCCCGGCCTTCGATCATGTCGGCGACCATAGGCAACAGCATGGTCGCCCCAAGAATGGCGACCAGCAGGCCAATAACATATCCGACCGGGCGAAGATCCATCATGACGCGCAGCGTTGGCGTGGCAGCCCGACCGTGTCAAGCAGATGATCGACGATTACTTGTCGGTTTTCGCGGTCACTGCTGGCAAAACAGGTGGTTTCGAAGGTGCACGCGTCCGGCGGGGTTGTGGTTTCGGCTTCTCTGTAGACGTGACCTGCTTGGTCGTTTGCGTGGCTTTGGGCGAAGCGCTTTGGCGTGCTTGGTGCGCAGGTTTAGGCTGCTCCGTCGTCACATTTGACACCGCTGCAGGTGATGGTTTTGTTGCAGCTACTTTGCGTACGGCGGGTTTAGCCGCTTGCGTCTTTGGCGCAGCGGCTTTCCGGGCGGCTGATTTCGGCGGCTTAGCCACAGGTTTGGGCGACGCCTCAGCAGGCTTCGTTTCGGGTTTTGCGACCGCTGCGGGCTGTGCCTTTGCCTTTGGTGCAGCCGCGGTGGCGCGTGGCTTTGCAGAGAACGCTACAACAGGTTCCGACTTCGGCTTTGGCTTTGGCGCAGGCTTTTTAGCGGCAGGCGAGGCTTTGACAGCCCCGGGTTTCGCGCGTTTTGCAACTGGCTTCGCTGTTGCTGAACGCTTTGGAGCCGGCTTCTTGGGTGCGGAAGGTTCCGCAGAAGTTGGTGTTTTCAGCGCGCTGATAGACGCCATCGGCAGCTCGATCGCTGATCGGGTCATGATCTGCATGATCTTCAGCTGGTTCACCATCGCATATCCTGCGACGCGAACTGCAGCAGCCTGAAGCTCCAGCTGTTGGGTAATTGGATTCATAACGTATTTCTCCTGTAATCGCGACGCAGCTCGAAACTTTATGATGAAGTGCCCTGCCCGCTCCAATTGCTCGGTCGGATGTTAAGGTATGGCAGTCCAAGGCGTCGCACGTCTCGGGTTCCTTTCGGGGCAACACGCCATAATTGGCGCACGCGTGCTGCAGCAGCATTCGTCCACACTGTATCGCAGATTATAACGCAATTGCAGCATTTTTTGCTGCGGCGCGGCAAAAAACATCAACTCAAGGGATATCTTTTTAAATTCTAGAGACTTACACGCTGGTCAGCCGATGTGAAACAACGTCGTGAACAACCTCGGATCAAGGCTAGACGCCTCAAACGTTGGCCCTTCTGTCAGAATCGAAACCGCATCATGGCTGTGCAGGCTTTCCTGATGGCTGGCAATTATCCTGAAATCCCCAACGTGATGATCCGCAAGAAGCTCCGAACAGAACAAGCGCGCCGCATCTTCGACGAAGATGGGATTGGCGGCGTTCAACTCTGCAAACGCTTGTTCATCTTCACGCTTGACCATCACCTGAGTTTCGGTCGGTACCGCACGACGGCACAGCGCGATCAGGTCCTCGAACCAGAGGCAATCGGCATCGCAATCCACGACTACAGAAATCCGGGCCACGGACCGTTGCGAATGTGGGGTCGCCAGTTGACCACGCATCGACCGCGCATGTTCGCTCAACTCAAGAGAACAAGGACAGGTCGACGAATAGACATAGTCGAGATGCATGATCTTTTGCCGCACGCCATTTTGCTCGATCAGTTCCAGCGCGATATCGTAGTACTGATACCCCTCCAGACCAGATCGCAGGCTTGTTACCTTGTCTGGATAGGAAAAGCGCATCTGGATACGTGCATCAAAGCTCTCCAGATCGGTCATATAGTCATTCAGAGCCGCTTCCATCACCTCAAAACTAAAGGTGCGTTCTGCGTGCTTGTAGAAAGACCGCATGATCCGGGACATGTTGATGCCCTTTTTCTCGGCCTCAAGGCTGACTGTACCAGTGATCGAGGTTTCCAGCGTCAGATCTTCATCGTCTTTGCGGTGAAACCGGATCGGCAGGCGGAAGTTCGAGATGCCGACATGCTGAATCTGCTGCTTGGCCCCACGGATCAGACTGGATGGACCATTCTGCAAATCGGGCAAAGATGCACGATAGGCTGTATCAACGGTGAAATCTTCGGCGTATTCCCGCGTCAGTGACGGGTAGCTCACCGGCGTTAGACCAGGAATCAAACGGGCGACGGCCGGGTCCAACTGACTGATCTCGGCTGCGGATGCTGATCGCGCCCATTCCCGCAGAACCTTTAGGGCCTCAGCGGCCTGTTCACGATCAGGGGTTTCGTCAATGTCGCGCGGATGAACGTTCATTGCATGGGGTTCCTTGATTGGTCGCAGGAATATATACAACTGTCGGTCTTTTTCCAGTCTATCCCTATACGTGTCATATTGCAGCCCGGATCGAAAAAAACGGCGCAAAATGGTCGCCTTGCGCCCTAAAGCGCCTATGCCAAACGAAATTGCCGCCAAAGGGATGTGCGTTCCATCGCAAATGACCAAGCTACAGCCCTGCAAAAGGCCGGGTCGCCGCCGCAAACTAGCTTTGTGAGACGTCCAGTGCCTGCCGTATGTCAGCCAAAAGATCGCCGACATCTTCCAGCCCAACCGACAAGCGGATCAGCCCCGGCGTGATCCCTAGCTCTTCTTTCTGATCATCACTCAGACGCTGATGGGTTGTTGTCGCGGGATGGGTTGCGATCGATTTCGCGTCCCCGAGATTGTTGGAAATCACTGGAATGGTCATCGCGTTCAGGAACGCAAATGCAGCATCCTTGCCGCCCTTGATATCCAATGAAAGAACCGTGCCACCTTTGCCGCCAAGTTGTGCCTGGACCAATTCATTCTGCGCGTGAGTTTTTAGACCTGGATAAAGAGTCCGCTCCAACGCCACATGCGCTTCCAGCGCTTCTGCGATTTTCAAAGCGGTGTCTGCCTGTGCATTGACCCGCAAAGCCATGGTTTCCAACCCTTTGAGCATGATCCACGCATTAAAGGGGCTTAGCGCACCACCGGTGTGTTTCAAGTAAGGTTCGACCGTTCCGCGAATGAACTCTTTGGTGCCAATGATAACGCCACCCAGGGCACGCCCCTGCCCGTCTATGTGTTTGGTGGCCGAATAGACGACGACATCTGCCCCCTGCTCGATCGCGCGCGAAAACACCGGGGTCGAGAACACATTGTCCACAATTACGACGGCCCCGACGGCATGCGCCAACTTGGAGACAGCGGCAATGTCGATCACTTCCAGTGTCGGATTCGACATGGATTCAAAGAACACTGCTTTGGTCTCGGGGCGGATTGCCGCCTGCCATTGCTCCAGATCCGTTCCGTCAACAAACGTCACATCGACGCCATAGCCGGTCAGGATGTTCTCGAGGATGTACAAGCATGAGCCAAACAGCGCCTTGGCCGAAACAACATGATCGCCAGCCTTCAACATAGACGTCAATGCACCATTGACTGCCGCCATGCCAGACGCCGTGGCAAATGCATCTTCGCCACCTTCCAGCGCGGCAATGCGCTGCTCGAACATGGACACGGTGGGGTTGCCGTAACGGGCGTAAATGAACTCATCCGGACCACATTCCAGAAACCGGGCTTCGGCCTGTTCGGCGGTATCGTAGACGAAGCCCTGTGTCAGGAAGATCGCTTCGCTTACTTCGTTGTACTGACTGCGACGGATGCCGCCATGGACGGCTTGGGTGCGCTTGTTCCAGCTCTCGCTCATGTCATTCCTTTCGGCTCCGAACCCGGAGCGCCCAACAAAAAAACCCCAGACGCGGTCAAGCGAAAGGGGTCTTTCATCCTGACCTTTTAGCGGTGTTGTTTATCGTGGCCCGCAATCCGGTAACAAATCGCCACGTAGCTTCTGAAAGGCCAATACGCCCCCTGTGTTTGGTCGTCAAGTCCGACGATAATTTGTCACGGTTTCGTAACCAACCTTGCCGATCCCACCGAAAACCGCATGATCAAGTCAAAACGCGGAGGCCCCATGACACACCCGATCGACCTGTATTTCTGGCCCACGCCGAACGGCTGGAAAGTGTCTATCGCTTTGGAAGAGATGGAGCTGCCCTACACCACTCATCTGATCAACATCGGCAACGGCGATCAATTTGAACCTAATTTTCTTAAGATCGCGCCCAACAATCGGATGCCCGCCATCGTTGATTCCAAAGGTCCAGATGGCGCGCCGATCTCGGTTTTCGAAAGCGGTGCCATCCTGATGTATCTGGCCCGCAAGACAGGTCAGTTCTACGGTAATACCGAACGCGACCGGATTGCGGTTGAGGAATGGTTGATGTGGCAGATGGGTGGCGTGGGCCCGATGGCCGGTCAGGCGCATCACTTCCTAAAATACGCCCCACAGATGGATCCGCCGCAAAACCTGCCCTACGCCAAAGATCGCTACCGAGCCGAGGTCGCGCGTCTATACGGGGTGCTGAACCGGCGGCTGGCCGAAAACGAATACGTCGCGGGCGATTTCTACTCGATTGCAGACATGTCGGTCTGGGGTTGGGCCAGCTTATGGGAGGGCCAACAGCAAGTGCTGCAGGATAAACCCCACTTTGCGCGCTGGCTGGAGGTCGTCAGCTCTCGGTCCGGGGTCCAAGCAGGACGCGCGCTGCATGCGGATCTGCGGGGGGACCATAGGGACAAGCAGTCGCAAGGGATCTTGTTTCGGCGTTAGAGCGTTTTGCCTGATGTCCAATTTGAGATCATGATGGACATCCGTTTCTTCGTTGCTTTAAGTCTGAACCGTGTCGTTGGTTGAAGACCTTGAACAAATTCTGGACGTGGTCGTCCGAATCGACCCCAGCTTTCAAGCGGTCGAACCAGGTATTGTCGAAGCCTGTATCCGGGACGTGCGACGGGACGCGTTGGCCGAGAAAGAAGGCGAGTTCTTGCTTTCAGCAATGCGTCTACTGGCACTACCGGCGAATGGACACACGCGCCTGATCCCAAATGATGCGATCTCGGTGCTGCCGCTTCGGTTCGTGACCGTCGGGAAATCTGTATTCCTGACGAAATCTGGGGCGGTTCCCAGCAACAGCCCAATCAGAAAGCTGATTGCCGTCAATGGCATTCCGGTCGAACAGGTTGAAGCGGTCGCGCAAAGTTATCTTGCCGGGACGCCGCAAAGGAAACGCGTAGTTGGCCCTATCTTGCTTTCGTGGCCACTGGCCCTGTCTCATTTGGGGGCTGCTTCGGCGGGCGATACAACAAGTTACCTAATGCAAGACGCGGAAGGGCAAGCCGATACTATGGTCGTGGACAACTCGAACATTGTTCCTGCGTCGCAATTGTATCCGAGAAATGAGCATGGACAGATGGATCCGGTGTGGGATTTCAAAACCCTCGCCGATATCGCGGTATGGCCCGGGATCGGGCTCTCTGTGTGCCTACCCAGTTTTCTGGAAACAGACGATAACCGACTATCCAGATCAATCGCGAAAGCAGCAGCTCAACTACGAAGCTATGCAGCCGTACCTCTGCTAATCGACGTCAGGGGAAACACTGGGGGAGATTTCCTGAAAACCCTGCCTTTAATTGATGCAATCGCAGAAAGCTCGAACAAGCGCCGTTGCGCGGTCCTTGTCGACAAATTCACATTTTCTGCCGCAATTGTTTTTGTGGCTATTCTAAAGCATCGTTTAGGACGCAATCTAATTCTTGTAGGGGAAGAGATGGGCGATGGCCTGAAGTTCTTCGCTGAAGGCGGATCGGTTGTTCTGCCAAGCAGCGGCGCTGTCGTGCGATATTCAACCGCCCTTCACGATTGGGCGTCTGGATCCATCGATCGCACCACCCCGCCCGAAGTCGCAGAGCAGATTCTTAAAGTGGGAAAACTGGAAATCGATCGACACTGGACAGCGTCACCCCAACATGTGGAATCACCAGCTGAAACCTATCAGAGAATTCTTCGAGAGCTACATTGACCACCGGCCTAGCAAGCCTCGCATCCCTTTCTGCACCGAACAAAACGTCTGGATCGGGCCGAATATTCTCGGTTTCTTCCAACGTCACTTGGATCACCGCGCATGCACGTTTCACCCGACATGTATTTTGCCGTATGACAACACGGGCGCAACTGGTCTCGGCTGATGATGACTGGCACAAAGAATGATGACCGGCTAGTGCTATTTCACAAAACAGGATCAGAAGGGTTTTGCATGCGTCGGTCGTTGTCTACCAGAAACATCTCGCTTTTGGTATTTGCGGCATTGGCCTTCGCAAGCTTGAACTACTTTCGGGTTGCATCCTCGACATTCCAATCCAATCGCTTGTTCGTGGAAGAAATGACGTGGCCAGAAGTCCACGCCGCGCTGGAAGCAGGGTATAAAACGGTCATTATCCCGACCGGCGGCACAGAACAGAATGGGCCTCACACCGTTCTTGGTAGGCACAACTTTGTTGTAGCGCATACCAGTAAGAAAATTGCCGACAGGTTAGGAAATACACTGATCGCGCCTGTGATACCCTATGTGCCGCAAGGTGATGTCGGCGCAGAACCGACTGGTCATATGAAATGGCCCGGAACCATTTCTGTGCCAGAACCTGTTTTTGAACAACTGCTTGAAGCTTCGGTTCGGAGCTTTGCTGTGCACGGGTTTAATGAAATTCTCCTCATCGGAGATAGCGGCGGAAATCAGGCCCCTCAATCCCGTGTTGCCGACACAATGACCCTTGAACTTGCTTCTGCTGGCGTCGTTGTGCGTCACATCTCCGACTATTACGACAGGAACGGTCAAATCGCGTATCTCGAAAACTTGGGATTCGACAAAGAACAGATCGGAACCCATGCGGGGCTTCGTGACACGTCTGAGATTCTTTTCGTTAAACCGGATGAAGCAAACCGCACTCCTCTGCCAATTCCGCCGGGTTGGTATACGGGATTTGACGGCCGGCCGGACCTTGCTTCGTCGGAAATTGGTGAGGCGTTGATCCTGCTGAAGATCGAAGCAGCATTGGCGCAAATTCACGATCTGCGAAACGCGCGCCAATAGCGCGCAGGGGAAAGGTTCGTAGGTCGCACACCAACCGCGGCATTTGCAAAAGCCCCTTTGGACGTGCGCCCAACCAATAGGCAGGCCGCGATTTCGGGAAACGCGCGAAACGGGACGATGAGAAAAGAACAAATGCGGAACAAACAGAAGGAAAGTCCAGACCCGGCGAGATGAGTCGCAAATGAGACTGGAAAGACCTAAATGCCTTGACTAAGGAAGAGTTCGAACATCGCAGAAGGAAGACGCACGCAATGGCAAAGATCACCTATGTCGAGCATGGCGGTACCGAACACACAGTCGAAGTCGCCAGCGGACTGACCGTCATGGAAGGGGCCCGTGACAACAACATCCCCGGCATCGAAGCCGATTGCGGCGGCGCCTGTGCCTGCTCGACCTGCCACGTTTATATCCACCCAGACTGGGTCGAGAAAATTCCCGACAAAGATGACATGGAAGAAGACATGCTGGACTTTGCTTATGAGCCGGACCCGGCCCGGTCGCGCCTGACCTGCCAGATCAAGGTCACGGATGCGCTGGACGGTCTGGTTGTGCAGATGCCCGAAAAACAGATCTGATGCATCTTGAAGCGCCGCACACGCGCGCTCGCCGGTGGCTGGGCCGGGCTCGCGGCGCACTGCTGGCGTCAAGCGTGTGGTTGTTAACAATAGGGCCAACGTCAGCCGCTGACACGATCATATCCGCACGCTTCACAGAACCGACCACCCGATACGCACATGGTGTGTTGGGTGATAATATTGAATACGGCACGCTGGAAATCACGGTCCAGACCGAACGGTCAAAACAGGCACAGGCAACTGATGCTGCCCAAGATCATTCGGTCCTGACCATCCGCCTTCCAGAAGATCGTGTATTCGAAGATCTCTCTCCACGTCTCATGGACGTAGATTCCGATGGCAAGTTCGAAGTAGTCGTCGTGGAATCTCAAGCTCAAAAAGGCGCTCAGCTGGCGATTTATGACGCCTCGGGGCAGAAGATTGCCGCCACCCCGCATATTGGCACACGCTTTCGCTGGCTCGCCCCGATCGGCGCGGCGGATCTGGACCGTGATGGTCATATTGAAGTCGCCTATATCGACCGCCCTCATCTGGCTAAGACCTTGCGAATCTGGCGCTTTGGAAACGGGCAATTGACCGAAATCGCCACCCTGCCCGGCCTCACCAATCATCGGATCGGGGAAGACTTCATCAGCGGTGGCATCCGGGAATGCAGATCAGGTCCGGAACTCATTGTGGCCAGTGCAGATTGGCGCAACATTTTCAGTGTGCGCTACGCGAACGGCTGGGTGAAAAACCACCTCGGCCCGTTTTCGCCCGCAGCTATGGATCAGCACATGGCCTGTTTATAATAGTATTGCCGCAGCCCGCGACAGCGGGCTGCCCGGCCCAAGGCCTGCTGAGACGCATCTTAGATGCGGCGCAAGGGCACGGGAGCTTTTTGATCAAAGCGCTCGCCAGCCAATGTCGCGCCGGTAAAACCCGTCCGGCCAATCGATCCCGTCAACCATCGCGTAAGCCCGGTCGCGTGCTTGCTTCAAGGTCTCACCACGTGCGGTAACGTTCAGCACGCGCCCGCCTGAGGCGGTGATCTGACCATCAACAGACTTTGTCCCTGCATGGAAAACCATGTTTCTGCTGTCTTCAGGAACACAATCCAGACCTTTGATAAAAGTCCCTTTTTCATAGGATCCCGGATACCCGTTGGCAGCCATGACCACCGTCATTGCATAATCATCCGCCCAGTTGACCTGCGTTTCGCCTAACCGTCCCTCAGCTGCCGCATGCATCAGATCCATCGCCTGCGCCCCCAAGCGCATCATCAAAACCTGACACTCCGGGTCACCAAAACGAACGTTGTACTCCACCAAACGGGGCCGGCCGTCCCTGATCATCAATCCCGCGTACAGGACACCCTGAAACGGCATACCCCGGCGCTTCATTTCCTGCATGGTGGGCCGGATGATTTCTTCCATCGCGCGCGCCTCGATATCAGCACTCAATACCGGCGCGGGGGAATAGGCGCCCATGCCGCCGGTGTTCGGTCCGGTGTCACCTTCACCGACGCGTTTGTGGTCCTGAGCGGTTCCGATCGAAAGAATCTCCTCGCCATCGCAGAGCACAAACAACGACGCCTCTTCGCCGTCCATGAACTCTTCGATCACAATCTCAGCCCCGGCACCGCCAAAAGCCCCTCCGAACATGTCGTCTATCGCGTCCAGAGCGTCCTGTTCCTCCATCGCCACGATCACGCCCTTGCCTGCAGCCAGACCATCGGCTTTGACGACAATCGGCGCGCCCTGTTCGCGAATATAGGCTTTAGCAGGCCCAGCTTCGGTAAATCGCGCATACGCCGCTGTCGGTGCCCCCGACGCATCACAGACTTCCTTGGTAAAGCTCTTTGAAGCCTCCAATTGCGCCGCTTCCGCCGAGGGTCCGAAAACCAACACCCCGGCTTCACGCAGACGATCTGCAACACCCGCAGCCAATGGCGCCTCGGGGCCTACAATGACAAAATCAATCGCGTTTTCTTCCGCAAAGCTGACCACCGCACCGCCGTTTTCGATATCCAGCGCCGCGCAATCGGCAATCTGGGCGATCCCGGCATTGCCCGGCGCCACGATGAGGCGGTCACATTTAGGGTTTTGCAACACGGCCCAGGCCAGGCTGTGCTCGCGCCCACCACTGCCGAGAATGAGGATATTCATGAATGCGCTCCGATCTGCTTGGCCTTGCCTTCCGGGCGTTCTAAGCTGGGCACGCATTTGACACAAGGCGCTGAAATGTCCGACCTGCTTGACGACCCGGTTCCGGGCCAAAACACACCCGAATACACCGTCTCGGAAATCTCGGGCGAGGTGAAACGTACGCTCGAAGGCTCGTTCGGGCGGATCCGCGTGCGGGGCGAGGTTGGGCGCGTGTTCAAAGCGCGGTCCGGGCATCTGTATTACGACGTCAAAGATGATCGGAACGTTCTGGCCTGCACCACTTGGAAAGGGCAAGTTTCCGGCCTGTCTGTTGTTCCCGAAGAAGGGCTGGAAGTTGTAGTAACCGGTCGTCTGACCGCATTTGGGGCGCAGTCGAAATACAACCTGAATGTCGACGAAGTTGCAGTCGCCGGGCAAGGCGCGTTGATGGCCTTGTTGGAAAAGCGCAAAAAACAGCTTGAGGCCGAAGGTTTGTTTGCGCCGGAACGCAAAAAGCCCCTGCCCTATTTGCCGCAAGTCATAGGCGTTGTGACTTCTCCATCAGGCGCTGTGATCCGGGATATCCTGCACCGCCTACGAGATCGTTTTCCCCGTAAGGTGTTGATCTGGCCAGTGGCCGTTCAGGGTTCAAACTGTGCACCCGAAGTCGCGAACGCAATAACTGGGTTCAACCAGTTTACATCCGGCGGGGCGCTTCCACGTCCCGACCTGATCATTGTTGCACGTGGCGGCGGATCAATCGAAGATCTCTGGGGATTCAATGAAGAAGCGGTGGCCCGTGCTACGGCAGCGTCGGACATCCCGTTGATCTCGGCGGTTGGACATGAGACCGATACAACGCTGATCGATTTTGTTTCGGACCGCCGCGCACCCACGCCCACGGCGGCGGCCGAACTGGCGGTGCCAGTGCGCATTGAGTTGCTAGCCTGGACCGGCGAACAAGGCGCTCGCCTGTCGCGGGCAGCCACCGATGCGGTCCAACGCCGGGCCCAGCGTTTGCGCGATCTGTCTCGCGCCCTTCCGCGGGCCGAGACGCTGCTGGGCACGCCGCGTCAGCGGCTGGATCAGGTGTCAGAACGGCTCCCCAATGCGCTCATCCGTGGCGTACAGAACCGCCGAGTCAAACTGCTGGATGCGTCCGCGCACCTGCGCCCTTCGACATTGCGCGGACTGGTGGAAACACGGCGCGACCGCTGGCGCAACCTGTCGTCACGCCTGTCTTTACGCCCGATCCAACGTGAACTCGAAGCCCGTAGCGAGACTTTGTCCCGATTGACCGAACGGCTCAACATCGCACAAACCACGCGACTGGACCGATTGCGCCAGCGGCTTGAGGCAACGGACCGCCTGCGCGAAACACTCAGCTACAAAGCAACGCTGGAGCGCGGCTACGCTGTTGTCCATGCCAACGGCGAGGTGATGACAACCAGGTCACAAGCCGCAGAGCATTCGGTTCTGGAAATCGAATTCTCCGATGGTCGTTTGAAAACCGGCGCGACTGGCAAAACGCCCGCCAGGAAAACCAAACAGGACACCCCTGACCAAGGGTCGTTGTTCTAAGCCATGCTGACCATCTGGGGCCGCAAAACATCATCGAATGTTCAGGCCCTGATGTGGTGTGTTGGTGAACTTGGCCTTGCATATCGACGCCATGATTTAGGACATCAATTTGGTGGCTTGGACACCGAACCGTTCAAACACTTGAACCCAAACCAGACCATTCCGGTTTTGCAGGACGGCGACACCCCACCGATTTGGGAAACCGGTGCGATCCTGCGCTACCTTGCCGCCCGATACGGGGACGATACGTTCTGGCCAAAGGACCCTGTTCAGCGGGCCGAGGTGGACAAATGGGCTGAATGGGCAAAGATCAATGTCGCGATGGCGTTCACAGTTCCAGTGTTCTGGCGCATCGTTCGAACGGCTCAGTCGGCACGGGACGAAAGTGCCATTTTAGCTGCTGTCAACGCGCTCGAAAGCAAACTGAAAATCGCGGATTCGAAACTGATGCAGAGCCAGTTCATCTCCGGGCCCGACCTGACACTGGCTGACATTCAACTTGGCCACATACTTTTCCGCTACTACGATATTGAAATTCCAAGAGCATCTCTGAAAAATATCCGCCGCTATTACGACGAACTGAGCCAACGAAGCGCATTCCACGAACATGTCATGATCAGCTATGACGACCTGAAGGTGACTTGATCCGGTTTCAGACCCCAACCTCAGGCCCGTAACAGATCATTTCTTCGCCTATGTCATCCGCTTCGTACAGTTCGGTTGCCTCCGGGTCGCCTTCAAACTGGGCGATCAAGCCGCCGCCTGACTGCGTAAACACCCAACACTGAGGGTCCAGACGATCCTCATAGATAAAGCAGATTTGCTCACCTTGTTGATACCAGATGCCTTCGCGGCACTTGCCGTCAAGGAAGGACCAGATAACGCGCTGATTGGGCAAATACCGCTCAACCCCATAAACTTGGCCATCATTGCCATAGTACAGCGTCTTACCGCGCGTATAGTTATCAAATTCTGAGCCGGACAACGGGGGCTGCGCTGCGGCTGCATTGCCCAAAAACACCAACGGAATCATCAGACATCTCAACATGCCTGCATTTTGTCAGATGCGGTGCGCCCGCGCCATACAAGCTTTGACATCGTGGCGCGCACAACTGACTGCCTCAACGTCACTGCTTGCGCCCAATCTGGAACCGAAGTGACATGGCTAAGAACAGTATTTGATCGGGACCTGACATGACGACAATCCTATTCTGGGCCGCCTTCGGATGCGCCTTGGCCTATCTGGCCCTTACAGCACGCGCCGCGAGCCCCATTCGCACCGTTTTGAAAACGTCGTCGGTTGCCATACTGGCATTAGTCGCGCTGATGCTGTCCACCCCTTGGATGCTGGTCCTTGCTTTGGCTTTGTGTTCCGTGGGCGACGCCTTGCTATCGCGAGAGACAGAGACAACCTTCATGGCCGGGATCGCAGCGTTCGCCGCCGGGCATCTGACCTATATCGCTTTGTTCCTGACGCTCCCTGCAAGCGATCCTGCACTAATCCTGGCATCACCCGCAGTCTTCTGGTCCCTGATCATTCTTGGGATTGTAATGGCGACACTGCTCGCACCGCGTGCGGGGGATCTAAAAGGTCCGGTATTGGCCTACATCCCGATCATCCTCGGGATGGGTGTAACGGTTCTGGCCCTGCCCGAAACCGGCGCGCTACGATGGGCCTTACCTGCTGCCATAGCCTTCATTGCATCGGATTTGATCCTGGCGACCGAGAAATTCCTTCTGCCCGAAGATCATCCGGCGCTCAAGCTTACGCCCTATATGGTCTGGCCGCTTTACTGGGGTGCACAAGCTGGCTTTCTGATCGCCTTTTCGTGACCCTTTGCAACTGCCGTCAATCCGCATTAGGTGAGGGGCACACCTGTGGAGACCAAAGATGGCGTTTTTCTCAAAGCTGAAGGACAAGCTGTTCAAATCCTCATCGCGCCTTGAAGAAGGGCTCGACGCGATTGTCGAGGATGGCGGCGAGGAAACCACAACCCCGGATCCGGTTATCCCGGAACCCGAACCCGAACCGCACCCCGTCCCCGAGATCCCTGAACCCGCGCCGGTCCCGCAGCCGGCTGAAACGCCCTCTCCAATCCCAGCGGACCCCACACCTGCAACGCCACCGCCCGAAGTGCCGAGTTCCAAGGGAGTACTGGGTCGCCTGTTTGCTCGCAGCGACACCCCCACCGAAGTTCGACGCACACTGGACGATGACATGCTCGAGCAACTCGAAGAGCTGCTGATCGCATCTGACATGGGCGTCGATACCGCCCTGCGTGTCACCGCCAACATGGCCGAGGGTCGCTTTGGCCGCAAACTTTCAACGCGTGAAATCAAGCAGTTGCTGGCGCAGGAAGTCATCCGTGTCATGGAACCGGTCGCGAAACCTCTGCCGATTTACCCTAAACGCCCACAAGTGGTTCTGATCGTCGGCGTTAACGGCTCAGGCAAGACCACCACGATCGGTAAGCTGGCCAGCCAATTTAAATCGGCTGGCAAGAAGGTGGTCATTGCCGCCGGCGACACATTCCGCGCAGCGGCAGTCGAACAGTTGCAAGTTTGGGGCGATCGCGCTGGCGTTCCGGTTCTGACAGCGCCCGAAGGCTCTGACCCGGCATCGCTTGCCTTTGATGCCCTGAGCAAAGCGCAGGAAGATGGCGCTGATCTGCTTATGATCGACACCGCCGGCCGTTTACAAAACCGCGCCGACCTGATGGAAGAACTGGCCAAGATTGTCCGCGTCATTCGTAAAGTCGACGATACCGCCCCGCACAACACCCTGCTTGTACTGGATGCAACCACCGGTCAGAACGCGCTGAACCAGGTCGAAACTTTCCGCAATCTGGCCGATGTCTCGGGCCTCGTGATGACCAAGCTGGATGGCACGGCCAAGGGTGGCGTGCTGGTGGCGCTGGCTGACAAGTTCGGCCTGCCGATCCATGCCATCGGCGTGGGCGAGCAGATCGACGACCTGGCCCCATTTGACCCAGAGGAATTCGCCGCCGCCTTGACGGGCCTGGAACAGAGCTGATCCACATCTTCATCTGGCTTCAAATATCCTCGGGGGGTCTGGGGGGCAGACAGCCCCCCAGCCTCTGCGCCAGCGAAAGCCCCGAGGCTTGAGCGACTGGCTGATTTCTCTGGAGGGTACCGAGGCAGGTCACCAACTTGCCCTCGGCCTCGCCCTGATGGCAGCCTTCCTGCATGCCGTATTTGGTGCGCTGCAAAAGGGTCGTCACGACCCATGGCTGTCACGTGGTGCAATCGATGCCTGCTATTGCCTGATGGCCGCGCCTTTTGCTTTCTTTGTGGTGCCATGGCCGGAACCTTATATGTGGCCGATCTTTGCAATGGTTTGGCTGATCCACATTGCGTACAAAACGCTTCAGGCCATGGCCTATACCAAGGGCTCCTATACCGTCGTCTATCCGGTCGTCCGCGGAACCGGCCCGCTCTTCACGGTTATTGGCGCCTATTTGTTGTTCGGAGAAGTCTTCACCGGTCTGCAATGGTTCGGCGTTGCTGTCTTGTTGGCCGGCATATTTGGCTTGGCCGCCTATAACCTTCGCTTCCTGGAAACCGACCGCGACACACTGGGTGTCGCGCTGGCATTAGCACTGGCCACGGGTTTGTTCGTTGCGATTTACACCACCTATGATGCTTACGGCATCCGCGCCACGGCTGATCCGTTCACCTTCCTGGCCTGGTTTTTCATGATAGATGGGGCAGCTATGCCGATCTATGCGTTCTTCAGGTGGCGCGCCATGATCCATCGCCCTACCATCGGACCGCTGATGTTGCGCGGTCTCGCAGGGGGCATCATTGCTCCGCTGTCTTTCGGGGCGATCATGTTGGCCACGCGTCTGGACAAGGTCGGAGAAGCGGCTGTGCTGCGCGAGACGTCAACGGTGTTCGCAGCCTTGATCGGGTGGCTCGTTTTGAAAGAAACCGTCGGTCCAAGGCGTATTGCGCTGATGGCATTGATTGCACTCGGCGCTGTAATAGTTGAAATGGGCGGGTAAGTAGCAGGACGATAGCATGACCGACAAAAGAGAAATCAATCCGTTTCTGAAGCAGGCCCTGGAATTGGGTCCACCCTTGGCGTTTTTCTTCATCTACCTGCGCTTGCGTGATGACAGCTTTCAATTCGGCAATACCGAGTATTCTGGCTTTATCGTTGCGACAATTATCTTTGTTCCGCTGATGTTGGGTGCGATGGGTGTTCTTTGGTTCCTGACTGGCAAGCTTAGTCGAATGCAGATCTTCACAGCTTTCATGGTGATCTTCTTTGGCGGCCTCACAGCCTGGTTCAACGACGAGCGGTTCTTCAAGATGAAGACGACGCTGGTTTATGGGTTTTTCGCGCTGATCCTGGGTATCGGTCTGCTACAGAAGAAATCCTATCTGGCCTACGTGCTGGACGAGATGCTGCCCATGCGCCACGAAGGCTGGATGATCCTGACCCGGCGCCTCTGCGCCTGTTTCGTCGTATTAGCGGTGGCAAACGAATTGGTCTGGAGAACATTGTCCACTGATCTGTGGGTCAAGATCGAAACTTTTGGGTTCCCCATCGCATTGATGGTTTTCCTGATGTTGCAGTTCAATTTGCTGCAAAACTTCATGGACGATCCCGACCACCAATAGCCAAAACTGACCTAAGCGGCGGATTGCATCAGCAATTGGCCGCAGATTAACAAAAATCAGACAAAAAACCTTGGCTTAGCCTTCAAGCTGTGAAACCTTAACTCACCACTCACCATCCAATTCCGGAGAACAGCGCCCGAATGACGGCCTTCCCAACCAGCGGATTCCTGTCCGAAGCATCCGACGGGCTGAGAGAAATGCTTGCCGATCAAGCATCCGAAATTTCTTTGGCTCAGGGCGAAATTCTATTCGAACAAGACGACGAAGGCGACGCGTTGTACGCCATTTTGGACGGCACGCTCGAGGTTTCGTTTCTCGCGATGAGCGGCAGAAAGCTGACGCTGACGTTGATGCGTCCCGGCGAAGTGTTTGGCGAGATTGCTTTGTTCGACAGCGGTCCTCGCACAGCCACCGTCGCGGCCGCAGAGCCCTCGCGCGTTCTGCGTGTCCGTCGCAGCGACGTCATGAACCAAATCCGCCGACACCCTGATCTGGCTGTAGATATGGTCCGCCTCGCCGGTTTAAGGATGCGGTGGATGGGATCGCAACTCAACGAGCAGGTCTTTCTGCCGATGCCAATACGGCTGGCTCGGAAACTCCTGCATTTGTCCGGCCTGCAGGACGACCCAACTGAACGTATCACATTGTCGCAAAGCGAGTTGGCTGAATTCGTCGGAGCAACACGTGAGGCCGTGTCCAAGACAATTGCCACATGGAAACGTGACAATGTCGTTGAAGCCTCTAGGGGTGGCTTGCTGATACAGGATTTCGACGCCCTACGCGAATTGGCAGATTCCGACCTGATCTGACCGCGTGTGAACTGCTTCACATACCAAGAACAAGTCCTGAGCTAGTTTGGATTCGTTACCGTAGGAGGTCAGAGAATCATCCCCGATATCTGTCCACTGACCTCTCCCTGTATCTGAGCCATATGCCCGCACGGCATATGGCTCATTTTCTTTTCAGCCATTGTCACAAACCAGACTTACGTTGTCATCGGCAAGCAATGATGAACTCTCTGTTTTCAGAATTCCGGGATGAAGTGTTCATTAACGACTTCATATTGCGAAAGCATATGTCCAACCTGCGCCGCTTCTGTGCCGTTCAGCCATTCCCAGTTGTCTAAAAGAAAGGAGGCCCAAAATGAGCCTCCTTAACAACCATCTTAGTGGTCGCCTTTCGGTATTGCCCAACTGCCTCTTGCTTTACTCTTCCAAGCTCAGCGCAACAAAACGCGGATCACCGCCTCGACGCACCAAAAGCAACAGGGATTTTCGCCCAGCTACGCGCGCTTCCTCCATTCGTCCTTCGAGATCTTCGATCGATTCGACCTTTTGCTGACCCGCTTCGGTAATCAGGTCGCCTGCACGTAGCCCTTTGGCATAAGCCTCGGATGCTTCATCCACATCAGCGACAACCAGCCCTTCTGCATCAGCGTCCAGACCAAGATCTTCCCGGAATTTGTCTGTTAGCGGGGAAATGGTCAGACCCAGGATATCAGCGTTTTCACCACCCTCAGCGTCAGGTGTTTCTTCTTCTTCGCTTTCGCTGCTTTCAGCGTCTTCACGACGTCCCAGCGTAACCAGAATGGTCTGTGTGCCGCCGTCTCGCTGAACAACGACCCGCACGGATTTACCCACCGTAGTCTCGCCAACCTGACGTACCAACCCACGCGTATCTTCGACGTCAACACCGTCAAAGCTGAGGATCACGTCACCCGCTTTAAGGCCGGCTTCTTTTGCCGGTCCTTCGGGTACATCGCTGATCAACGCGCCGCCGGGCTTCTCCAGCCCCATTGCCTCTGCCATATCTTCCGTGACGTCCTGAATGCGGACGCCGAGCCAACCGCGGCGCGTTTCTCCGAACTCACGCAGTTGATCTACGACCTTGATCACTACATTGGAGGCCATTGAAAATCCGATACCGATCGAGCCCCCGTTGGGCGACAAGATCGCGGTGTTCACACCGATGACCTGCCCGTCCATGTCAAACAGCGGCCCGCCCGAGTTGCCGCGGTTGATCGCTGCGTCGGTCTGAATGTAGTCATCATAGGATCCGCTAAGCGCCCGATTACGGGCCGAAACAATCCCGGCTGAAACGGAAAAGCCTTGCCCCAACGGGTTGCCCATTGCGATGACCCAATCTCCGACCCGAGCGTTGTCACTGTCGCCGAAGGTCACGTATTTCAACGGCCCCGATGCCTCGACCTTAAGAAGCGCGATGTCGGTTTTCTCGTCAGTACCGATAACTTCGGCGGGTAGTTCCTTTTTGGGCTGACCGTCGCCCGGGAAGAATTCAACAAGGATTTCATCTGCTTCGGCGATGACGTGATTGTTGGTGACGATATAACCGTCTTCGGAAATCACGAAACCGGACCCCAGCGCATTGCTGCGGCGCGGACGGTTTTCGTCATCGCCGTTGCGGTCTTGGAAATCTCGAAAGAAGTCTTCGAATGGTGACCCTTCAGGGACGATACCCTGCGGACCGGTCTGCCCTTCTATCAAGGTAGAGGTAGTGATGTTCACGACCGCAGGGCTGATTTGTTCCGCCAACGGCGCCAGGCTTTCCCCCCGCGCATGCGCGGCCATCGTCTGTGCCAAAACGAGCAGCATGCTGGCAAAGGCCAGCCACATCAGCCGCATCATAACACTAACATCGTCCCAACGGACGGACACACTGCGCGCTTTTGCCTGCACTTGGGATCTCCTTGTCGACAAACTATCCCGACGGTTATGCCGGTATTTCTACCCAATGTAGTCAGTTTGGGTCTGCCCGCAACTCGGGAACAGGCGGAAATCACCAGCACGTGACATCACCAGATCAAAATCCCAACTGATATGCGCCCCACAAAAGAACAAAACCGCTGACCACACAAAGCAAACCCATCAGGCGCCGGGCTGGTTCCGGCAGGGCGCGCAGCGCCTCTAACATGCGCTCAATAAGCGAAGGGGCCAGCGCATAGGCCAGCCCCTCAACTATCAATACCAGCCCGAAGGCCAGAAGGATCAGGCCCATTACTCGGCTACCGCAGCCGGCGCTTGCCGTCCGGTTGGAGAGCTGAGGTAGTTGAAGAACTCTGAATCCGGGCTCATTATCAACGAGCTGTTTCCGCCCTGCAGCGCATTCTCATACGCTGTCAGAGAGCGGTAGAATTCAAAAAACTCAGGGTCCGCGCCGTAAGCTTCGGCAAAGATCGCGTTGCGTTCAGCGTCAGCTTCACCGCGGATGATCTCGGCCTCGCGACGCGCGTCAGATACCAGCTCCACAACGGTCCGGTCGGCTTGAGCGCGCACACGCTGCGCAGCCTCGTTACCGCGGGCACGTTCGTCGGTCGCTTCCCGTTCCCGTTCGGCTTTCATCCGATCAAACGTTGCTTCGAGGTTGGCTTGCGGCAGGTCAGTGGCCTTCAAACGAACGTCAATCACGCTCACGCCCAGCGCCTGCGCCTCGGCAATCGCGCTGTTGCGGATACGAAGCATCAACGCGGCACGATCCGAGCTGAGGATATCGCGAGACGATACCGAACCCAGAACCTCACGAGTTTCGGCGCGCAGGATCCGGTCCAGACGGTCTTCGGCAACCGGAATACCGCCAACACCAACCGCCTGACGGAACTGTTCAAGGTCTGAAATCCGGTAGCGTGCAAACGCGTCAACCACCAGACGGCGATCATCCAAAGGCGTAACCTCAAGCGGCTGAACGTCGATGGACAAGATACGGTCGTCGTATCGGACTACTTCTTGAATAACCGGGATTTTGAAGGCGAGACCAGGCTCTTCTTTGACCGCAACAACGCGACCAAATTGCAGAACCAACGCGCGTTCGCGCTCGTCCACGATAAAGATCGAGGACAGACCCACAACCGCCAAGATGAAAACAAGGATCAGAATAATAGGTGATTTACGCATCAGTTGCTCTCCGCGGCAGGGCTACGACGCAGCTCGTTAAGCGGCAGATAGGGTACGACACCCTGCCCCTGCCCGCCTGAGTTCTGGTCCAGAATGATCTTATCTACGTCGCCCAGAACCTGCTCCATTCGCTCAAGATAGAGACGCTTACGGGTGACATCCGGCGCTTTGGAGTATTCTTCAAGAACCGCGCTAAAGCGGCTGGCCTCACCCTGAGCGCTGTTTATCTGCTGGGCACGATACCCTTCAGATTCTTCCAGGATTTGCGCAGCTTCACCACGCGCCTCGGCGAGAACCCGGTTGGCATAGGCGTCAGCGACATTCTGCAATCGATCCCGCTCCTGCGCGGCAGCCTGAACGTCGCGGAACGCGGCAATCACGTCCTGCGGTGGGTCGGCCTTGTCGAAGTTCACCCGCACAATGTTCACACCAGAGTTATAGCTGTCCATCGTGGACTGGATCAGTTCCTGCAGGCGATCCGCAATAATACCCCGATCCCGGTTCAGGATCGGAGCCAGCTCTGATTGCGCAATGATCTCACGCATGGCGGATTCCGACACGGCCTGAATGGTCTGCTTAGGATCTCTCAAGTTAAACAGGTACTTGGCGGGGTCGTTGATGTTCCAGACAACCTGATAATCGATGTCGACGACGTTTTCGTCGCCGGTCAGCATCAGACCGTCATCGCTGCCACGCGCTCCGCCCATATCTTCGTTCTGTTCGCGGGTCACCGGAATGACCTCGGCGGTCACAAGCGGCCAAGGTGCAAAGTTCAGACCCGGGTTACCGACGGCAGAGAACTCGCCCAGAAACAACTCAACAGACTGTTCTTCTGGCTTGACCGTATAAAAGCTTGCTGCCGCCCAAAGACCAGCCGCGACCAACAGACCAATGGCAACAGTGCCTTTGGTGAAGATGGGACCGCCACCACCACCCTTGCCGTTCGAACCACGGCCACCGCCGCCGCGCCCGCCCATAAGGACGCGCAGCTGTTCCTGGCCCTTCTTCATCAGCTCGTCGATCTCGGGAATCTGCGGGCCGTCGCTTTCGGGGGGCTTGCGCCCGTCCCCGTTGTTACCCCGATTTCCTCCGCCACCCGAGGAGCCTCCGCCCCCCCAGGGGCCACCGCTGTTGCCCGCCATATTTTTCAATTCCTTCGCTTAGGCCCGTGTGATCACGGGGTCCCTTGTAACTTGTGTGCGCGTACTTGCAAATCAAGCAGTGCGCACAGGTTGCCGCATTGTCACCAATTCCTCGGCCATCACCGGGTGAACCGCGACTGTACGGTCAAAGTCTTCCTTGGTTGCGCCCATCTTTACCGCAATACCTGCCAACTGAATCATCTCACCTGCGCCCGGCGCGACGATGTGACAGCCTAGCACCTTTCGTGTCGCCTGGCTGACAATCAGTTTCATCAAAACACGCTGGGTTCCACCAGCAAACGCTTTCTGCATCGGTTTGAACGAGGTGGCATACACCTCGATCGGTTCCTGTTCGGCGGCCTCTTCCTCGCTCAGGCCAACCGTGCCCATTTCCGGCTGGGTAAAGATCGCTGTTGGGATAAGCTCGTGATCGACCGGTGTAGGGTTGCCCTTAAACACGGTTTCGACAAAAGCCATCCCCTCGCGGATCGCAACCGGCGTCAGATTGACCCTGTCGGTGACATCGCCAATGGCGAAGATCGAGGGAACGGCCGTCTGGCTGTAATCATCAACGACAACCTCGCCTTTACGCCCCCTCTCAACACCCAGAGCTTCAAGCCCCAGATCATCGGCGTTCGGCGCGCGGCCCGTCGCGTACATAACCGTGTCAAACAGTTGTTCAGACCCGTTGGTCGCCTTGACCCAGATCTTGTCGCCCTGCTTCTTCATCTCAAGCACGTTTGTGCCCAGGTGAACATCGATCCCGTTCTGGCACATTTCTTCGCTGATCAACCCACGCGCCTCGTCATCGAAGCCGCGCAGAATTTGCGCGCCGCGATAAAACTGTGTCGTCTTGACCCCAAGCCCGTTCATGATCCCTGCAAATTCGCAAGCAATGTACCCGCCGCCGACAATCAACATTGTCTCGGGCAGCTTTTCCAGATGGAAGATTTCATTCGACGTAATCGCCAGCTCTGATCCTGGAAACGCAGGCACAACCGGACGACCGCCTGTGGCCACCAGAATGTGCTTGGCGGTCTTGCGCAATCCATCGGCCAGCTCGACTGTGTGTGCGTCCACCAAATGGGCACGCTGATCAAAGCTTTCGACGCCGTTGTTCTTCAGGATACTGCGATAGATACCTTCCAACCGATCCAGTTCTGCATGCAGTTTGCCGCGGAACGTTTCCCAATTGAAAGCACCGGGTTGAATGTCCCAACCATAAGCTTGTGCGTCACCCACGGTGTCAGCAAATTCGCTGGCAAAAACCATCAGCTTTTTCGGAACACAGCCCCGAATGACACAGGTTCCGCCATAACGATCCTCTTCAGCCAACGCCACTTTGGCGCCGGTTTCGCCAGCCGCGACCCGCGCCGCGCGTACCCCACCCGAGCCACCACCGATGACGAATAGATCATAGTCAAAGCTCATGCCTGGTTCCTTCGTTCAACTTGCAAGAATTCTCTGGATATCTGGGCGCAGAAAAACGCCTGCCAACCCCTTTGGAGAGGAAATAGCTGCTTTTCTTACAAGATTTGCGCCGCGACACATCAAATGGCTCAATCCGACAAATCGGAGAACAAGTTTTCGCCGGCCCCTTCGATCAATTGGTCCAGCTCGATTGTGCCCTCGTTGATGTCGCGTAATTCGACCCGACCATCCCCATGCCCGATGACGACCTTGTCGCAAATGTCGATGAACAAGCCATTCTCGACCACGCCCGGCACCTGATTCAGCACCAAGGCCATTTGCCGCGCGTTGCCAATGCGTTGCAGATGCAGATCAAGAATATGGTTCCCCTCATCCGTCACAAACAGCGCCTCACCATTCATGCGCAGTGCAGCCGAAGTGCCAAGCACGTCCATTGTGTCCAGCGCTTCTTCGATCAGCGTTCGCGTAGTTTGCCAACCAAACGGGATCACCTCGACCGGTAGCGGGAAAGCACCCAGTGTTTCGACCTCTTTTCCCGCATCCGCAATCACGATCATCTGGTCACTGGCAGTGGCCACGATTTTTTCCTGCAAATGCGCACCACCGCCGCCCTTGATCAGGTTCAGATCGCCGTCAAACTCGTCTGCTCCGTCGATGGTCAGATCCAGCCACCCGGCCTGATCCAGCGAGACCACCTCGATACCAACCTCGCGGGCCAGCTGAGCGGTCCGGGTCGATGTCGGAACACCCATGATCCGCAGGTTTTCACCCTGAACCCTTTCGCCCAAACGGCGTACCAGCCAGGCGGCGGTGGACCCGGTGCCCAAACCGACACGCATTCCGTCTTCAACCATGTCGGCTGCACGGCGCGCTGCAACGTATTTTGCCATATCGATGGGCGACAGTTCTCCGGTCATGGCAGCTATCCTTTGTTTTTCTGTCGATCTTATACGGAATGCGTCAAACGACTGCGAGCCCGAAATCGCATAAGCGCTTACCAATCATGTCGCAAAAATACGCGTTTCCTATCGGAAACGTCGCAATCAAGTCTTCCTGTTTCCACGTAGCGCTATAAGTAGACAGAATGACGACGCAGTATCGCCTCCACTATGCTCCTGACAACGCCTCGCTGGTGATCCGACTGGTGTTGGAAGAAATGGACCTGCCCTATGAAACTGTGCTGGTCGATCGCAGCCGGAACGAGCAAGAAAGCGTGGCCTACCGGGCGCTAAACCCGAACGGGTTGATTCCTGTTCTTGAGACATCGCAAGGCCCGATATTTGAGACAGCCGCGATTCTGTTGTGGCTGGCAGACACCCATGGTGAGCTCGCGCCCTCCTCAGCCAGCCCTAACCGCGGTGATTTCTTGAAATGGCTGTTCTTTGCGTCAAACACGCTGCATTCAGATCTGCGTATCCTGTTTTACGCGGACCAGTACATTGAATCTGCAAAGGCAGCGGAACTGCGCGCCGGAATGTGCCCTCGCCTGCGTCGACACCTGAACGCACTAGATACGGTGGCAAAACAATCGCCCGAATGGCTGCACGCCGATCACCCATCGATCCTGACCTATTATCTGGCCTGTATGATGCGGTGGATGGCGCTGTATCCTGCCCGAATAGATCGCAGCTGGTATCAGCTGCCCGACACGCCGTATCTACAGAAAATTCTGATGCAGCTTGAAACCCGCCCTGCGACGCGTGCAGCCATTGCGGCCGAGGGTCTTGGGGTCACACCTTTCACATCTCCCACTCACGCCACTCCTCCTGAAGGCTCAGCTATCTGACATGTTCCTCTCTGTCTTTGATATGTTCAAAGTGGGCATTGGCCCATCCTCGTCGCACACAATGGGACCGATGGTTGCCGCTGCCCGGTTTCTTGACATGATGCGCGCCTCGCCATTTGAATTTGCGGGACTTCGCGGGTCGCTACACGGCTCGCTGGCCTTTACTGGTGTCGGCCATGCCACAGATCGGGCGACCATCCTGGGGCTGGCAGGGTTTGTTCCGGACACCTACGACAACGCCAAAGCCGAGGCCGCATTGGCGGCGATCTCCGAGACCCACTCCGTTACGCCCGACGGTTTGCCAACCCTCAAATTCGATCCCAAGGCCGATCTTCTCTTTGATTATGAAAACACCCTGCCGGGTCACGCCAATGGCATGATCCTGATGGCGACGGACGCACAAGGCGACGTCATCCTGCGCCAAGTGTATTACTCGATCGGTGGCGGCTTTGTGATGACCGAAGAAGAACTAGCCGCAGGCAAAGCAACCGACGAAGGCGCACCGGTTCCGTTTCCCTTCAAGTCTGCCGCCGAGATGTTGGAGATGTCCAATTCCAGTGGCAAAAGCATCGCCCATATGAAGCGCGAAAATGAAATCGCGCGTGGGTGCGCCAACAGTTTTGCCAAAGGGTCGGCCCGCTTGTGGCAAGTGATGAATGACTGCATCGAACGTGGACTGTCCACGGATGGTATTCTGCCCGGGGGTCTGAGCGTGCGCCGCCGCGCAAAGGGTATCTACGATGCCTTGATGGCCGAGCGCGGTATGAACCTGACAGCGCCGCACACCATCAACGACTGGATGAGTGTTTACGCCATGGCCGTGAATGAAGAAAACGCAGCCGGTGGTCAGGTCGTGACAGCCCCGACTAATGGCGCGGCGGGCGTGTTGCCTGCTGTTCTGCGTTATTACTTGGATCATGTCCCGGGCGCATCAGAAAGCCATATCGAAGACTTCCTTCTGACCGCAGCCGCGATTGGAGGGCTGGTGAAATACAACGCCTCGATCTCGGGGGCCGAGGCTGGTTGCCAGGCCGAAGTTGGCAGCGCGTCTGCCATGGCCGCTGCGGGTCTGTGCGCAGTAATGGGTGGAACCCCGGAACAAGTGGAAAATGCTGCCGAGATCGCGTTGGAACATCACCTTGGCATGACATGTGATCCAGTAGCAGGTCTTGTTCAAGTGCCTTGCATCGAACGCAACGGGCTTGGCGCGATCAAGGCCGTCTCGGCGGCGTCACTAGCATTGCGTGGCGATGGTCAACATTTCGTGCCTTTGGATGCGGTGATCGAAACCATGCGCCAGACCGGGCAGGATATGCATGAGAAGTATAAAGAGACTTCACTCGGTGGTCTCGCGGTGAACATTCCCAACTGCTGAACGAGCGTTTAGCCCTTCCCCTCCGGCACAGCTTGACCTAGCGTGCCGGGCATGACCCAGGATCGCCCCGTCTTTGGCATCGTTCTGATGCTTGGTTTTTGTGTGCTCGCGCCGCTTGGCGACGCGACGGCGAAGCTGTTGGGGGAAACCACGCCATTGGGTCTGTTAGTGATGGTGCGTTTTGCGATTCAGGCGCTGATCCTGATTCCGTTGATTGCCGCCACCGGCCGCCCCTGGCGAATGCGCGGACGCATTCTACGACTGACAATGATCCGCACTGTGCTGCATATCGTTGGGATTACAGCAATGTTCAGTGCCTTGAAGTTCCTGCCGCTTGCAGATGCCGTCGCGATCGCATTTGTGATGCCATTTATCATGCTGCTGTTGGGGAAATACGTGCTGGGCGAAGAGGTTGGCGCCCGACGTTTGATCGCCTGTATCGTTGGATTTGCAGGCACATTGCTGGTTATTCAACCCAGCTTCGCAGAAGTCGGTGCGCCTGCCTTGCTACCCCTGATCGTCGCCGTGGTTTTTGCGCTTTTCATGCTGGTCACACGGCAGATCGCAAAAGAAACCGATCCGGTTTCGTTGCAGGCCGTGTCTGGAGTGTTTGCGACGATACTATTACTGCCAGTGCTTTTGATCGGAACGAGTGCCGACATCTGGGAGATCTCGGTGATCGTACCGACTGGCAACTCCCATTGGCTATTGCTGGGCATCGGTATCCTGGGCACCGTGGCGCATCTGTTGATGACCTGGTCGCTGCGCTACGCGCCCTCGGCCACTTTGGCCCCGATGCAGTATTTGGAAATCCCGGTTGCGACCCTGATTGGTTGGATGATCTTCAAAGATCTGCCTGACGGTCTTGCCGCGCTTGGGATTTTCATCACGATCCTTGCTGGGCTTTACGTCATCCTGCGCGAGCGGGCCACAGCCCGGTCTGCCCCGACAGAAACGCCTGCATGACCTGATCCAGCGCGTTGCGCGGGACCATAACCAGCAAGCCCGGTCCATCCATGTGCAGCTCGACCTCTGACAAGGCGCGATTGGACGTGCCCACTTGCCCGTTCGGTTCAAAAATCAAATCCTCGATGGGCCACTCCAACCCATTGCTGCGGCCAGTTACCCGAGCAAGTGGAAACAGAGACACTATGTCTCCGGGCGCTATTGCAAGCGAAATCTTAGGCGGCGCATGAAAGACTACTTCGTGTTCGCCAAACAAAACACATGCTCGGTCCTGATAGGTGACCAGAGTATTGAGCACCGCTAGTTGGTGATCCAGACGCCTGCCTAAAAACCCAGCGCCCAGAACCAAGGGTGCCTGCACACTGCGCAAGGCCTTGTCAAAATCCGTGCTGTCTTGTTCCCGTATGGGAAACAAGCGGTCGTCAGGGATTCTGTCTTTGATTGTGCTCTCTAACGAATCAAAATCGCCGATGACAGCATCCGGCAATCGCCCCGAATCTACCAAAACCGCTGCTCCACCATCCGCCGCGACGACGGTGGTGACGCGATTCAGCACCAGATTCAGGTCATCTGGCCCAATCTGCCCGCCTCCAAAGAGCCCAATGGGGCCATTTGACCGTATAATTGTCCCATTTTTTCTAAGATTGACCATTTTTTCCGGATTTGGACACATTGAGACCACAAAATGATAGGTTCATACAAAAAGTTTTAAGCCAACAGGTGTGCCCGGACCCGGGCAAGTTGGCTCGTAGTTTGTAGAGGACATGTGTCTGATGGTACAGAATAACAAAGTGTTGACCGTTTCTTATGGAACCTTTTCCTGCACATTAGAAGGATTTGACAATTCCTTCGAAACTCTGAAAGCCATTGCCGACTACTTCCGCGAACTCGCTGCGGATGACCGGTATTTCGGATCTGAGCCGCCGCAGCCAGATGCAGAAATGCTAAACCGCATCGCTCAGCGCAATCCCTCCCAACACATCGAGGCCAGTCATAGCGAAGCCGGTCTGTTGCTGCGCGCAACAGAAGCTGCTGCGCCCTCAACTGCAACTGCACCCGAAGAACAGACCTCGCAAGCCGCCTCGCTGAACATGATTGAAACGCCTGCCCCCGAAGCACAGACAGAGCCTGATGTTGCCAAGACAGACAGGCCCGTTGGCGCAGCAGCTGCGCCTGCTGATAGTATAGCATCCAAGTTGCAACGCATCCGCGCCGTCGTTTCACATTCGGATGCAAACCCACAGGGCTATGTCGAAGACGAAGACACCTCGTTGCTAAAAAGCAAAGAAGCCCCAGCAGACGCACTTACCGCCGCGTTCGAGGCGGGCGCGCTGAGTTCAGAAGATTTACAGCCGGCAAACGTTAAAAGCCCGTTTTCAATGGATGACCCCCAGCCAGTGACCGAGACGGCGCAGAAAAACGATCCTCAAACTGACGAAATTCTCTTTTCTGATCTCGACGAAACGTCGGAGGTCGAATTGGAAGATGACGGCATGCTCAACATCCTGAGCGATGAGGAAGTTGTTAGCCAGCCGGAAGGCGCGTCGATTGAGGACGCGCCGGGTCAAACCACCGAAGGTGTCATCACCGCCGAAGATGAGGCTGACCTGCTAGATGAGATTTCGGAAGTCGAATCAAAGCTTTCGGATCCGTCAGGCATCAAGCTGGCCGAGAAGACCGATCCGGACCAGGATGTTTTTCGCCTGATGGAAGAAGCCGGAACACAGATGGAAGACCCGGCCAATAACAACAAACGCGAAACCTACTCGCACCTACGCACGGCGGTTGCCGCAACCGAAGCCGCGCGCAAGGTCGAAGGTGACGCTGGACAGAAATCACTGGATCAGGACTACCGCGGCGATCTGGCGTCCGTGGTCAGCCCCCGCCGTCCGGACACGAATACGACCAGCGCGCGGCCCGACTACGATAGCGCTGCACCTCTTAAACTTGTTGCAGAACAGCGTGTCGATGACGAGACGGAAGACGCTGGCCCGGTTTCGCCGCGCCGCGTAAGTACTCAGTTGGAAGACGCTGGCCCCGAAGAGGGTGGTTTTGCCCAATTCGCCCGCGAACAAGAGGCACAATCCCTGCCCGATCTTCTTGAAGCGGCCGCAGCATACTTGTCCTTCATTGAAGGACAGGAGCAGTTTTCGCGCCCGCAGCTGATGAACAAAGTACGGTCGTTCAAGCAAGATGAATTTGATCGTGAAGAAAGCTTACGTTCTTTTGGACAATTGTTGCGCGACGGTAAAATCCAAAAAGCGGGTGGCGGTCGTTTTGCGGCGTCGCACCTGATTGGGTTTCGCCCAGACGATGCCCGCGCCGCGGGCTGACACTCATGGAAATTGAACTAAAAGGGCCGGGAGTTTCTCTCGGCCCTTTGCTTTTTGCATAGCTCTGTCGACACCAAGAGATGCGCGAATTGCCACTCATGCGATCAATTGACCACGTTATGCTGCAGCGCAGAATTGTGTTACAGTGAACCCAGGTTCCTTTTTTGCCAAGATATCCCGCTCAGACAGAGGCCGCGCCATGCATGACATCGCAATCCGACGTTTGCGTAAATACGATAAGGCTCAGGTGATTACACATTTTAGTAATCTGGACAGCGAGGCCCTGACATCTCGTTTCGGCGTACCTGTTCGCCCACAACGGTTACAAACCTACATATCAGACATGTTTGGCACCGCAGCATTGGTGTTTGGCGCTTTCCCGGATACTTGCCTGCGCGGATTGGCAGAATTGTATCTACAGCCTGACGGCAATGGTCACATTGCCGAAGCCGCATTTTCGGTGGAAAGCCCCTGGCAAGACCAGGGCATAGGTGACGCCTTGTTGTCTCGGCTGCTAACGGCAGCTCAAAACAGAGGGATTCGCGAAGTCCACATGCTCTGCCTTGCGACAAATCAAAAGATGAGGCGATTGGCATCACGTCACCAAGCTGACCTTACTCTTTTGCCTGGCCAGGTTGCGGCGACGCTGACCACGCCGTGGCCCACTCCATTTAGTATGGCCGAGGAACTGACTGGTGAATACCACGCCTTTGCACGTGCGGTTCTGAGTTGGCCAAATAAATAATAGAGAATTGATTAAGCTTGGAAATTGAATGCCAGCGCGACATACGGGCCGGTCAGAATCAGATCAATTACGTTGCCGCCCTCTTCGAAATCCACGCTCAGATGTCGATACCCACCTGCAACGTCGATACGGTCGGTCCATTTCCAACTGGCTTGAACCACCGCCTCCCACTGAAAATCTGACCCAACATCAAAACCCCCAACATTACCCATGGCCGAGACACCCCAATGCGAATTGATCGCCCTGCTATATCAAGCGCCGATCAAGGGGTCGGTCCAACTCTCATCAGTGCTGGCAGTAAATCCTGCGACGGTCGTCGACAGGTCCAGATCCCAATGCCTTAGCCCGCCGAATGCTTCGACTCGGGATTGGCCATCGTCAAACACCGAATAGCCCAAAACCAACGAGGTCATTGTGCCGTCCAATACCCAGTTTGCGATGTCATTAAATGGCCCGATGTTCACATCGTCGCCAAGGTTGAGATAGTTGAACTCGCCGCCGACGGCCCAACGCCCGTTTCTGGCCTCACCAGCGATCAGAAAGGCGCTGTTTAGTATGTTGAAAATGGATGTACTGCCATCAACCGGAGGATTCCGCCCGATATCAAGCGATGTACGAAAATCCGGGCCCCACACTTACGAGGCTACCGTGTACTCCCAATCGCTGGCCTGTGCGGTACCGGCAAGCAATCCCGACACGACAAGTGCTATCATGTTCAAATCAGGCCTGTTCATGAACAAACCTCCCGAGTTCAACACGCCAAGGCACCGCCGCTATAGAAGCGTCTCATGCAAACTGGTTCCAGGCAACGGTCTGAGAGCGCTTCAGGACTGATCTGGATCTTCTTTGCCGACGCCCCGAAACACGAACTTGAATGGCAACGCCCACAAGATGCCCAGAACGATATAAACCAGCAATTCCAACCAGATCGGTGGACGATCCAGCCAGTTCAAGACCGTCACCACCGCCACAATATACAGCGGCAGCCCAACCAAAAGAACCACCAGCGACCAGCGGCGACGCGCTTTATAGCTGAGGCCGGGTTTGTCCTCGCCACTCATCAGTCGGCAAATGGGTCGGTCACCAGGATGGTGTCGTCCCGTTCCGGGCTGGTTGACAAAAGTGCGACCGGGCACTCGATCAATTCCTCGACCCGGCGCACATATTTGATCGCATTTGCCGGCAGGTCCGCCCAACTGCGCGCGCCTTCAGTGGATTCGCTCCAACCCGGCACTTCTTCGTAGATGGGTTTGCAACGCGCCTGTTGGTCTGCGGCAGTCGGCAGGTAACCCAGACGTTCACCATCAAGTTCATAACCGGTGCAGATCTTCAGCGTCTCGAAGCCATCCAGAACATCTAACTTGGTCAGCGAAATACCATTCACACCGCTGGTGGCGCAGGTCTGACGCACGAGGCATGCGTCAAACCAACCACACCGGCGCTTGCGGCCAGTGACCGTGCCAAATTCATGCCCACGGGTTCCAAGGCGCAAGCCGTCATCATCGTCCAGCTCAGTCGGGAACGGGCCCTCACCTACACGCGTAGTGTAAGCTTTCACAATACCCAGAACAAAGTCCACGGAGCCCGGACCAATGCCAACCCCGGTTGCCGCTTGCCCGGCAATCACATTCGACGACGTCACAAACGGATAAGTTCCAAAGTCGATATCCAACAACGCGCCCTGAGCGCCCTCAAACAAGATACGCTTACCAGCCTTGCGCTTTTCATTCAGAACTTTCCAAACGGGTGCAGCAAACGGAAGGATCTGCGGCGCAATTTCTTTCAGCTGAGCAACCAGCGCATCCCTATCAACGGCCTCAATACCCAATCCTTTGCGGAGCGGATCATGGTGTTGCAGCGCCCGGTCTACACGCGCCTCAAGTGTCGCCTCATCAGCAAGATCGGCAACACGCACAGATCGACGACCAACCTTGTCTTCATAGGCAGGTCCGATCCCGCGACCTGTGGTGCCGATTTTCGTCCCTTTGCTCGCCGCTTCCTCGCGCGCGCGGTCCAACTCACCATGAATGGGTAGAATCAATGGCGTATTCTCGGCAATCATTAGCGTTTCGGGCGTAATCTCGACGCCTTGCTTTCGGATCGAAGCAATCTCTCCCACCAGATGCCAAGGGTCCAGAACAACCCCGTTGCCGATCACGCTCAGCTTACCGCCGCGCACAACACCTGAAGGCAGAGCATTCAGCTTGTAGACTTCACCATCGATGACCAGTGTATGACCGGCGTTATGCCCGCCTTGAAAACGCGCGATCACGTCTGCCCGCTCGCTGAGCCAGTCGACGATCTTGCCTTTTCCTTCGTCACCCCACTGGGCGCCGACAACAACCACATTGGCCATATCCGGTCCTTTTGCGCTGAGTTATCAAACTCGGCTCATATAGCGGGGCGCAAGCGGCAGGGAAACCGGTAATTCGACGCAGTCCACAATCGCTCTGCGTGCGATGCCTCCGGCGGCGGCAGCGCCCACTTCTAAGTGGGGGATATTCGAACGGGCTGACCGTGAGGTGTCGTCAGGTAGGCATTTTCCCAAGCGCTTTGCAGGCGCATAACATCTTCCGGCGCGGCTTCGCCTTGGTCTGCCAACAAATCTTCAAGCGTTTCGAGCCAAGCGTGGAAGTAGTCGTCACCACCATCCAGATCCCTGTTCAATCCATGACGCTTTAGAGTGTCCGAGAATCGTACCGCCCAGTCGGGCCAAGCGAACCGCCCAGCTTCGTTCAGCGCCACCGTCACTGCAAAGACCTGTGCATGCCAGGGTTCCGCAAACACTGGTTCGGGGGCGCAATGCACAATGCAATCCGTCATAGCGGTTCCAGGTAGCTTTGCCATAGATCCAGCACAACTTCGTCCTTCGGGTGTTCCGGGTTTGCCCAGAGTTCGGATGCAGGGAACACGACAGCGTAGAGCGGCTCGGGCGCTTCACCCAACCCGTGCGCGTTTGAGTCCGGCAGAACATGGGTTCCATGTAACTTGAGAACACGCCCCTTTGCGCCTGAGGCGTAGCCCGGCAATCGGGTGTGGCCCCCATCAACAAAACGATTTGCGGTTGGGCGCACTGTGCGGACGCTCTCGCCGATCTCGAATTTGATTGGAGTGTTCGAAGCGCGATCTGCCGGGCCGCCCTTGGCCAGAGCACCTGCAACAGCTTCGGCCTTCAACATTCGCGCCGCCAAAGGGTGGTCACCCTCACTTGCATCTCGCAGATCATCCAGAGTCAGAACGTCGTTTTCGACCAACAGGTCGGCCAGGCCTGATATCCACTTTTCATAGTAAGAAAACCGAGCGTAGTCCTTGGGTGACAAACATTCCCGAGCATGGCGCGACACGTCAATGTTCCATTGCCCCAAGAATCCCGAGGCCAGTGTCACGGCCAGTGCCCGCGCGTGCCAATTTTCGGCGAAGACCGGGTCGTCTTCAGATTCGGGGCGGATTGCCCAGTCACCGAACCGTCCACCCATGTCATGAACCCGGGTCATGAACGCACCCTGGGTAATCCTGTGCCTATCATACTGTCGCGGGTTACCAGAGCTGCCAGTTCATCCTCGCTTAATCCTTCGGTTCGACCTGGGCGCATTGGCAAGACGAGGTACCTAATCTCGGCCGTAGAATCCCATACTCGCACAGAAGCGTCTTTGGGCAAACTGACACCGAATTCGGACAAGACCTTGCGAGGTTCCCGAACCGCACGCGCGCGATAGGCGTCAGATTTATACCACCCCGGCGGGATGCCCAGCAACGGCCAAGGATAACAACTGCACAAGGTGCAGACGACCATGTTGTGCTGTTCAGGCGTATTCTCGACCACCACCATGTGTTCGCCTTGCCGACCGTAATACCCCAGATCCGCAACAACGGCGGTCGCGTCCTGCAGCAGAGCCTGCTTGAACTCCGGGTCAGCCCAAGCTTTGGCAACGACTCGTGCCCCGTTCTTCGGGCCGATCTTGTTTTGATATGTGTCGATAATCTCATCCAGCGCCGCCGGATCGATCAATCCCTTGCGGGTCAGAATCGTTTCCAGCGCTTTGACTCGAAGCGCAGGTTGGGGCGGCAATAGGGCGTGCGGGTGGTCGTGATCATCATGTGGCATGGCCACAACTTGCGTCACTGATCATTTGGCTGTCCAGTCCCTTTACCGTGATATCAGATATCACGTCTTGTGATGCCAACTCGTCACTTGCCCCCAGCTTCAAACTTGCATAAGTACCACGCGATACACGCTACGCCGCACAGGAACACCATGGAAAACGTCGTTCTCATCATCCATCTCCTCCTGGCCCTGGGCCTGATTGCCGTTGTTCTGATGCAGCGGTCCGAAGGCGGTGGCCTTGGCATGGGCGGCGGTGGCGGTGGTGCCATGGCGGGCCGGTCAGCAGCGACCGCATTGGGCAAAGTCACTTGGGTGTTGGCCGCGTGCTTTATCGTGACCTCGATCACCCTGACGATTCTAGCTGCGCAAAAATCCTCGGGCAGCTCGGTTATCGATCGTTTGGGCGTTCCGGCACCGGCATCGACCGAAGAAAGCACTCCGGCGGTTCCGTCGGCGGATGATCTGCTGCCACCCACGCAGGGTGACAATGCGCCGCTGATCCCGCAAGCCGACTAAGCCACAAAACCTAGAAATCTGACAGAGAGCTGCAACAGCATCTTGCGGTTCTCTTGCGCTGCGTGCGCGAATCCTTTATACGTGAAGTCCCGTGGTGCAGCGGTTTTTTCAAGCCGCCGGGCAGCTGATAATGACGTCTCACGGGAGCAGCCGAAAAACATGGCGCGTTTTATTTTCATCACTGGTGGTGTGGTTTCGTCCTTGGGTAAAGGACTGGCTTCGGCGGCTCTGGGCGCCTTGTTGCAGGCCCGGGGGTACTCGGTGCGCTTGCGCAAGCTGGACCCTTATCTGAACGTCGATCCGGGCACGATGTCTCCGTTTGAACATGGTGAGGTTTTCGTCACAGATGACGGGGCCGAGACCGATCTGGACCTTGGTCATTACGAGCGTTTCACCGGCGTCGCGGCGCGCAAGACCGACTCGGTCAGTTCGGGCCGGATTTATTCCAACGTGTTGGAAAAAGAACGCCGCGGCGATTATCTCGGCAAGACCATTCAGGTGATCCCGCACGTCACCAACGAAATTAAGGATTTCATCGCAATCGGTGAGGATGAAGTTGATTTCATGCTATGTGAAATCGGCGGCACCGTGGGCGACATCGAGGGCCTGCCCTTTTTCGAAGCGATCCGCCAGTTCAGCCAGGATAAGCCGCGTGGTCAATGCCTGTTCATGCACCTGACGCTGCTGCCCTACATCAAAGCCTCGGGCGAGTTGAAAACCAAACCGACCCAGCACTCAGTGAAAGAGCTGCGGTCTATCGGTCTGGCCCCCGATATTTTGGTCTGCCGTTCTGAAGGTCCAATCCCGACGAAAGAGCGCGAAAAGCTGGCCCTGTTCTGCAACGTCCGCGCTGACAGTGTGATCGCGGCTCAGGACCTGAGCACCATCTACGATGCCCCGCTGGCCTATCACCGTGAAGGTCTGGATCAAGCCGTTCTGGACGCGTTCCAGATCAGCCCTGCGCCTAAACCCGATCTGACCAAATGGGAAGATGTCAGCGACCGTATCCACAATGCCGAAGGTCAGGTGAAGGTGGCCATCGTTGGCAAATACACGCAGTTGGAAGACGCTTATAAATCGATTGCCGAGGCCCTGACCCATGGCGGAATGGCCAACCGGGTCCGCGTGAAGGTCGAGTGGGTCGATGCCGAAGTGTTCGACACCGAAGACGCCGCGCCACATCTGGAAGGGTTCCATGCGATCCTTGTCCCTGGCGGGTTTGGCGAACGTGGCACCGAAGGTAAGATCAAAGCCGCGCAATATGCACGCGAACATAAAGTGCCATATCTGGGCATTTGTCTGGGCATGCAGATGGCCGTCATCGAAGCTGCGCGCAACGTGGCCGGAATTAAAGAAGCCGGTTCGGAAGAATTTGACCACGAAGCAGGAAAGAAACGGTTCGAGCCGGTTGTCTATCACCTAAAGGAATGGGTGCAGGGCAATCACAAAGTCGAACGCAAAGTAGGCGATGATAAGGGCGGCACCATGCGTCTGGGTGCTTACGACGCCGTTCTGGCCGATGGCTCGAAAGTGAACGAGGTTTACGGCGGCACAAATATCGAAGAACGCCACCGGCACCGGTATGAAGTCGACATCAAATACCGCGACAAACTGGAAAAGGCAGGCTTGAACTTCTCAGGCATGTCACCGGATGGTCGCCTGCCCGAGATCGTTGAATGGTCGGATCACCCTTGGTTTATCGGTGTGCAGTATCACCCCGAGCTGAAATCCAAACCTTTTGATCCACACCCGTTGTTCCGCGATTTTGTACGTGCAGCCAAGGAAACGTCACGCTTGGTCTAAGCTTGAAATCACTGCAATGTGACGTAATACACAGAATCTTCTGTACGTGATAGTCGATCACACGGATAACTGTCGTCAACACCGCGACAGGAGACCGGCCATGACTGATCAAATCACCCGCGCAGAACTCTTTGCCGCCCTGCACAAAAAGGGCGATCCAATTGTCCTCTACAATATCTGGGATGCAGGCAGTGCTGGTGCCGTACGTGATGCCGGGGCCAAGGCGCTGGCCACGGGCAGTGCTCCGGTTGCCATGGCGCAGGGTTTTGCAGATGGTCAGAGCATACCCTTCGATCACGCGCTGGATAACGCCCGTCGGATCGTCGCGGCGGTAGATCTGCCGGTCTCGATGGATCTGGAAGGGGCCTACGCCGAAGACCCGGCTGAGATCGCAGTCAACGTTCAGAACGCCCTTGAAACCGGGGTCATCGGCTTTAACTTTGAAGACCAAATCATTGGCACAAAAGACCTTTATGACATCGAAACTCAATCGGCCCGGGTCGCCGCAATGCGTGAAGGCTGCGATGCAGCGGGCATCCCCGCCTTCATCAACGCCCGCACTGATGTCTTTCTGAAAGCCGCGCCCGACACTCACAACGACGCGATGCTAGACGAAGCCATTTCCCGTGCCAGATCCTATGCCGATGCCGGCGCCAGCGGTTTCTTCGCCCCTGGTCTGAAAGACGAAGCCATGATCAAACGGCTGTGCGACGCAACCGATTTGCCCGTCAACATCATTGCCCTGCCCGGCACGCCCGACACGCCTACTCTGGCCGGGCTTGGCGTGGCACGGATCAGCTACGGGCCTGTGCCGTATCGGCAAATGCTCGCCTGGCTGCAGGACAATGCGCATAAGGCGATTAGCCCGACGAACTGACCACCTTTAGGGGATTGCATTTTCTTCGTTTCCTTCGCACCTTGCCTGGGAATCCACAGGAGGACGCGCCGTGGCCAAAGGCTATTGGGTTGCCCATGTCGATGTGCACGACATGGAAACATACAAGAACTACATCGCCGCGAACGGTGCCGCGTTTGCCAAATATGGCGCAAAGTTCCTTGTGCGCGGAGGCGAGCGGGTCGAGCCCGAGGGTCAGGCCCGATCCCGCACGGTTGTAATCGAATTCCCCAGCTACGCCGATGCGCAGGCCTGTTATGAAAGCGATGCCTATCAAAAGGCCAAAGCCCTGCGCGACCCGGTCTCGACCGGCGATCTTGTGATCATTCAGGGCTATGACGGGTAGTCCACGCTTGGCGGACCACAAAATATGGAATAACCTGTTCCCATGCTGAAAAAGTTCTTTCAGGCGTTTCGACCGCCGCAACATGATCACTTGCCTGACCCGGATGCCGAACTGGCTTTAGGGGCTTTGATGGTGCGCGTTGCCCAAGCGGATCGAGACTACAAACTAGAAGAGATCAGCCTGATCGATCGCATTCTCGCGCGCCTGTATCAACACAACGCCATTGAGGCCGCCAAGGTGCGCGCCACCTGCGAAAAGCTGCACGCTGCTGCCCCAGAAACCGACACCTTCGGGAAGCTAATCCGCGAAACCACCGATTTGAAGGAACGTCTGGCTGCGCTAGAGGCGCTTTGGGAAGTTGTCGTCGCGGATGGCAACATGGACGAAGGCGAAATGAAGATCGTCGAAGAAGCTCGAATAGCGATGGGTCTAAGCTTCAATGACAGTCAGGCTGCGCGCGAGCGTGTGCAATCCCGCTTGGATGCGGGCTAAGCCGAGTCTATATCTGTCTCATGTTTAGTGATTTTTTATCCCGGCTGACCCAGCCTCAGCCCGATCCGATGGTCGATGACGATGCCCGCCTGGCCCTGACGGCCCTATTGGTGCGCATCGCACGATCCGACAACGACTATGCTGATTCCGAAATGGCCCGCATCGACCGGATATCAGCCGAGCGGTATGGCCTTTCGCCTTTCGAATCGGCGAGCCTGCGCGCGCAAGCCGAAGACCTGGAAGCAGAGGCACCGGATACCGTCCGCTTTACCCGCGCGATCAAAGAGGCTGTTGCCTACGAGGATAGGCTGGCCGTAGTTCAGGCGCTTTGGTCGGTTGCCTTGGCTGACGGTCATCGCACCGGTGAAGAAGATTCTCTGCTGCGTTTGGTCGTCAGTTTACTAGGTGTTAGCGACGTGGACTCTGCAATGGCACGGCAGAGCGTGGCGAAATCGTGACAGCCATGCTGGGCATGTATGACATGCCTGCCGTGCGGCCAGCAAATGATCGGTTCTGGGGTCTGATTCGTGCTGAATTGAACGACGGTCCAGCGCAACTGACCCGTAATTGCGACATGTGGAAGGTCTGGATGAGCCCGGAACTGATCTTTGCCCAAACCTGCGGGATGCCCTACAGAACCAAGCTGCATAATCACGTGCAATTGGTCGGTACGCCGGACTACGGATTGCCAGGATGCCTGCCGGGTTATTATCGCTCGGTGATTGTGGCCCGGTCAGAAGATAAGCGTGATCTGCAAGAACTGGCGCAAGGTGTTTTTGCCTATAACGAGGCTCTTTCCCAATCAGGCTGGGCCGCGCCAATTACTCATTTGTCTCAGATGAGTCTGGTGCCGGCAAAGCTGCTGGAAACGGGCGGGCATGCGTTATCCGCCGAAGCCGTCGCAGATGGAACGGCCGATTTTGCCTCGCTGGATGCGCTGACCTGGCTTTTGCTAGAAGAACATACAGATTTGGGGGATAGATTGCGTGAAGTGGCTGCCACTTCGCCGACCCCCGCGCTGCCCTTTATTACGGCCCTTGGGCGAGATGCTTGCCGGATTGCAGACGCGGTTCAGTCAGCCATTGTCGAACTGTCACAAGAAGACAGGCAGACGCTCCACATCCGGGGGCTGATCCCGATAGACGCGGATCAATATCTTGCCGTCCCAACTCCGCCTACGCCACAGGCGCTGCGGCACAATAGCTGACCGTTTTGGTGAAAACGTCTGGTCACTTTGGTGGATTCCGGGCTTGGTTTGGTGATTTGCGCATTGCATTGCTCTGATTTTTAAGCCCTAGTACCGCACCAACACCACAAGCTACTGGACCGTCCGTGACAGAACCCGCTCCCGTTATCGAGATCAACAACCTTCACAAAAGCTTCGGCAATCTCGAAGTGTTAAAAGGGGTCGACATTACCGCCCATCGAGGAGACGTGGTGTCGTTGATCGGGTCGTCCGGCTCTGGTAAATCGACGCTTCTGCGCTGCTGCAACCTGTTGGAAGACAGCCAGGAAGGTGAGATCCTGTTTAAGGGCGAACCGGTACTTTGGTCGGGGAAAGGCCATAGCCGCAGACCAGCGGATTCCAAGCAAGTTCTGAGGATCCGCACCAACCTGTCCATGGTGTTTCAACAATTCAATCTTTGGGCGCATTTGACTATCCTGCAGAACGTGATGGAAGCGCCGATTACGGTTCTGGGCCGTGATAAGGCTGAGGTTGAAGATAGCGCTCGCAGATATCTGGAAAAAGTTGGCATCGGCGACAAGTGCGATGTTTACCCGGCCCAATTGTCTGGTGGCCAGCAGCAACGAGCGGCCATCGCCCGTGGTCTGTGCATGGAACCTGAAGCTCTGTTGTTTGACGAGCCCACATCGGCGCTCGACCCGGAGCTTGAGCAGGAAGTCATCAAGGTGATCAAAGATCTGGCTGCCGAAGGTCGTACCATGATCATCGTAACCCATGATATGAAGATGGCGGCTGACATCTCAAGCCATGTCGTGTTCCTTCATCACGGTTTGATCGAAGAAGAAGGCACCGCCGAAGATATCTTTACGTCCCCCGAATCCGAACGGCTTCGGGGCTTTCTATCCGCCACTCAGGCGGCATAACTTTCAGGAAGAAACAAACTGGGGAGTAACCAATGAAAAACCTGATTCTGACAACCGCAGCGCTGGCACTGACCGCTGGTATAGCAATGGCAGACACAGTTCGCATGGGTACCGAGGGCGCTTACCCTCCGTACAACTTCATCAATGACGCCGGCGAGATCGACGGTTTCGAGCGTGAGTTGGGCGATGAGCTTTGCAAACGCGCCGAACTGGACTGCGAGTGGGTCAAGAACGACTGGGATTCGATCATTCCAAACTTGGTCTCTGGCAACTACGACACTATCGCGGCTGGCATGTCGATCACCGACGAGCGTGACGAAGTCATCGACTTCACTCAGGACTATTTTCCACCCACCGCATCGGCCTATGTTGCGACGTCTGACGCGGCTGACGTAACGGGCGGTGTTGTCGCAGCCCAAACCGCGACCATTCAAGCGGGCCATGTGGCAGAATCCGGTGCAACTCTGGTCGAGTTCGCAACTCCGGAAGAAACCATCGCAGCCGTGCGTAACGGCGAAGCGGACGCCGTTCTGGCCGACCGTGACTATCTGGCACCGCTGGTCGAGGAATCGAGTGGCGAGCTGGTCTTTATCGGCGATCCGGTTCCATTGGGCGGTGGTATCGGCATGGGCCTGCGTGAAAGCGACGGCGAGCTGCGCGGCAAATTTGATGCAGCCATCACATCGATGAAGGCGGACGGTACACTGAACGAAATGCTGAAGAAGTGGTTTGGCGAAGAAACCGCCACTTACGGCACAGACGGTACAGTTGTAACCAACTAAGCCATTTGTCTTGCGGTTCGGCGCGCATTAGCGCCGAACCTACCCCGACTTCAGGTCGGGCGCGACGTTCGAAAGACGCCATATGTTCTCCTACTGCGCTGATCCCGACACGCTGGGCACGTTCCGCTGGTTTTCGTGCTATCTGACCAATGGCGTCCACTGGTCATTCTACCTGTCCTTCATCAAGGTTCTGGCACTTTTGGCCGTCACCGCGCCCGTTGCGCTTGGCTTTGGGTTTGCAGGCGCGATGGCAGCACGGTCGCATTTCCTGCCCCTCAGCTGGCTGGGCAAAGGATACATCGCCATTGTACGTGGCGTGCCGGACATCGCATTCTTCCTGTTTTTCGTGATCGCTCTGGATCAGGCCTTCGAATGGACGCGCCATCAGGTCATGTGCCCCGAATGGACGGATCCAATCCGGCAGGGCAACGACTTTATCGTTTGCCGCGCCGCTAAACTACCGCTGGGTACCGCCCCGGAATGGGTCCACGAAACCTATGGGTTCCTGCTGGCGGTCATTACGTTCTCAATTGTTTTCGGCGCTTTCGCGGCCAATGTGCTGTTCGGGGGGATGCGTGCTGTACCGCACGCGCAGCTTGAAACAGCCGAAGCCTATGGGATGACCCGTCGCCAGACGTTCTGGCGCATCCTGGTTCCACAAATGTGGGTCTACGCCCTGCCCGGCCTGTCCAACCTGTGGATGGTGCTGATCAAAGCGACCCCCCTGCTGTTCTTGTTGGGAATCGAGGACATCGTCTACTGGGCCCGCGAGTTGGGCGGTACAAAGACGTCAAAGTTTACACAATACCCGCATGGCGACTGGCGCATGTGGTACTTTCTGTTCCTGTTGGTTTTCTATCTTGGCATGACCCGCGTTTCGGAAATCGGGTTGGAACGCCTGATGCAAAAGCTGTCCCATGGCCAGGCCACATCCGGTGGTGAGTTGCTGCGCAAGGAGACGACGGCATGAGCTGCTTGCAAACCATTCAGGACTACGGCCTGCGATCCATCGGCATTGGCGAGCGTCTGCTGCCCAAGAACGATTTTACGCTCTGCGAACAGTTCACCCTGATCGGTTCAGGAATGATCTGGAACGTTTATTTCGGGATCATGGCTCTGGCGACGGGGTTCTTTCTGGCCACTGCACTGGCGCTTGGGAAATTCTCTGCGAACAAGTGGCTGCGAAAACCGTCCGAGTGGTTCATCTTCCTGTTTCGAGGCTCACCGCTATTTATCCAATTCTTCTTCGCCTATTTCTTCTTCCTGTCATTGAAGAAACCCTACCCGATGTTTGACGCCTTCACCTCGGCCTGGCTGGGGGCGTTGATCGTGCTGTTCCTGAACACGGCAGCTTACACAGGTGAGATTTTCTATGGCGCGCTGCGGTCGATCCCCAAAGGCGATCTGGAGGCGGCAGATGCCTATGGGATGTCCGGCTGGTCCCGGTTCCGCCGGATCGTCTGGCCCACGATGCTGCGGTTGGCCTGGCCCGCGTATACCAACGAGGCAATCTTTCTGTTCCACGCAACCACGCTGGTGTATTTTTCTGCCTTTCCTGCCTGGCAGCAACGGGGTGATGCGCTGTACTATGCCAGCTACTTTGCCGACAAGACATTCAACCCGTTTGTCCCCTACCCGATCCTGGCGTTTTATTTCATCGTGCTGACTCTGGTGATCGTCTGGGGCTTTGGCCTGATCAACACACATCTGAACCGGCATCTTCCCGTCGCCAAACAAGGCAAGATGAAATTCAGGCTGAACCTGGCGCGCTGATCAAACTGCGCACCTGAAGCTCTCATCGCGGAATCAACGCTCACGACGCCATATTGTTCTGATTTTTTAGAGAGCTGGTACCGCCTCCCTGGCTTGAACAGGGGACCTCTGGATCCACAATCCAGCGCTCTAACCAACTGAGCTAAGGCGGCACTCGTGAGGGGCGATTTACCGAACGCGCCCCCGGAATGCAAGAGGATTAAAGCCGAATTCTCCAGCTTTGTTCAACAAGATCGACGCCAAAAGACCGCACAGGTTTACTGTCTAATAGCTGCCAGCCGTTTGCCCGATACAGCGCACAGGCCGCCTTGTGGCTTTCGTGGGTCCACAACGCCATTTCCTGATACCCAACGTTGCGTGCAAACCCTGTACAGGCGGCCAGAAGGCGCTTTCCCAAACCCAACCCGCGCGCCTGTGGAACCAACAGAAACAACCGCAGCTTTGCTGTTTCTTGGGTCAGGGAGACACAGAAAATACTACCTAGTCTCTGCCCGCCTTTTTCGGCAATCCAACCCCGCTCCCGCGACGGATCATGCTCGGCGATGAAGTCATCCAAAATCTGCGCCACGAGCTGGCCGAAGCTGTCGTCAAACCCTTCAGCCTGTGCATACAGCGTGCCGTGCTGTTCGATCAGCCAAGGTGCGTCATCGGGGCGAAACGGTCTGAGAACAACGTCTTCCATACCGCATCTGATAGCAAAGGTGACTTGATTCTCAACCCTTCGCGCGCTAGCACGAACGCTCAGTCCCGGAGGCACACATGGGCATTAACACCGAACGCGACATTCAGGCGAACCTTCAGATCGGGCCGACAGATCACGGCATGGTGCGGCTGTTCATCGAGGCAGATGGGGTCGAAGTTCCAATGGATTTCGAACCCGAGGAAGCCGAAGAAATCGCTGACGAACTCCGCGCTGCCGCGCAGGCTGCCCGAGCCGTCAAAGCCTAGGATCACGCAGCATCTGCAGGCGGTGCGCTGCATCTGTGGCGAATTTTTGGATCATTTTTTTTCGGCGAGCCGGAGCCACCCTGTCTTCCGGGGCCATACGAATGATTTCGGCATCGTAGGCGTCTGCGATGATCAGCCCCGTTTCGTTGGGCAACAGATCGGTTGGAAACTCGGTGTCCACCGCCCAGAAAAACCGATCACACCAGTCCAGATAGCCCTGCCACTTGGAGTCTGACTGGAAATCAGCACGGCTGGACTTGCACTCAATCACCCATAGTTCACCCTTGGGGCCCAACCCCATGACATCCACACGCAATCCACGTTGCGGCACGAATTCCTCAACAGACACAAAGCCGTGCGCGCTTAAGTGGCGCGACACGCCCCGTGCCAGTTTCTGTCCAGGCTGCAGATCCAACGTCATGTCAGGAATGTGAACAATTAGCGAACAAAAGTAAAGTAGACAGCTGTCTTGACATGATACCATTTAGTATCATACTTATATAGAACCAAATGGTATCCCAATTGAGGTTACTGATGCATATCCAAACCCAAAACGCCTTTCGTGCCCTTGCTGATCCCACCCGTCGGGACATCGTACAAATCCTTGCCGCCCAAGAGATGACGATCGGGCAACTTACTGACCGGTTCGATATGACCCGCGCCGCTGTAAAAAAGCACCTAACCGTTCTTTCGGACGGCGGACTGATTTCGGTCGAGGCGCGTGGAAGAGAACGTATTAACCGACTTGAACCTCAGGGCCTGGCCCCAGTGCTCGACTGGCTCAGCTACTTCGATCAGTTCTGGGATGATCGCCTCAACTCTCTCAAAGAAGCTATTGAAAGGAAAAAGAAATGACTGACGCCGTTCTGCAAAAAACGATCTTCCTACGCGCTGAACCTGAAACTGTTTGGGCCTATCTGACCGAGCCTGACAGGTTGGCAGAATGGTTTCACAAACCCGAACACCCGCTGGCCCAAGGGCAAAAGCTCGAGATGTTTGGAACAACCAGCGGCGATCTGCTGATCTGGGGAGAGGTGCGGGTCGCGCAGCCGCCGAAATACTTGGAGTATACGTTCACGGTCAAACCCATGGGGGAAGCCGTGAGTGTTGTCAAATGGACCCTGGACCCCGTCGCAGGAGGCACACGCCTTGGCCTGCAGCACGAAGGCTTGCCCCAGGGCGCAGAAGCCTTTGCCCTGATCTTGGCCCTGGACAATGGATGGGACGAACATTTTGGCAAGATGCGCACCGCGCTGCACGAAACAGTTGACGCCTGACCCCTTGTGCAAGCCCGCCGTACAGCCTACTTAGGCGCGTGGCGGGTTCTGCCCTTCTTGTGACAGGTAGCATTCTGGTGGCCTTAAGCAATTCCGAGGGGGCTGGCTCTGTTCAGGTTCTGGCCTGATTACCTGGCGCCCACCTGTACATACAGGTCCTCGGGAATCAAACCACACGGTTGACTGGTGGTCCCGCCACACTTCTTAAACTAACATCAGCGCCCTGCCTTGGCTTCTTGCTTTGCAACTGAGGGCTCGAAGCTGTGCACGACGGGGGTACCGCGGCGTGGGCCTTGCGGTTTGTCAGCCATGCTCATGATCGCGTAGGCAAACTGCACGCCTGCAAAGACGATCCCATTCATGAACCAGATCATGACAAGGGCAATCAGGCCAATCTCAGAGCTTGTAATCAAGTGACGCAGGTTGGCGACGTTCAAGGCCAAAAGCACTCCGACAAACACAGCCGAAATCGCAAAGCCCCAAGCAACCTGAGTGATATATAGGCGGATCAGTTTGGGCATGACGAACCTCCTTGAACTATGACCTTGAGTCTAGTGCATGTGAGGTTCGGGTAAACGTGTCAGAACGCCTCGGGCTTCGCTTCGTGGGCCATATGATCCAGGACGGCGTTGACGAATTTGGGTTCTTTGCCTTCCGGGAAAAAAGCGCGCGCCACATCGACAAATTCGGTGATTACCACTTTGGGCGGCGTATCACTTTGCGTCAGTTCAGCCCCTGCTGCGCGAAACAATGCCCGCAGCGTTGGGTCAATCCGGGAAATCGGCCATTTCGCAACCAGCGCACGGTCGGTCAACTGGTCGATGGGCGCCTGGTAATTCACCGCATCATCCACCAACCCGCGAAACACCGAGATATCGCCATCCAGCATTTCGTCACCCTCATAGACCGCGCCAAACCGGTGATCCAGAAACTCACCAACAACCTGTTCGGTCGTCTGGCCCGACTGCTCCATCTGGAACAGTGCCTGCACGGCGTACAGCCGCGCGGCGGATTTCATCAGGCGTTTCCGGTTGGCCGGTTTCGGCGCGTCTTTCTGGGTCATGCTGTCGTGGGTCCGTTGCTATCGCCCGCCACAAGGATGGACTCGGACGGCGGCTTGAAGCCAACGCCCTTTTTCGAAGCGCCCCACTTACGGCTGAGTGCGATCAGATGCAAGGCCGCAGCGGCCGCCCCGCCGCCTTTGTTCATCTTTTCAGGGTTGGCGCGCACCTCGGCCTGATCGTCATTCTCGACCGTAAGGATGCCGTTACCGATGCACAGACCTTGCAGACCCATCAACTGGATGGCGCGGCTGGAGTCATTGCACACCGTCTCATAGTGCGTGGTCTCTCCGCGAATGACACAGCCCAATGCAACATAGCCGTCGAAATTGCACTGACGGTCAGCCATGGCGATGGCGGTGGGGATTTCCAGCGCACCGGGCACTTCGACCACGTCACAGGTGCCGCCTGCCTCTTCGATCTCGGTCTTGGCACCGGCAACCAGGTTGTCAGCGATGGCGCGGTAGAACGGCGCGACGACAATCAACAATTTCACCGGGCGGTCGAATGTTGGCGTTGGCAGAACGCCGTGTTTGTCTTGTTCAGCCATGATCATCCCTCCTTGAGAATGGAGCGGTTTCCGACGATGGACAGACCAAAGGCGTCCAGACCCAGATATTTGGTTTCTGGTGAGTCGGTCAGCAAGATTAACTCCTGAACGCCCATCTTGGACAGGATCTGAGCCCCAAGGCCGGTTTGCTTGATGGTCCTCGGCCCTTCGTCCTCGGCCGCGTAAAGCGAATTGCGCGGCTGACGGAACAGGCAGACCACACCTCGTCCTTCGGCAGCGATGATTTCCATCGCACGGGGCAGTTCCTGTGGCGGTTTGGGTCCCAGGCCCAGAATATCGGGCGCTTCGTGCAGGGCATGGGTGCGTGTCAGAACGGGCTCGGGTGTCGTGATATCGCCTTTGATCATGACGACATGTTCGATGCCGTGGGTCTGATCGGTGAAAATCCGCATCTCCCAATCGCCGCCATATTCCGAGGTGACCGTTTCACGCGAGGTTTCGACCACCAGATTGTCGTTGCGAGACCGATACGTGATCAGATCACTGATGGTGCCGATCTTCATGTCATGCTCTTTGGCAAAAGCCACCAGATCCGGCAGGCGTGCCATGGTGCCGTCAGCCTTCATGATCTCACAAATCACGCCCGAAGGGTTCAACCCTGCCAACCGCGAGATATCGACCGCGGCCTCGGTATGACCCGCGCGCACCAGCACCCCACCCCGCTTAGCCCGCAGCGGGAAAACATGACCGGGTGTCGCGATATGCGCCATGGTGTTTTGCTCGTTGATCGCAGTCGCTACGGTCAGCGCGCGATCAGCGGCAGAAATCCCGGTCGACACGCCCTCGCGCGCCTCGATCGAAACGGTAAATGCTGTTTCGTGACGGGACGAATTATTCACTGCCATCATTGGCAGACCCAGCAAATCGATACGTTCCGCCGTCATTGGCAGACAGATCAGACCGCGCCCATGGGTGGCCATGAAGTTGATCGCCTCGGCATCCGCAAACTCGGCAGCGATCACCAGATCGCCTTCGTTTTCGCGATCTTCGTGATCGACCAGAATGTACATCCGGCCTTTGCGCGCCTCGTCGATGATCTCTTCGATCGGGCTGATCGCGTCGCGCAGCTCGGCCTCAACCGGTCCGGGTGTTTCAAAGCTCATGGGGCAGCCTTTCACAAGAGCATATCTGCAGGGCGGGATAGACCACCACGCGCCCAAAGGCCAGACCGCAAACGGCGCTGGCTAGCCGCGACGCGACGTTGTGTGCCCCCATCAGGTCAGGTCATTTCGGCCAAACGGGCGACGTAGCGTGCAAGTGTGTCGATCTCGAGGTTGACACGGTCGCCCTTTGATACGTCGCCCCAGGTCGTAACGTCCTTGGTGTGTGGAATGAAATTGATCCCGAAATCGCAGCCCTCAACATCGTTTACAGTCAGCGACGTGCCGTTCAAGGCAACCGACCCCTTTGGTGCGATAAACCGCGCCAGATCTTTTGGCGCGCGCAAGGTGACACGGGTGCTGTCGCCTTCGTCGGCGACTTCGACCACCTCTGCCACGCCATCGACATGCCCCGAGACGATGTGGCCGCCCAGTTCATCACCAACCTTCAGAGCACGCTCCAGATTGATCCGCTTACCAATCGTCCAGCTTTCCACATTGGTTTTGGACACGGTCTCGGCACTGATTTGGACGTCGTACCAATCGTCACCCAGTGCAATCACAGTCAGGCAAACACCGTCGCTGGCGATGGACGCACCTATATCGATGCCCGCAGTGTCATAGGCCGTCTTGATCCGCGCGCGCAGGTCACCTTGCTGCTCCAACTCGACGACAGTGCCAACATCTGTAACGATCCCTGTAAACATTCCGTTAACCCTCAGTTCATAACCTGTGCCTGACTATCACTGTCGAGTTACGCTCAGTAACCCTGGCGGGCAAGCCCTGGCTTGTTGGAATTGGGCGAAACGGGCATAGTTTTGACAATAACTAAGACTAAAGCAGATTACATGCACCACTCGTTTTCAGGTTCCAAAGGTCGCGTCTTCCTGTTCTTGCAGGGACCACATGGGCCATTTTTCAATGCTCTGGGACGCATGCTGCGCGCGTCGGGGGCGCAAACGTGGCGCGTAGGCTTCAATGCCGGGGATCGTGCATTCTGGTCTGAAAAAGCAAGCTACATTCCGTTCCGAGACACGATTGAACAATGGCCGGATGCCTTGGTTGACCTGATCGTTGGCAAAGGTGTGACGGACATCGTGCTATATGGCGATACCCGCCCAGTCCACGCCCGTGCGGCGGAAATCGCCAAATCCCGCGGCGTGATGGTCCATGTGTTCGAAGAAGGGTACCTTCGCCCATGGTGGGTGACCTATGAACGGGGCGGGTCGAACGGCAATTCACGCCTGATGTCACTGGACATCGATCAGATGCAACATGCGCTGGAGGCGTCCGCGTCCAAAGCGCCGCCACCGCCGTCCCACTGGGGGGACATGCGGCAGCACATTTTCTACGGCGCGCTATATCATTGGTTCGTCCTATTCCTGAACGGGCGCTACCGTAACTTCAAGCGCCACCGGGAATTGCCCGTCTCACGAGAATTCATGCTGTATTTCAAACGGCTTATCCTTATGCCGTTCCATCGTGTGCAACGCAGTTGGGCAACCGCACGCGTGCGCTCGGGCGGGTTTCCCTATCACCTCGCGCTGCTGCAATTGGGTCACGACAGCTCGGTGCAGGCTCATTCCGACTTTTCCAGCATGAGCGAATTTCTGGAGACGGTGATCGAGGGTTTCGCCCAAGGCGCACCCAAGCATCACCGATTGGTCGTTAAGGAACACCCACTGGAAAACCACCGCGAGCCGCTGCGCCGCCGCGTGCGGCAATTGGCGAAGGAATACGGAATTCAGGGCCGGGTTCATTATGTGCCCGGCGGCAAACTCGCCAAACTGCTGGACGAGGCGAACTCTGCCGTGACAATCAATTCGACGGCGGGTCAGCAGGTTTTGTGGCGCGATATCCCGCTGCGCATCTTTGGGAAATCAGTTTACGACAAGCCTGAATTTGTCTCACAACAATCCATAGCTGCGTTTTTTGCCAATCCCAGCGCTCCTGACGGCGACGCATACCGCAGTTACCGCCAATTCCTTTTGGAAACCAGCCAGATACCGGGCGGGTTTTACTCCCGTCGTGGTCGCCGACAGCTGTTGCGGCGGATGGTAGATATGATGCTTCAGATCCATGATCCCTACCAATCTGTCCTGAAAAGCAACGAGGCGATAACGCCACAGTTGAGAATCGTTGAGTAGCTCTGGCCATCTGCGACTGGAAGTTGCGATTCCAAAGCGGTATTCTGCCGAAAACTAAAAAACTTGAGGATATTCGGCAGTGCAGAGCTTTCCAATCCGATGGATGCGGGGGATTTCCCTTGTCGCGGCGTTTGGCCTTCTGGCCGCCTGCCAACTTCCCAAGTCCGGGCCTAACAAAAACGAGATCCTGGCCGGTTCTGTCGAAAACGGCGGCAATGCGTTTGTTGTCGAGGTGGATGACCGCGTGGCCAGAGCCACCTCCGCTGTCCCGCAATACGGGTTTTCTTCCTCATTCAGCACCGCACAGACTCTGACGGCTGATACGGTGCGACCGGGTGATGTTCTTGGTTTGACCATCTGGGAAAACGTCGACGATGGCCTTTTGTCCGGTGAAACCGGTGCGGCCACCGCGCTGGACGAAGTTCAGGTCGACAGCGAAGGGTTCATCTTTGTCCCCTATGCCGGTCGCATGCGCGCCGCAGGCAACACGCCAGAGCAACTGCGCGTTTTGATCACAAACAAGCTTCAGGAACAAACACCTGACCCTCAGGTCGAAGTACGCCGTGTCGCAGGTGACGGATCGACCGTGTCCCTGACGGGCACCGTTGCGGCGCCTGGCATCTACCCGATTGAACGGCCTACCCGATCTTTGCTGGGTATGTTGTCTCAGGCTGGTGGTGTTTCTGTCGCCTCGGATATTGCGCTTGTGACCCTGATCCGCGGCGATCAGAAAGGCACCATCTGGTACGAGGATCTGTTCCGCAATCCCAGGCTGGATGTTGCGTTGCGCGGTGGGGATCGCATCCTGGTGGAAGAAGACAGCCGATCCTACATCGCGCTGGGCGCCACGGGTGGACAATCCCGGGTCGCGTTTGAAAGTCAGGACCTTTCCGCGCTTGAGGCTTTGGCACAGGTTGGCGGATTGCTGACCTTGTCATCGGACCCCACTGGGATCTTCATTCTACGCAAAGAACGGCAGGATGTTGCCCGCAACGTGATGGGACGCGCTGACTTGCAGGGGGAGCAACGGTTGATCTATCTGTTGAACCTGACGGCGCCAAACGGCCTTTTCGTTGCGCGGGACTTTGTTATTCGCGACGACGACACAATCTATGTGACCGAAGCCCCCTACGCCCAGTGGAGCAAATCAATCTCGCTTATTGCGGGCGGGCTGACCCCGGTTGCAAACATAGCTACGCTATCGGGTAACTGATGAATGGTCCTGGATCGGGGCGCCCCAGCCGGGGCTGAGCGCACCCGGCTGTTTGTCTACAACGGTGGTTTTCTTACAAACAAGCGCATCAGGCGCATTCTGTCGCTGGCCGGGTATGACATACGTCTTGGCCTACCTCAGCAAAGCGATGCTGTGGGTGTTTGGGGAAACAGTCCAACCGCCTATCGCGGGATGCATGTCGCGAAGAAACACAACACGTCGATCCTGCGCGTAGAGGATGCCTTCCTCAGGTCACTACACCCGGGTCGGGGCGGTGAAGCGCCGCTGGGTCTGTTATTGGATCAAACCGGCCTGCATTTTGACCCCGAAACGCCGTCGGATCTCGAAACGCTTCTGTCGTCTCACCCGTTAGATGACACCGCCTTGCTGAACCGGGCACGTGGCGCGATTGAGCGGTTGAAAGAACTGCACCTCAGCAAATACTCGGCTTTTGACTTGGACGTTCAACCACCCGAACCCGGTTATGTTCTTGTCATTGATCAAACACAGGGCGATGCGGCTGTGACAGCCAGCGGTGGCGACCATGCCCGTTTCCGAGAAATGCTGGTGATTGCTCAGGAAGAAAACCCCGGAATGCGCGTTCTGATCAAGGCGCACCCGGAAACGCTTGCAGGTCACCGTAAAGGGTACTTCTCGGACCAGGACCAGTCGGATCGGGTGTCTGTTCTGCGCAAGCCAATAAGCCCGTGGTCGTTGTTGGATGGGGCTGTCGGTGTTTACACCTTGTCTTCGCAAATGGGGTTCGAGGCGATCCTGGCGGGCCACAAACCACGCGTTTTTGGACACCCTTTCTATGCTGGTTGGGGCCTGACAGAGGATGAAAACCCAATCCCACGCCGCCAACGCAATCTGACCCGGGCGCAACTGTTTGCCGCAGCCATGCTGCTTTACCCCACATGGTATGACCCATATCGGGACCAGCTTTGTGAGCTTGAAACCGTATTGGACACGTTAGAGGCGCAGACCCGGGCGTGGCGCCAGGATCATTTGGGCTGGACGGCTTCGGGGATGCGTCTGTGGAAGCGCAGACACCTGCAGCAAATGTTTGGGCGGCACCAAAAGATTCGGTTTTTCTCGGCAACCCCTACAGTATCAAAACGTCCGCATATGGTCTGGGCCAGTCAGGCCAGAGGCATCGAAGACGCCACACGGGTCGAGGACGGCTTTCTGCGTTCGCGTGGGCTAGGAGCAGAACTTGTGCCCCCATTCTCGCTGGTGACGGATGATCTGGGGATTTACTACGATCCGACACGGCCCAGCCGGTTGGAAGAACTGATCGCAAAACGTGAAACCCTGCGACCCGATCAGGAACAAAGGGTCGAGCGCATGGTAGGACAGCTGCTGTCCAAAGGGTTGAGTAAATACAATACCGGCGGCACCAGTCTTTCACTTCCTGAAGGTCATCGGGTCCTGGTTCCGGGGCAAGTTGAAGATGATGCGTCTATCTTGTTGGGAACCGGTGAGGTGCGCACGAATATGGGCCTGCTAAGTGCCGCGCGGGATGCGCATCCAGACGCAGTATTGATCTACAAGCCTCATCCTGACGTCGAAGCTGGTCTGCGGGAGGGAAAGATTTACGCCCACAAACTAGCAGATGTGGTGGCCGAAAACACGGATCCAACGGCTTTGTTGGCGCAAGTCGACGAGCTCTGGACCATGACCTCGCTGACTGGGTTCGAAGCGCTTTTACGAGGGGTTAAAGTCACGACGCTGGGTGCACCATTTTATGCAGGCTGGGGGCTGACCACCGATCTTGGCACGGTCCCAGCACGTCGGGGCGCGCGACCTTCTCTAATGGGTTTGATTCATGCGACGTTGATCGACTACCCGCGCTATATGGACCCCGTCACAGGACAGCCCTGCCCCGTTGAAATCGTCGTCGAGCGCCTGTCGAGCGGTTACGTCGCTCATCCCAGACCGCTGAACCGTATTCTGTCTAAACTGCAAGGCATCTTCGCAACCTATGCCCATCTGTGGCGTTGAGCATCTCGCCTATTGCGTAGATCGTCGCCATCGGTGGAATACATCGTCCCCTAGTGCGCGCGTTTCGACGAGCTCGAAACGGGGGGCAGCATCCAGTTTCTCCAACCCCAGCGTTCCAATAGCAGCAAGACCTTCGGCCCCGATGGTCAGTCCTGCTGTGAACCCTACCAGCTCGTCAACCAGATCCCCTGCCAGCAATGAGGCAGCCAGCGCGGCCCCACCCTCACAGAAGACGCTGGTCAAACCTGCATGGCCCAGTTGCTGCAGCACATCGACCGCATCAATATGGTGATCTTTCAGGGTGCAGGGTATCAAACGTGCGTCTAACCCCTCCCACGCCCGAGCCCGATCGGCATCCGGGTGTGGGCCATGGCACAACCAAACCGGAATTTCGGACGCCGTACGCGCCAACTGGCCCATCAGCGGCAAATCCATATGCCGCGACACGACAACGCGCACGGGCTGATGAGTTGCGCCAACATCTCGCACAGTCAAAGACGGATCATCTGCGCGCGCCGTGCCTGCCCCGACCATCACCGCATCATGACGCGCCCGCATTGCGTGGACCGCGCGTCTGGATATTGGGCCAGTGATCCATTGGCTGTGGCCTGTCGCGGTCGCGATCCGCCCATCAAAGCTGCTGGCCAGTTTCAGCGTTACAAAGGGGCGGCCTTGTTCAGTTTTCAGAAAGAAGCCAGCCAGGTGCAGCGCCGCCTGATCTGCCAAAACACCAGTTTCAACTTTGATCCCCGCATCGCGCAGCATTGCAAAGCCTTGCCCCGCCACACGCGGATCGCTGTCCTCAAGCGCAGCAACGACGCGACCTACGCCAGCGGCAATCAAAGCTTCGGCGCAAGGTGGTGTTTTGCCATGATGGGCGCACGGTTCCAGTGAAACATAGGCTGTCGCACCACGGGCTGCCGCACCGGCCTGCGTTAATGCTTCGGTCTCGGCATGGGGGCGTCCGCCGGGTTGTGTCCAACCACGACCAACAATCCGCCCGTCTTGCACTATGACACACCCGACGGCGGGGTTGGGCCAGCATCTGCCTTGGCCGCGCTGGCCCAAAGACAAGGCCAACGCCATAAATCGCTTATCTGTGTCGCTCACTCGTCCGTCGAAGGCTGCGGCGGGCGCAGTTCGTGGACAAACTCCTCGAAATCATCGGCCGCCTGGAAATTCTTGTATACGCTCGCAAAGCGAACATAGGCAACGGTATCGATCCGCGCCAGAGCTTCCATGACGATTTCTCCGATCTTGTTGGAGGGAATATCGGTATCCCCCATGCTTTCCAATCGGCGCACGATGCCCGAGATCATCTGATCGATCCGTTCAGGATCCACCGGACGCTTTTGCATCGAGATGCGGATCGAGCGTTCCAGCTTGTCCCGATCAAAATCTTCCCGTTTACCGTTGGTTTTGATAACGACCAAGTCGCGCAGTTGAACGCGCTCATATGTCGTGAACCGGCCCCCACAGGCCGGGCAGAATCTGCGCCGACGGATCGCGACGTGATCCTCTGCCGGGCGTGAATCCTTGACCTGAGTATCGATGTTTCCGCAAAACGGGCAGCGCATCCGCCGTCTCCTCGTCCCTTGTTCGGCCTCTTTTTGTAAGCGCTACGGCTTACTTATCCACAACTATAGGGCAGCCGCTAGGATTTGGGTAGTCGGAAATTTACACCGCTAAATAAAGTGTCAGCCCAGATGGGCCGCAACTAAGCGTGTATGGGGTGAAGCGCGATGTTCGACCAGGTAAATGCCCTGCCATGTGCCAAGATGTGGGCGCCCTTGAGACACTGGTATCGACAGTGACACAGGCATCAAAGCGGCTTTGATATGCGCCGGCATTTCGTCTGGTCCTTCATAGGTGTGCCGCAGATACGCCATGGACGGGTGGTCAGACGGGGGAACAAGCCTATCGAAAAACGCACGCAGATCGGTTTGCACTTCAGGGTCGGCATTCTCTTGTATCATCAAGGAACAGGACGTGTGGCGGACGAACAGGGTCAACACGCCATCCGTCGCCACTAAATTTGACCACCGAACTATCTCATCAGTGAATTCATACAGACCCGGCCCCTGCGTTTGAATTGTGAATTCTGCCTGCAATGCGAGCCTCCCATGCGCTCCTTAGCGGAGAAACGGACGAATGTTACAGCGGCCATTGGCGCCTTGAACCGACATGCTGTAGCCCACCGGGAAGCCAACCGTGATAAAGCTGCTTTGCTGAGGAACGCCCCCTGCCGGGGGTTTAAGTGAAAACTGCACCGCTGTTCTGCGCCCAGTCGTCACGCTAGGTCCATATCCGCGCAACACATAGATGCGCTGCTGCCATCCTGCCCCCAACTTGCGTCGGGCAAAATCCGCCGCGGCGCACCAATATCCATCTGTATCTTGACGCGCCCTAGGAATAACTTCGAATTCTGTGCTGTTTATCGGCTCGGTCCGATATCCGTTTGGTGCGGCATCAGCAGTCGCAGGAATGCTGAACGCAAAGGCAGCGAGAGTGGCGCTTACAATAATCTGTTTCATAGCTATCATCTTCCCTAATTGCGTGTGCCTAAAACGTTAGATCACGGATTAACCCTGCATAGTGGGGATCACAATCAATTCAGCTTTGACCCGATGCTCCGTGAACTGGCGTGAGCCAGCCTTGATATCGGATCAACAATCCCAGACCGGGCGCCTCTGCCGCAACATCAAACCTAAAACGCCCGCGGTCGTCCTGCCATTCAATTGTATCGGAACGAGGCAAAAGAAACTTCGGGACTGGAAGTCCCAGGATGGTCAATCGGTGAATAGAAATTCCAAGCCGCTGCCCGTCGAAAGACGGTTGCAACCATATCGACATCGCGCCGAAATCTTCGCGGACGCATCCTGTGTCGTGATCATATGTCAGGCTGGATTGCATCCTATGGCCATTGAAATCGCGTACCCAGCACCATCTCTGACCGTCCCCACTGATTGTGACCTGAACGGGCGTGTTGCTGCTCGCCGGAGGAAATCGACCCAGACGCAACGCCATGGCAACAAGCCTTCCTTGACCGCGTTCAATCCGACAACGCCCGGTGAAGCGCCCTTCAGAACTGTGCAGGGTACACACTGCTGTTGGCAATTCCGTCACAGCCGGCAGAGCAGTTAGAAACGGATCACTCACTCTGAAACCCCTGCTGTGCAAAACGCGATCGCATATCTGCATCCGGCACAAAGCAGAGCTCAGCGCGCCCAAAAATCGCGTATCTGTTTCGTGCAATGGCGTTATATAACGGATCTTTCAACATGGCAGGAAGAAACCGGCAAAGTGACAGCACTGGCCACGCCATCGGCAATTGCTGCATAGCTGCAGCGAATGCGTCCAGGCGCTGGTAAACCTTACCGTCGACCACAACCAGGTTGGTCTGAAAATCTCGCGTCGGCAGCCCAAGCTGCCGAAACAGATACTGACCCAACGGCGACTGCGCCGTCGCAAACTGAAACCGCCGCGACCGATCCCGCTTGAGCATGAATTGAAAAAACCTCGAACACAAAACGCATTCGCCATCAAAAACAATCAGGTTTTTCCCATTGAACATCTCTGGACTCGCACCACATTCCATATCCCTGACATCCCTGCCGAGAAAAATTTTTTTCAGGATGTCATGCGATACTGACTACGGCAATGCGACAAGAAAGAACCACAAGGAATGTGTGAATACAGTCAGAAGCCGTTGGCTAGGCGTTGAAGTTTCCACTTCGGCCTCGTCCAGTCGAAATGGCCCTTGTGGCGCGACAGGAGTTATCGAAGAGAGGAAGCGCCCTGCCTGAAACCAGGGTCATCAGCAATTTCTACCTCGCCCCGGCCCGTCCCATGAGTGGACAAGCCGAACATAGAAACGGAGCAATTCGGGTTCTTTTGATTTCCTGCCAAAGTTTTTTGGCAATGCCGCCAAATTGCTGTTTCCTAAAACAAAAAAAGGCGCCTCAAATCGAGGCGCCCTTTTCTATTGATCCAGGAACGATCGCAGTTTGCGCGATCTGCTGGGATGTTTTAGTTTTCGCAGCGCTTTCGCTTCGATCTGACGGATCCGTTCACGGGTCACGCTGAACTGTTGGCCCACCTCTTCCAGTGTGTGGTCGGTGTTCATACCAATGCCGAACCGCATCCGCAGAACCCGTTCCTCGCGCGGGGTGAGCGAGGCCAGAACCCGGGTCGTGGTTTCCTTGAGGTTCTCCTGAATGGCGCTGTCGAGCGGCAGCACGGCATTCTTGTCCTCGATGAAATCGCCAAGCTGGCTGTCTTCCTCGTCGCCGATGGGCGTTTCCAGAGAGATCGGTTCCTTAGCGATTTTCATCACCTTGCGAACCTTCTCAAGCGGCATCTGCAGCTTTTCAGCCAGTTCTTCTGGCGTCGGCTCACGGCCAATCTCATGCAGCATCTGACGACCGGTGCGGACCAGCTTGTTGATCGTCTCGATCATATGGACCGGAATACGGATGGTCCGGGCCTGATCCGCGATAGACCGCGTGATCGCCTGACGGATCCACCAAGTCGCATAGGTCGAGAACTTGTACCCACGACGGTATTCGAACTTGTCGACCGCCTTCATCAATCCGATGTTACCTTCCTGAATAAGATCAAGGAATTGCAGGCCACGGTTCGTGTACTTTTTGGCAATCGAGATCACCAGACGAAGGTTAGCTTCGACCATCTCTTTCTTGGCCTGACGGGCCTCTTTCTCGCCCTTCTGAACCTGCTGCACGATGCGGCGGAATTCAGGGATGTCCAGGCCGATATACTGACCAACCTGGGCCATATCGTTGCGCAGTTCTTCAACCTTATCGGTCGAGCGTTCGATGAACATCTGCCAGCCGCGTCCCGGCTTTTCAGCCATCTCAGCCAGCCAATTCGGGTCCAATTCGCGTCCACGATAGGCATCGATGAACTCACGCCGGTTAATACGGGCCTGATCGGCCAATTTCACCATCGAACTGTCCAAAGACATGATGCGGCGGTTGATACCATAAAGCTGGTCGATCAACGCTTCGATACGGTTGTTGTGAAGATGAAGTCCGTTCACCAACTCAACGATTTCAGCGCGCAGTTTCTGATAGGTCTCTTCGTCTTTCGCGCTGAACGTGTCGTCTTCGTTCAGAGTGGCCGAAATCCGGCTGTCCTGCATTTCAGAAAGCATCGCAAAATCGGTCGAGATCCGTTCCAAAGTAGTCAGAACCTGATCCTTCAGCGCGGCTTCCATCGCAGCGAGCGACATGTTGGCCTGTTCGTCTTCGTCATCATCGTCGTCCTGAGCAATCGGATTTCCATCCGCATCTAACTCCGGTCCGGTGTCCTTTTCAGGCTTTGCCGCCGAAACGGCCGATGTGTCGACAACCGGCTCTTCAACGTCGCCGTCTTCGTCCATCTGGTTGCCAAAGGTGGTTTCCAGATCGATGACGTCACGCAGCAGAATATCTTCGGACAGCAATTCGTCGTGCCAGATCGTAATCGCCTGGAAGGTCAGCGGGCTTTCGCACAGCCCAAGGATCATTGTGTTTCGACCTGCTTCGATCCGCTTGGCGATGGCAATTTCGCCCTCGCGGCTCAGCAGTTCGACGCTGCCCATTTCGCGCAGATACATGCGGACGGGGTCGTCTGTACGGTCGAGCTTTTCCGTTTGCGAACCAGCCAGAGTTACTTCGCGATTCGTATCGGTGGTGACCAGATCGGTCGAGCCTTTCTGCTCTTCCTCTTCGGCCTCTTCGTCTTCGATGATATTAATGCCCATTTCGGACAGCATCGACATTACATCTTCTATCTGTTCCGAGCTGACCTGATCAGGCGGCAGAACCTGATTGAGCTGGTCGTAGGTTATGTAACCTTTCTCGCGGGCCTCGGCGATCATCTTCTTGACGTTGGCCTGACTCATGTCCAGCGAGATTTCCTGTTCCTGCTCGTCGGATTTGCGGTCTTCGTTCGTATCCTTGGCGGCCATTCAATGCTCCTGCAGGGATGGGTGATTCGTTAGAGCCGAATCATTAGCGCGTTGAAGTGATTCGGCCACCCGTTTACCTGTTTTTCTTTTCCAGTGCCTTACGAAAACATCACTTTAACGACGTTTCCGCTCGAAATTGATACCTGATGTGATCGCCTTGAACGCGTCTTTCTCGTCGCGGTTGATTCGCGCACCGTTATCCGCGATGTCGAAAACGGCCTTGTCTTCGTTCTGGCTACGGCTTGTTCGGTTGCGCTCTTCGGCGGCCTGAGCCAACCGATAGGTCAACGCTTCGTCTGCCAGATCGGACAGTTCCTCTTCGGCTTCGGCAATCTCGGCATCCAACCCCCGGAGCGCTTTGATTTTCGCGAGTTCCTCGGCCAGAGTCATCTCGGCCTTTTCAACGTCGCCTGGTTTGAACACACAGGGGATGACTGCCACATGGCGAAGGCTCAACAGGTTTTCAAGGGCTTCGGCCCCCAAAGTTTCGGCAATGTGGTCCTGCAAGTTGTCCGGATCGTCGATCGCATGTCGCAACAGGGAGTGTCGCAAGGCAGCGTGATCGGGATCATGACAATCCATGTCCTCCAGCTGATGTTCAAACTGAACAACAACCTTGGGATTCAGAATTGCGATGGCCAAAATTGCGGCCTCGCGCATGCGAATATCAGCGTTCTCGGATGAAGCCAGAAATGACGCGCGCGCGCCGGGGGTGGCGGGTTGCGGTTGCGGTTTCCACTTGCCGCGCGGCGACCAAGGGCGGCTCTGCGATTGTCTTTGCGGGCGGAAAAGCTTCCAGCACAGATCCTTTATTTCGCGTTCGTAGTGAGAGCGGATGGAACCGTCACGGATCAACGTCGTCTTTTCACGCAAGATCTGTTCCAATGCCGCCCGGCGCTCCGGACTGTCAAAGATCTTGCCATCGGTTTCACGCTGCCACAGCAACTTCACCATCGGGACCGCTCGGTCCAGCACTGTTTGCACGGCCCCTGCCCCTTCGACGCGCAGTAGATCGTCTGGGTCCTTACCCTCTGGCAAAAGTGCAAAGCGCAGGGATTTACCGGCCTCCAGCAACGGCAGCGCCAGATCAACCGCCCGCATCGCTGCGCGCAACCCGGCTGTATCACCATCCAGCGCAATAATCGGCTCGTCTGAAATACGCCAAAGCAATTGCAGCTGATGCTCGGTTATTGCGGTTCCCAAAGGCGCGACTGACGCGCCAAAGCCAGCCTCGGCCAGCGCGATGACGTCCATATACCCTTCGGCCACAATCAGCGGCTGCCCTTTGCCTGCCGCCTGCCGGGCTGGTCCCTGATTGTATAGGCTACGCCCCTTGTCGAACAATTCGGTTTCAGGCGAGTTCAGGTATTTCGCATTGTCATTTGGGTCCATTGCCCGACCGCCAAAGGCAATGCACCGACCACGCGCATCGCGGATCGGGTACATGATACGGTTTCGGAAAGTGTCATAGGGTTTCTTCCCCTTGTTCGAAGGCTTGGCCAGCCCTGCCCCAAGGATCAGGTCCTCGTCGACATTCTTGCCGCGCAGATGATCCCACAGACCTTGCCAGCCATCCGGCGCGAATCCGATTTCCCAGCGATCCAGCGCCTCCGCATCCAGACCCCGGCGCGACAGATAGCCCCGCGCGTCCGCCCCTGCTCCGGTTTTCAGTTGAAGCCGGAAAAACTGCACCGCCTGCTCCATCACTTCGGCAAGCTGCGTTCGGCGGTCTTGTTTTTCCTGTGCTTTGGGGTCACGAGCAGGCATCGGCATGCCGGCCTCGCGCGCCAAAATCTCAACGGCTTCGATGAACGAGACATTCTCGGTCTCTTTCACAAAGCTGATCGCATCCCCTTTGGCGTGGCATCCGAAGCAGTAATAAAAGCCCTTTTGATCATCAACATGGAACGACGCGGTCTTTTCGTGGTGGAACGGGCAAGGCGCCCACATGTCACCTTTGCCCTGGTTCGATTTCCGCGCATCCCACATGACTTTGCGCCCAACGACCTGAGACAGGCTGAGCCGGGTGCGCAATTCATCCAGAAATCCAGGGGGCAGTGACATGGGTCAAACCTGACAGAAACGGAAACGCGCGCCAAGGGGATGACGCGCGGTTGTCCACAAAGAAATGACGTCGCTGTGGATTACTGCTGCAGACACAACTCCAACCAGGCCGCACCCAGATCTTTTTTGCGCACATCGCGCATCTTTTGTTCGTAGACCCAGGGCGTGATCAACGGAACAGCGGCATTGTAGCTCTCGGGCCATGTCGGCTCCGTATCAGAAACCGCCTGTGGCACGTCGCGTTCTTTGACTCTGTCCAGCCGTGCTTGCTGAACCGCGGCGACCACGTCAGCCTGATACTGGCAGCTTTGTTCCTTAGTCTCGGCGGCAGCCAGAGGGGTGGCCAGCACGGCGGCAGCGATGGCAATACGCAACATTGGGATCTCCCGGAATCGTTTCTTGGCACAGCTTACCCGGGCAAGGCGTGGCCTTCCATCGTCCTTTTTTACGAGACGGCAAAGGTTGGGCAATCCAGCATAGCGGGAATGCCCAACCTAAAAGCTCAAAGCCCTTTGGCGCGGTAGCTGCTTGAGACCCGATCAATGGCCACGATATACGCAGCAGTTCGCAGATCCTCAACGTCGTCACGGCTGTGCCAAACCTCGCGCATCGACTGGTATGCAATGCGCATGGTGTCATCCAGGCCAGAGCGGACCAGTTCAAGCTCATCAGCACCTTTTAGGTACTTCGACTTGAAGTTTGGTGACATTGTCCAGGCGTCGCCAAGGTAACGGTCCAACCGCTCCAATTCACTGACGATCAGTTCATGCCGGGCTTCTTCCTGACGGCGCTGCATGCGGCCAAACCGGATATGGCTAAGGTTTTTGACCCATTCAAAGTACGACACGGTCACACCGCCGGCATTGGCATACATATCCGGAATGATAACCGTGCCTTTTTTCCGAAGCACTTCATCAGCACCCGCCGTCACCGGGCCGTTCGCTGCCTCAATGATCAGAGGTGCCTTTATCCGATCCGCGTTATCCAGGTTGATCACGCCCTCCAAAGCAGCCGGGATCAAGATGTCGCACTCTTCCTCCAACACTGCCGCTCCCTCGGCGGAATGCGTCGCATCCGGGTAGTCACTGACGCCACCATGTTTGACGATCCACTGCCGCACCGCTTCGACATCAATGCCTTCGGGATTATACAGCGCACCATCCCATTCGATGATGCCAACAATGATCGCGCCGTCTTCTTCACTCAGGAATTTGGCGGCGTGATACCCCACGTTGCCAAGACCCTGAACAACAATGCGCTTGCCATCCAGCTTACCGGACAGGCCAGCCTTGGCGATATCTTCCGGGTGACGGAAGAACTCGCGCAGCGCATATTGGACTCCACGCCCGGTTGCCTCGACCCGCCCTGCGATGCCACCTGCATTCAATGGCTTGCCCGTTACGCAAGCACGCGCATTGATATCGGTCGTGTTCATCCGTGCGTATTGGTCTGCCATCCAGGCCATTTCACGCTCACCCGTACCCATGTCCGGGGCTGGGACGTTTTGCGACGGGTTGATCAGGTCACGCTTCGCGAGTTCATAGGCAAAGCGCCGGGTGATCTGCTCCAATTCGTGTTCTTCGTATTGCCGGGGGTCAATGCAGAGCCCACCTTTCGACCCCCCGAACGGAGTTTCAACCAAAGCGCATTTATAAGTCATCAACGCAGCAAGCGCTTCAACTTCGTCCTGGTTCACGGCCATTGCATAGCGAATACCGCCCTTGACCGGCTCCATATGTTCAGAGTGGACAGATCGATAACCAGTGAACGTGTGGATCTCACCGCGCAGGCGGACACCAAAACGAACAGTGTAAGTGGCGTTGCAGACTCGGATTTTTTGTTCCAGCCCAGGCGGCAAATCCATCAGGGACGCCGCCCTGTTGAACATCAGATCAACACTTTCACGAAAGCTAGGTTCTTTAGTGCCGGTCATAAAATCCTCCGTGCCGGTAACTGACAAATGTCATGACGTTTTGTCGCACCACTGAACAAATGCTGCAATCTTCAAATGTACATTTTTTAATCATTTTATGAACGAGGTCTTACCAAAATCATCCCTGAGTCGTTTTTTACTCGCCGGACGGGCATTGTTCGCAGAGGCGAAACAAACCCAATACTCCACCAAGAACTACGGCCAATTTTCATTCAATAATAGCACCATAGTGGCGACACTGCCCAAATCTTGCCACGATCAAAGTCTAAATAGTTAAACTTGCCAAGAACTGGGATCAGTGCGCCTGACCGGTAGAGGGACAAGTTATGAAAAATTTCGTTTGTAAGTTAAAATTGACAAAAATAAAGCAAGCGGACAGGTGTCGGCACACTTCGGAATCCTTTGTGAAATCCGAAGAAGGTCTTATGACCATTCTGGCTCTAACCCTCATATTGATCATCTTTACTGTTGGCGGTTTTGCTGTCGATATCATGCGCTTTGACCACGAGCGCGCCAGACTTCAGTATTCTCTCGACCGTGCCGTTCTGGCAGCCGCCGACCTTGAACAGGATCTTTGCCCCGCGGTTGTGATAAAAGATTATCTCGAGAAGGAGGGGCTGGCTGAGTATCTGGTCGGAGAGCCAATCGTTACTCCGGACCTCTGCGGCTCGCAGGCAGTGACTGTCCAAGGCTACCGTCGTGTTGAAGCAAGCGCCAAAATGGACGTGAAGATGCACTTCATGCAGTGGTGGGAAGTTGACTCGATCGCAACCTCGGTGGTCAGCGTCGCGGAAGAAGCTATTGGTAACGTTGAGATTTCAATGGTTCTCGACGTGTCCGGATCGATGAACAACAACAACCGCCTGACCACACTCAAATTGGCCGCTCAGAATTTCGTGCAAGAGATGGTCGACAAAACCGAAGACGGCAAGCTGTCTATCTCGATCGTCCCTTACGCCACGCAGGTGTCTTTGCCAGACACGCTGATGGCCGAATTGCCCACGACAGGCACAAACCCTCATGCAAACTGCATAAACTTCGAGGACACTGAGTTTTCGACAAGCAGTTTTGATCGGAACTTGATCCGCGAACGGACGTTGCATTTCACCCATTGGGGCGACTATGACCGGCGCCCCGACAACACTCTTGTTTATAGTGAAATTTGCGAGAGTGATACGAACCGTGAGGTCATGGTTCACCAAAAAGACGCCAACATTCTAAAGCAGAAGATTGCTGATTTCCAAGCTGGCGGAAACACTTCTATCGACTTGGGTGTCAAGTGGGGGCTTACTCTGCTGGACGAAAGCTTTAGACCCGTCGTCGCCTCACTCGCTGCAAAAGGCGATGTACCTGCCGAGTTCGCGACACGCCCTTCCAACGTTGCAAGCGGCGACACCATGAAAGTCATGGTTCTTATGACAGATGGCGCCAACACCTCGCAGTATTGGGTAAATGATCCTCACCGTGCCGGTAAGTCCGGTATCTGGTGGAATGATGACGAAGGCGTGGAGGGCGAGTATGTTTCATACGCCCAACTTGTAGATGGTGAAATCTACACCGGAAATAGTGCCCGGTACTACTGGCCCAACGTTGATATTTGGGAGTGGGATAGCGATCTCAACTTCTACTGGGCGCGCGAACAACTTCAACCTGCCGGGTATGGCAGCACTTTTGTTGATCCAAGCACTATGACTGTTATCGAAGAAGCAGATGCTGAAGTGTCAACCGACGGCTACGAGCGAGGTTTCATTCAGTACCGCTGCCTTTCTTTTTCCGACGGGATTTGCAGCGCATTCGACTATAGTACGTCCCGGCTTGTTAAATATGCTGACATGACGCCACCGGTTACGCCATCCGAGCACCTCACGTGGCCGAGCCTTTGGGAAAGCACCACGCGATACCAAATCTACGAAGATTTCCGCGACTATTATGGTTCGACCTTCGCATACAACTGGTACTACGATGCCGTATCCTCAAGCGGGCGCTCGACCAAAGACCCGCGCGTTACCGCCATGTGCGCCTACGCGAGGGACGTGAAGAAGGTCGTGATCTTTACGATTGCTCTGGAAGCACCGAGCGCTGGCAAGGCAATCCTTAAGACGTGCAAAAGTGATGATGGCGCCTACTATGAAGCGACCGTGGGCAACCTTCCGGATGTCTTTGCGTCGATCGGTTCAAGCATCCGCAACCTGAGGCTGACCCAATGATGAAGCGCTTGACCAAAAAGTTACGCCTGTTTCGTCGCGACGAAGAAGGCATGGCAACCATTGAATTCATAATGTGGTTCCCGATTTTCATGATGACCACCTACTCGGGCGTAGAGTTGGGCATTGTCGCCTATAACCATGCGAACCTGGAGCGCGCGCTTGATGAAACGATCCAGGATGTTCGGATGAACCACATCGCGAAGTATGACGCGAGTGACGGCGCGATTTGGACGCACACGCTCCTCAAGCAGATCATCTGCGACAAAGCTGGGGCGCTTCCGGATTGCAACGACAGTCTTGCTCTGGAAATGAAGTCGATTGACCCGCGGTCCAACAATCCTGTGCTGGACGCCAATCCATTTTGCGTCGACACCCCAGAAGACGTGCGGGGCAAAGACGACCAGGTGTTCACTCCTGGAAGCTCTAATGAGCTGATGATCATCCGAGCGTGCATTGAGATCTATCCGCTTTTCAATGGCACTACGCTTGGAAAACTGGCGGCCCGGGATCCCGATGGCCAGTACGAACTGCATGCAACAACGGTGTTTGTCCATGAACCGGCTTAAGCGCATACCTTTCACATCTTCTTCAGGGTTTTTCGGTCGATTTTTCCGAAAGCAAGACGGCGTTGTAAGCATTGAGGCCATTATGGTCTTTCCGTTGCTCTTCTGGTCCATGTGGACGTCGTACACGTATTTTGACGGCTATCGTCAGAGTGCGCGAAACCTGAAAGCGGCCTATGCCATCGCGGATATCCTTTCCCGCGAGAAAAACGAAGTGAATGCCCAGTACATAACCACGATGTATGATCTGCAAAAGTTCATGATTGCAGATCGGTCGGCGGTTTCAATGCGCGTTTCGTTTGTAAGGTGGGATCAGCCCGATGAACGTCACTATGTCTTGTGGTCGTGTGAGCGCGGAGAAAACTACGAAGAACTAACCGATGCGACCGTTCTGGACTACAAAGATCGTATTCCGGTTATGGCTGACAACGCGACAATGATCTTGGTGGAAACCACAGACCACTACACGCGTCCGTTCAAGATTGGTTTTGGCGACAACGAGTTTTCGATTGAAAAATTCATCTTCACCCAGCCGCGCGGATATCACCAAATCGCTGAGGCACCTACGGGCTGCTAACCGCCTGCCCGCTCGACCAGCATCGCAGTCAGCATTTCTGACATGAACTTGGCTTCTGAGGCGGCTGTGACGCCACCCACGCCAATGCGATGACCCATACGCCACCACAAGCCCGGAGCCCACCTGTTTGGGCCCTTGGTTCGAGTGCGAACCAGAAATCCGTTTGACGGTTTGAAGGCAAAAACACCACGATCCACGGATTCAATATCCGCAACCTCGGCAATTACACACCCGGTGGCGGTGCGCAATTCCGAACGCGTCAGTTCGATGCGATCAAGCGTCGACTGCCACATACGATGCGCCAACCACAGCGTGGCGGCACCAACGCCTAAAAGAAAGACCTGCCAAACCAGTTCGGGCGGTGAGGCAAGTGCGACGTAAATCACCAAGGCACCAACAGTGGTCAGCATTCCGACCCCAGCCCATCGTCTGGGCGATGACGCCTGGACCGTCGCCAGCACTTCGTCTTGCATTGATGCCTCCTGTTTGCCTGGCCTTCACCTAACTGCTTTCTTTCGTGAACAACAGGCCCCATAAACCCTGACAATTTTGCACAGGCATGGTGTGTCTCCGCAAATTGACCGTGATGACAAAAAGAATAAGTGCAGGTCAAACAAATAGGAGGCCGACATGTCCTTGCGACCCACATTGGAAACCCGACACGCTGTAGCCACGATGGAGGGAGCTGGCGTAAAATTACATCGCGCATTTGGGTTTCAGGATCCGTCGGAACTTGATCCATTTCTGCTATTTGACGACTTCCGCAATGAACGGCCACAAGACTACCAAGCTGGTTTTCCCTGGCATCCACACCGGGGTATCGAGACGATTACCTATGTATTGTCCGGCACGGTCGAGCATTCAGATTCGCTAGGCAACAGCGGCACGCTGGGCGCAGGAGATGTGCAATGGATGACAGCCGGGTCGGGCATTCTGCATCAGGAAATGCCCCACGGAAACACCTCCGGCCAGATGCATGGTTTTCAGCTATGGGGCAACCTGCCCTCGGATCAGAAAATGACGGCGCCACGGTATCAGGATGTGCAAGGCAAGGACATCCCCGAGATCACGGACGACGATGGAACAACCGTGCGGGTGATAGTGGGAGAGTTCTGGGGGAAAACCGGGCCGGTCGATGGTATCGCCGCGGATCCTCAATACCTGGACATTCACATCCCGTCAGGCGTCAAAAAAACCTTTCGCGTCGATACCTATCGCCGCGCCTTCGCATATGTGTTCCAGGGTCAGGCCGCCTTTGCAGATGCCTCACAGCCCTCTGGGGTTTTGTTGGAAAAAGAAGTTGCCGGGCAAGAGGTCAACATCCGCGACATGTCAGGAGACAGAACGCTGGTCCGCTTTGGCACCGGGGATGAGATTACCGTTCAGGCCGGCCCGGAGGGCACGCGCTTTTTGTTGATCTCCGGCGCTCCGATTGATGAGCCGGTCGCCTGGCACGGCCCAATCGTCATGAATACCCAAGCGGAGCTGGAACAAGCGTTTCGGGAACTGCGGAATGGATCTTTCATTCGGCCAGCACACTGACGAAACAACGGCCTGATCCAAAATGAATCAGGCCGTCACCGACCGACGCACCATATCCCAATAGGCTTGCTCGACCTCGTCCAGCGACAATCGTCCACCGGATCGGTACCAGGTCATCACGCCGTTAAGCATGGCGATCACCGCCAAAGTGGCGATCTTGGTATCTGCAATCGAAAACAGCCCGGATTGCTGCCCTTGGTGCAGAATGCCCTCAAGCTCGTTTTCGTACTTTCGGCGCAAATCCTCGATCTCGGCAAAATTGTCCGGAGTTAGATTGCGAAGCTCCATGTAGGCGATAAAAACTTCGTCTGGGCGTTCAAGATGAAAACGTATGTGAAACCCGACAAAACGGCGCAACGCATCCTGTGCATCACCGCCCTGCCCCAATGCATCATAGGCCGTCAGCAACTCCCGCATGTGATCCCGCATCAATCGATACAACAGGCTCTGTTTGTCGGGTGTGTAATTGTACAGGGCACCTGCCTGCACACCTACGTCCTTCGCAATCTGGCGCATTGAGACCGCAGCATAGCCGTGACGCGCAAAAAGCCTTATAGCGGCTTCGCGAATTCGCGGGCCTGTTATGTCGGAATGTGAACCTTGGGTGCGTGCCATTCGGTGACCGTATCTGAACACATGTTCAAATAGAACCCCGCTTGAACCAACCCTACAAAACGTGCATCACAGTTGGACGATGGACTTTGAAAGGGTTCACCATGAAATCCCTGCCTCTTCTCGCCTTACTGCTGGTCTGCGCCGGATGCGCCGACATACCCGAGCTTGACGGCAGCGAACCGAAATCTTTGAAATCTGCCGCCTATCCGCGCCTTATTCCGTTGCAGGAGATTATTGAAACCCCCGCTGACCCGGTCAGCGAAGCCGCTGAGGTTGAACAGGATTTGACAGCCCGCAGCGAAGCGTTGGCGAAAAAGGCCCAAGCGCTGCAAAATGCACAAATCAATTAAAGATCAGGGTTTCGAAGCCTCAACCGACCGGTGACGGATTGAACCCTTGCGCCGAACCCGCTAAGGCAGCGCTGAACGGACAACGCGTCCGAATTCAGAGAAATTCGAGCGGAAAGGAACCCACGGAATGACACAGGCGCTGCGGCTAGGAATTGCGGGCTTGGGAACGGTCGGCGTGGGTGTCGTCCGGATCGTCCGACGCCAAGCAGCGCTGCTGCACGCCCGCACGGGCCGCCCGATTGAGATTGTGGCCGTTTCCGCGCGGGACGCGAACAAAGATCGCGGTGTCAGCTTGTCCGAATATGCATGGGAAACCGACCCAGTTACTTTGGCAAACCGCGATGATATCGACGTGTTCGTCGAATTGATGGGGGGCGAAAACGGCCCCGCCAAAGCATCGGTCGAAGCAGCGTTGTCAAGCGGCAAGGATGTGGTAACCGCAAACAAGGCTTTGCTGGCGATCCACGGTCAGGATCTGGCGGAAAAGGCCGAAGCTTCAGGCCGCGTTATCCGGTTCGAAGCGGCGGTGGCCGGTGGTATCCCCGTGATCAAGGCGCTGACCGAAGGGTTGGCCGGAAACGACATCACCCGCGTCATGGGCGTTATGAACGGCACGTGCAATTACATTCTGACCCGGATGCAATCGCAGGAACTGGGCTATAACGCGCTGTTCGACGAATGCGCGCAGCTGGGGTATCTCGAAGCGGATCCCAACCTTGATGTGGGCGGTATTGACGCTGCGCATAAGCTGGCGCTTTTGTCGTCGATCGCCTTTGGCACAAAACCCAATTTTGACGGGATTGAGATCGAAGGCATCCAGCAGATCAGCTTGGATGACATCCATCAGGCGGCTGATATGGGTTATCGGATCAAGCTGTTGGGGGTTGCGCAGCGCACAGCGCGTGGCCTGGAACAACGGATGCAACCGTGTCTGGTGCCCAGCGACTCGCCCCTTGGGCAGCTTGAGGGCGGCACGAACATGGTCGTAATCGAAGGCGACGCGGTCGAGCAGGTGGTTCTGCGCGGCCCTGGCGCCGGCGAAGGCCCGACCGCAAGCGCTGTGATGGGTGATGTGTGTGATCTGGCACGTGGCTTGCAGATTCCAACATTCGGACGCCCTGCTGCGTCACTGGAAGAGGCCACCCCAGCACGTACCGGCCTACCGGCCCCTTACTACCTGCGCCTCGCGTTGCTGGACAAGCCCGGGGCGCTGGCCAAGGTTGCGGCTATTCTAGGCGATGCGGGCGTGTCGATTGACCGAATGCGCCAATACGCACATTCCGAAAGTACCGCCCCGGTATTGATTGTGACACACAAAACCACCCGAACCACACTGGATCACGCGCTTGAAGGCCTGCACGCGACCGATGTGGTGTCGGGCGAACCGGTTGCACTTCGGATCGAACAGGTCTGACCCCTTGCAGCCTGCGCCATCTGCAGGCTATGCCAGACATAACGTCTTTGCTGACCAAAGGATTACATCGCATGACCGCTGCCAAAATTGATTTCAACGACCGCTTGCTGTCTCTGGGCCTTGCGCGGGTCGCAGAGCAGGCAGCGCTTGCCTCAGCCTCTCTGGTCGGGCGCGGTGACGAAAAAGCTGCGGATCAGGCCGCCGTGAATGCGATGCGTGAGCAGTTGAACCTGCTGGATATTGCGGGTGTCGTCGTCATCGGTGAAGGCGAACGGGACGAAGCGCCAATGCTGTATATTGGCGAAGAGGTTGGAACCGGAAACGGTCCTGGCGTCGATATCGCGTTGGATCCGCTTGAAGGCACCACTCTCACCGCAAAGGATATGCCCAACGCGCTCACCGTGATCGCCATGGGGCCGCGCGGTTCCATGCTGCACGCGCCCGATGTTTACATGGACAAACTGGCCGTCGGTCCGGGCTATCCGGATGGCGTTGTCAATCTGGACATGAGCCCGCGCGAGCGGGTCGAGGCGCTGGCCAAAGCCAAAAACTGCGCGCCTGCAGACATCACGGTCTGCATTCTGGAACGCCCGCGCCACGAAGCGATGATCGCCGAAGTGCGCGAGACAGGCGCTGCTATCCGGTTGATCACGGACGGCGACGTTGCCGGTGTGATGCATTGCGCAGAAAGCGAAGAAACCGGAATCGATATGTATATGGGCCAGGGTGGCGCGCCCGAAGGCGTGTTGGCCGCGGCGGCTCTGAAGTGTATGGGCGGGCAGATTTTTGGCCGTCTGCTGTTTCGCAACGATGACGAACGTGGCCGTGCAGCCAAGGCTGGCATCACCGATCTAAACCGCGTGTATACGCGGGATGAAATGGTGACCGCTGACGTGATCTTTGCCGCGACCGGCGTCACCGGTGGGTCGCTGTTGCCACGTATCAAGCGCGAGCCCGGCTGGGTTGAAACCACAACGCTGCTTATGCGTTCTAAGACCGGATCGGTGCGCCGCATGTCTTACCGCACGCCAATGTGGTCACACACTGACGCATAGTGGCTTGCGCCACTGCCTTCGGCGAGAGTATTTGTAAAAAGATGAAAAGGCCGGGCCCGCAAGGTTCCGGCCTTATCGTATAAGGGGGTAGCGATGGGCTTTCTTGGAGTTGAACAGTCATTATCCGGTCGGCGCTGGATTGGGCCCACGCCCGAGGTTGAGCGGGCGACGGACATGCTGGCGCAACAGGCCGACCTTCCGCGTGCGGTCTGTCAGGTGCTTGCCCAGCGCGGGGTGCCGCCAATGGAAGCACAGAGCTTTCTGGAGCCCAAGCTGAAAGAACTCCTGCCTGACCCGCGCAATCTGAAAGACATGGAGATTGCGGCAGCCCGGTTTCTGCATGCTGCTCACCAAAAGCAAAGCATCGCAGTTTTTGCGGATTACGACGTGGACGGTGGCAGTTCCGCCGCCTTGTTATTGGTTTGGTTGCGCCAGATGGGCATGCAGGCGACCCTTTATGTGCCCGACCGGATCGACGAAGGCTATGGTCCGAATGTACCGGCTATGCAAGCGCTGACAAAGTCGCATGACCTGATCATTTGCGTGGACTGCGGCACGCTGAGTCACGAGCCGATCGCCGCGGCCAAAGGCGCCGACGTCATCGTTCTGGATCACCATCTTGCGGGAGAAACCCTGCCCGACTGCGTGGCGGTAGTGAACCCTAACCGTCAGGATGAAAGCGGCGATCTGGGATATCTTTGCGCGGCAGGCGTGGTCTTCTTAATGCTTGTCGAAGCTGGCCGTCAGATGCGTGAGGCCGGGACCAAGGGCCCTGATTTGATCTCTCTGCTTGATCTTGTGGCGCTTGCGACTGTCGCGGATGTCGCGCCTTTGATCGGTGCCAATCGAGCACTGGTGCGGCAGGGGCTGAAGGTGATGGCCGCGCGCAAACGACCGGGGCTGATGGCTCTGTCAGATGTGGCAAGAATGGATTCCGCCCCAAACAGTTATCACTTAGGCTTTCTTCTGGGGCCGAGGGTGAACGCCGGCGGACGAATTGGTCAGGCCGACCTTGGCGCACGGCTGCTAAGCACCGAGTCCATGAGCGAGGCTGAAGCCCTGGCCGAGCGTTTGGACGCATTGAACTCTGAACGGCGGGATATCGAAAACTCGGTGCGAGCCGCCGCGCTGGAACAGGCCGAAGATCGTGGGCTGGATGCGCCGCTTGTCTGGGCCGCCGGTGAAGGCTGGCATCCCGGCGTCGTTGGGATCGTTGCCTCACGCCTGAAAGAAACCGCAAACCGCCCCGCCATCGTCATCGGACTTGATGGGGATGAGGGCAAAGGCTCGGGTCGATCCGTCTCGGGTGTCGATCTCGGCGCGTCGATCCAAAGGTTGGCCGCCGAAGGGTTGCTGGTGAAAGGCGGTGGCCACAAAATGGCGGCGGGTCTGACAGTAAAGCGTGACCAGTTGGAACCGGCCATGGAACGACTGAGCGTGCTGTTGGCCAAGCAAGGCGCCGGACAAGCGGGACCTGCAGATTTGAAGCTGGACGGTACCCTGACGCCCAATGCAGCGACGGTTGATTTGATCGAACAGATTGAAAAGGCTGGCCCTTTCGGAGCCAGCGCCCCGGCGCCCCGCTACGTTCTGCCTGATCTTCAGGTGCGATTTGCCAAGCGCGTGGGCGAGTCTCATTTGAAACTGTCCTTGTCTGACGGCATGAGCAGTGGGCTTGATGCGATAGCCTTTGGTGCGTTTGATGGGCCGATCGGACAACGGCTGTCAAATCACGGCGGTGCGCGGTTCCATTTTGCGGGTCGGCTCGAGATCAATTCATGGGGCGGTCGGCAAAATGTACAGCTGCGCCTCGAGGACGCGGCAGAGGCCAGTTAACCCTTGTTTCAGGCCTTGTGCCGCATGCCAAAAAACTTTCACATCCCTGCACTTTTCGGCTTGCGGGGGTCCGAGTGAAACCGTAAAAGGCCCTCCACAAGCCAGCGTGGCCCGTTCGTCTATCGGTTAGGACGCCAGGTTTTCAACCTGGAAAGAGGGGTTCGATTCCCCTACGGGCTACCAGCTTGTATTTTTATATATTTTCCAGCGTCCTATTGATGGTTGATCAACCGTCTTGCTGGTTTGCCAATGTGGCCCGTTCGTCTATCGGTTAGGACGCCAGGTTTTCAACCTGGAAAGAGGGGTTCGATTCCCCTACGGGCTACCATTCCACCCCAAATCCGAAGAACTCTTTAAATCAAACCGCTTACCAAACGTGTAACGCGCCTTGTTCAGGGATGCCCAGACACTCAAACCTGATGGGAAATGATGTTGAATTTGGCCAGCGAAAACCAGTGCGATTTCATTTACTAAATTTTTAGTTTGACACGCAGGCAGAAAATCGCTGATGTTGTTCGTCATCCGGTCTGCGCCGGGTAACCATAATTTTTTGGGAGGAAACAGATGCGGAGACATCTACTTTCCGCAGTGGCGGCGGCTGCCGTCATTGCGGGGCATGGTCCTGTTTGGGCCGACGAAGCCGCAGCACAGCGCTGGATCGACGACGAATTCCAGCCATCGACACTGTCGAAAGACGAACAGATGGCGGAAATGCAATGGTTCATCGAAGCTGCTCAGCCTTACAATGGCATGGAAATCAACGTTCTGTCCGAAGGCATTCCAACCCATTCCTACGAATCCGAGGTTCTGACCAAAGCGTTCGAGGAAATCACGGGTATCAAGGTCAATCACCAGATCCTCGGTGAGGGCGAAGTGGTTCAGGCTGTTCAGACTCAGCTTCAGACAGGTCGGAACCTGTATGATGGCTATGTCAATGACAGCGACCTGATCGGCACGCACTCGCGTCTACAACTGGCCTATCCGCTGACCGACATGATGGGCGGTGATTGGGCGGCGTCGACTTCGCCGACGCTGGATCTGGATGACTTCATGGGCATTCAGTTCACAACTGGTCCGGACGGCAAGCTGTATCAGCTGCCCGACCAGCAGTTCGCCAACCTCTACTGGTTCCGCAAGGACTGGTTCGATGATGAGGCCAACAAAGCCGCCTTCAAGGAAAAGTACGGCTATGATCTGGGTGTTCCAGTCAACTGGTCTGCTTACGAAGACATCGCCGATTTCTTCACCAACGACGTGAAAGAAGTCGACGGCACCACGATCTATGGCCACATGGATTACGGCAAGCGCGCGCCTGACCTGGGCTGGCGTATGACCGACGCCTGGCTGTCGATGGCTGGTGCTGGCGATGTGGGCGAACCCAACGGTATCCCGGTCGACGAATGGGGCATCCGTATGGAAGCTGGCACCTGTAACCCGGTCGGTGCTTCGGTATCGCGCGGCGGTGCCGCTAACGGCCCGGCTGCGGTCTATGCGATCCGTAAGTGGGACGAATGGCTGCGGAACTACGCTCCTCCGGGTGCGGCGTCTTATGACTTTTACCAGTCTCTGCCTGCGCTGAGCCAGGGCAACGTAGCCCAGCAGATCTTCTGGTACACCGCCTTTACCGCCGACATGGTGAAGCCGAAGTCCGAAGGCAACAACACCGTGGATGACGAAGGCACGCCGCTGTGGCGAATGGCGCCCAGCCCGCACGGCCCTTATTGGGAAGAAGGCCAAAAGGTTGGGTATCAGGACGTGGGTTCCTGGACCTTCCTGAAATCGACCCCTGCGGATCGTGCGCAGGCGGCTTGGCTCTACGCTCAGTTCGTGACGTCCAAAACTGTCGATGTGAAGAAGTCCCATGTGGGTCTGACCTTCATCCGCGACAGCTCGGTCAACCACGAGTCGTTCACCGAGCGCGCACCCAAACTGGGTGGTCTGGTCGAGTTCTACCGCTCGCCTGATCGTGTGGCATGGTCGCCGACCGGCATCAACGTGCCGGACTATCCGAAGCTGGCCCAGATCTGGTGGCAGCAGATCGGTGACGTGAACTCGGGCGCGTTCACCCCGCAAGAGGCGATGGACCGTCTGGCTGAAGAGATGGACATCACCATGGCCCGTATGCAAGCCGCGGATGAAAGTGCCGGTGTCTACGGTGGCTGCGGCCCCCGCCTGAACGAGCCGCAGGATGCGTCCTTCTGGCTGGAAAAAGCAGGCTCGCCCAAGGCCAAGCTGGAGAACGAAAAGCCGCAAGGCCAGACCGTCAACTATGACGAACTGGTGCAGCGCTGGCAGTCCCAGTAAGCCGCAAAAACAGGGGATGCCGTCTCAGGCATCCCCATCCAAGACTAAAACAGCGCTTGGCGCTGCGGGATCGGAACCCACAGACATGATCGAATTACAAGACGCGACCAAACGGGTCGGCAACGTCATCCATATCAAACCCACGTCCCTGACTTTGCACACCGGTCACTTCAACGTGCTGCTGGGGGCCACCGGCTCAGGCAAGACCTCTTTGATCAAAATGATGGCCGGGCTTGACCCGATCGCCTCGGGTAAGGTCCTGATGGATGGACAGGACGTAACGAGGCTGAACACACAGAAACGCAAAATCAGCCTCGTGCACCAGTTCTTTGTGAATTACCCGCATATGAGTGTTTTCGACAACATCGCCTCGCCGCTTCGCGTGGCAGGCATGGCGCAAAGCGAAGTTGAAGGTCGAGTCGAAGAGGCCGCCGACCTGCTGCAACTGCGCCCGATGTTGCTCCGCCGCCCGCATGAACTGTCGGGTGGCCAACAACAACGCACCGCGCTGGCGCGTGCGATTGCCAAGGAAAGCCGCGCAGTGTTCCTGGACGAACCGCTCGCGAACCTGGACTACAAACTGCGCGAGGAACTGCGTGAGCAATTGCCGGATCTGTTTGCCGGGCGCGGCGCTGTGGTAGTCTACGCTACCTCAGAACCCGAGGAGGCGCTGCTGTTGGGAGGCCATACCGCCCTGATGGAGGACGGCAACGTAACCCAGTTTGGCCCGACGGCTGATATCTACCGCAACCCAGAAAACATCGCTGCTGCACGGGTGTTCTCGGACCCGCCAATCAACGTGGCGCAGATCACTGTCTCTGGTGAACAGGCGCAACTGGCCGGCGGCGGCGGTTGGTCTGTCAGCGATATCGCCGACGGCGATTACATGGTCGCTGTCCGCCCGCATCGGGTGACACCGTTCCGCACCTCGGATGCAGATGTGGAACTGACAGGCCGCGTAATCGTGACCGAGCTGTCGGGCTCGGATTCCAGCGCGCATTTCCAGCATGGCAATGACGCATGGGTTTCTTTGGCCGCTGGTGTGCACCCTTATGAGGTGGGCGAAGATCACAGTTTCTACATGAACCCGGCACATTGCCGGTATTTCGGCCAAGACGGCCAAAGGGTGGCCTGACATGGCTCAGATCAAGCTTTCAAACCTTCGCCACAGCTATATGCCTTCACCGAAAGGTCGCGAGGATTATGCGCTAAAGGAAATCGACGTGACTTGGCGTGATGGCGGTGCGTATGCGTTGCTGGGCCCCTCGGGCTGTGGAAAATCCACGCTGCTCAACATCATCTCGGGTCTGCTAACGCCGTCCGAGGGGCAGATTCTGTTCGATGATCGCGATGTGACCACCCTGCCCCCCGATCAGCGCAACATCGCGCAGGTTTTTCAATTCCCTGTGATCTACGACACGATGACCGTGGGCGAAAACCTTGCATTTCCTCTAAAAAACAGGGGCGTGAATGCGAGCACGATCAAACGCCGTGTTGATGAGATCGCCGAGATGCTGGATGTGACGGATATGCTGGGCACTAAGGCCTCGGGTCTGAGCCCAGACAACAAACAGAAAATCTCGATGGGTCGCGGTCTGGTTCGAGATGACGTAAACGCAGTGATGTTCGACGAGCCTCTGACCGTGATCGACCCGCATCTGAAATGGAAACTGCGGTCCAAGCTGAAAGAGTTGCACCAGCGTGTCAAAGCCACGATGATCTACGTGACCCACGACCAGACCGAGGCGCTAACCTTCGCAGATGAAGTGGTCGTGATGCAGGACGGTGAAGTTGTGCAGATCGGCACGCCCGTCGAACTGTTCGAACGGCCGCAGCACACATTTGTCGGCCATTTCATCGGCTCTCCTGGTATGAACGTCCTACCCTGCGAAGCCATAGGTGATCGCGCGGTTTTCGAGGGGCATGAGGTAGCGCTAGAGGGACCCACTAAAGGCGATGGAGGTCGCACAGATCTGGGTATCCGCCCTGAATATGTGGGCTTTGGTGATACCGGCATTCCGGCGCACGTCACCAAGGTCTCTGATATTGGCCGCCACTATGTGGTCAGCGCCATGGTCGGCAATATTGCCCTGAAGGCGGTAACCGAACACAGCGTCCCCGAGCCTGGATCACAAGTGTTCCTGCAATTCAAACCCGAACAATCGCGCGTGTACCGCGACGGCTGGATCGCGACCGAGGAGCGAGCCCAATGAGAACGGAAAATCAACGAGCCTGGTTCTTTGTCCTGCCAGTTTTGGCGCTGGTCGCGTTCAACGCACTGGTGCCGATGATGACGGTGGTCAACTATTCGGTGCAGGAAACCTTTGGCAACAACCAGTTCTTCTGGGAAGGGCTTGGTTGGTTTGAACAAATCCTGCGCTCTGATCGCTTCCAAGCCGCTTTGGGACGGCAGTTCCTGTTTACCTTCATGATCCTGATCATCGAGGTCCCTTTGGGCATCATCGTCGCCCTTTCCATGCCGCGCAAAGGCTTTTGGGTGCCGGTCTGTCTGGTTCTGATGGCCCTGCCGATGCTGATCCCGTGGAACGTGGTGGGGTCGATGTGGAACATATTTACCCTGCCCAAGATCGGCCTGCTTGGATACTTCCTAAATGACGTTCTGGGCATCAATTATGACATGACCCAACAGCCTCTGTCGGCCTGGATCACCGTCATTGTGATGGATGTCTGGCACTGGACGTCGCTGGTGGTGCTGCTGTGCTATGCGGGCCTCGTGTCGATCCCGGACGCCTATTACCAGGCGGCCAAGATCGACGGTGCCAGCCCTTGGTCGGTGTTCCGCTATATCCAACTGCCCAAGATGAAGACAGTTCTGACCATCGCAATCCTTTTGCGGTTCATGGACAGCTTCAACATCTATACCGAGCCGTTTGTTCTGACCGGCGGTGGCCCTGGCAACTCGACCACCTTGTTGTCGATCGACCTGGTGAAGATCGCGTTGGGACAGTTCGACCTTGGCCCTGCGGCGGCGATGAGTCTGATCTATTTCGCCATCACATTACTTGTGTCGTGGCTCTTCTACACTCTGATGACAAAGGATGACGCAGAATGAAAAAGCGTTCCCTCATCCCGATCCTGTACATCGCGTTCCTGATGCTGCCGATCTATTGGCTGGTGGCGATGTCCTTCAAGACCACGAACGAGATTCTGTCGGGCTTTTCCCTGTTCCCTCAGACCTTTACGCTGGAGAATTACATCACGATCTTCACCGATCCGACTTGGTACTGGGGCTACATCAACTCAATCACCTATGTGACTCTGAACACGGTGCTTTCGGTCTGTGTTGCCCTGCCAGCGGCCTATGCCTTCTCGCGCTATCGGTTCCTGGGTGACAAGCAGCTATTCTTCTGGCTGCTGACCAACAGGATGGCCCCGGCGGCTGTATTTGCCCTGCCGTTCTTTCAGCTCTATTCCTCCATCGGTCTGTTCGACACCTATCTGGCAGTAGCACTGGCACACACATTGTTCAACGTGCCGCTGGCCGTTTGGATCTTGGAGGGCTTCATGCGCGGCATTCCAAAGGAACTGGATGAAACCGCCTATGTCGACGGCTACTCTTTCCCGCGGTTTTTCGTGACGATCTTTCTGCCCAACATCAAGGCCGGGGTCGGCGTGGCGGCCTTTTTCTGCTTCATGTTCTCATGGGTGGAAATGCTGCTGGCGAAAACCCTGACGGCGGTCGAGGCCAAACCCATTGCTGCTGTGATGACCCGCACCGCCTCCAGCGCTGGGTATGAGTTGGGCTTGCTGGCCGCCGCTGGCACGCTAACCATTATCCCCGGCGCCATCGTCATTTGGTTTGTCCGCAACTACATCGCGCGTGGTTTCGCGATGGGACGCGTGTGAGGTTCAATATGCGCAAACTTTTATTTACCCTCCCGCTACTCCTACCCTCCTCTGCTGTGGCGCAGGCCGCAGCCGGATGGGGCAGTGTTGGCCAGCAAGAAGAAAAGGGATTTTCTTGGACGGCCCCGCTGTGGCCTGATTTCTGGATGGCATGGACACCTGCGACATTGGCTGTGTTTGTTGGCATCTTCTCCGCCATCGCCGTGATTGGCATTCTGGAGGTCACCCGATTTCGGGATGGGATCGAACGCCGCGGAATCCTTGGCCTGACAACCACCTTGGGAGACAGGTTATTCATTACTCTGCTGGGCTCGGTCTACATCTTCCTGGCTTGGCTTGGGTTTGTGGGACAGCCGGTTTGGATACCGCTTTTCCTGTCAATCGGTTGGGGCGTTTTTGTTTTCCGGAAAGTTTAGGCTTTGCGTAACCGCGAAAGGATGCTTGTTTAGCGGGCATACTAAGTAAAATGGTGACACCGAAACCGATGCGTAAGAAAAAGACGACAAATCTGCTGACCGAGGTTGAACTTGAGTTCATGAACGAACTCTGGGCCCTCGGACAAGGCTCGGTTCGTGATGTCCTTGACCGCCTGCCGCCAGATCGCAATCTGGCCTATACGTCAGGTGCCACAATCCTGCGCATTCTCGACGAAAAGGGCTTTGTCGAAAGTCGTAAGGACGGCAAAACGCTGATCTACAGGCCCCTTCTGGAAAAAGACAGGTATCAGGCACGATCGCTTCAAAACCTGTCCCGTACACTGTTCGATGACACGCCCGCCACGCTCGTGGCGCGACTGGTGGATGACGCGGGGCTGAGTGAAGATGATCTTGAGGAAATTCGAGCACTGGTAGAGAGGAGACTGCAAAATGACAGCGGTTAAACCGGTTCTCGACGCGTATCTTGAATTGAACATCGTGCTGGGGCTTTCGGCCGTGATATGGCTGGCGGCGCGCGCCCTTCTGGCCCTCACATCCCTGCGATACGGATTTGTGGCGCAGCTGCGAACGCTCAAAGCCTTGTGTATCTGTGTGTTGATCAGCCCGCTATTGGCCCTTGCTGTTTCCGCGCTTGCCGCGTTTGCATGGCCCGGCCACGCAGTTGGTTTGGGCGATATCGCGGTGTCAGCATATTTGCGGGGCGAAATCGCAATGCCCGCAACTCAGTTCGAGGCACTGCTCAACACCCGCGAACGATGGGTCGATCTCATCCTGTCCGGACATAATACAGCTGTGACTGTCACGCTGGCACTTCTGGCCGCTGTCGCCAGCCTGTTTGCTGCCCGCGCGATCCGCGACGCGCTGGCGATCCGAAATGCCGTCGCCAACAGTTTTCTTTGGCGTCGGTCCGCCAAGGTGGACATTCGCCTGTCAGATCGCATCACCATTCCCTTTGCGGTGCGCGGATTGCGCCGTCGCCATGTGGTACTGCCCAGCCACCTTCTGGACACCCCGCGCGAGTTGCGGTTCGCCTTGGCGCATGAGTTTCAGCATATCCGCGCCGGTGACGTTGAGTGGGAGCTAGGTTTCGAAATCCTGCGCCCGCTGCTGTTCTGGAATCCGGCGTACATGATGCTCAAATATCAGTTCGGTCGGTTGCGCGAATTGGCCTGCGACCAGTCAGTGGTCGCCCGCAAACGCATTGACGCCCGCGAATATACGACCTGCCTGCTGGATTATTGTGCCCGCACTGTCACGATGGGTCGTCCGCGCGTTTTGAATGTGGCTTTGGTCACCGGGGGCAAAGCCAAGCGCGTCCTACAGCAGCGTGTTATTGCCTTGACGGACGCCCCACCTGTCTCGGCCCCTTTACCGGCCTTGTTCCTGGGGCTGACGTTGACGTTCGCCACGCTTCTTGCGCTGAGTGCCGCGTCGCTGCAACAGACAGAGGATTGGAGCCATGATCGCCTGATGTTGTCGACAGTTGTGAATCTTGAACGGTTGGAGGCCCGCAATCAGGGCAATTGACATGTGGTCACCAGCCACGACGACCAAACAGAGACAGAATTCGCTTTTGGTCGGCAAACGGATCGATTTCCGTAGGCCGCTCCAATCGTGACACGACACGCGCGACCAAAACCCAGCTTATGGCGGCGAATATGACGCCTCCGAAAGCCTGCCCAAGAAGGACACCGGACGCGCCTGCCAGGTAAGATCCGATGGTCGCGAACACCCACGTTCCAATCGTGTGACGCCCCCAATTTATCCACGTGGAATAAACTGGATACCCAAGATTGTTAAAGCTGGCATTCGTGACAAAAATGACGCCGTTGAAAAAGGCGGCAAGCGCCAAAGGGCCACAGAACAGATAGATCAGAATCCGGGTTTCACCCTGCGCTGCGAACAGATCCGCGATTGGGCCGCGCAACAGGAACAAGATCGCGGCCATCCCAAGCACATAGATGGCCGTAAACTTGATCCCAGCAAAGAAAGCCTCGCGGACCCGGTCGAATTTTTCGGCCCCGAAATTTTGCCCGATGATTGGCCCTATTGCGCCCGACAGGGCAAAAATGACGGAAAACGCCACGGGCAGCAGGCGTCCGATGACGGCCATTCCAGCCACCGCATCCGTGCCATAGTGAGCGATCTCGCGTACCACGATGGCGTTTCCGATGGGCGTGGCCACGTTGGTCAGGACGGCCGGTATCGCAATCGCCCGGACAGGTCGCAGGTCTGTTGCGACCTGCTTGAGGGACGGACGAGCGAACCCGCGGTGGACCCGCAATGCAGGCCATAACGCCGCCGCCAACATACAAATCCGCGCAAGAACCGACGCGATGGCGGCACCATCCAGGCCTAGTCCAACAGCAAAGATCAAAATAGGGTCCAGCACAGCGTTCACCACGCCACCGTAGATGGTCGCCATCATAGATCGGCGCGCGTCACCATGCGCCCGCAATACAGCCATGGACACCATCGCAAGCGACATCACCCACATGGTTGGCAAGATGATCGATACATACCGCGTGCCCAGTCTAAGCACCTCGCCTTCAGCGCCCAGAAGGGACAATAGGAAACTGATGTTCATCAAGACCAGAGCCGACGTGATCACCCCGACAATCAGCCCCAGAATAGCGACGCTCGAGGCATAGTGACCCGCCTGCCTTGACCTGCCAGCCCCAAGCTCGCGCGCGACAAGCGCCCCGGCGGAAATGGACAGGCCAATGTTGATGGCGTTGGTAAAGAACAACAGCGTTCCGGCGTAACCTACAGCCGCCGCCAGCGCGTCGTTCCCCAACATCGAGATAAAGACCATATCCACGAAGTCGACGGCGAAGATAGCCATCAGGCCAATACTGGTGGTCAGCGACATGCGCGTCACGTGGCGCATCAGGCTCCCACTTAGAAACACGGCCTCATGTTTTGACTCGTCTGCCATGGCCTGGGCCGCTCCTTCGCGCGCGCGCTGCATCTGTCACCGACAACCATCGCAGTATCCGAAGCACTCTGCGATTGGTTTTTTACTGGTTTTGAAGCGTTTGTTGCTGTTCGATCAAACAGCAGCAACGGATGTTACGCCGATCTGCGCCATTGCGATGCTGATCTCGTCGCTAAGAACGTCCCAAAGCTGCTGAAGCCCCGCTTCGCCTTCTGCCGCTATCGCGAATTGCATAATACGACCAAAGAACACAAAATCTGCGCCCTGGGCAATTGACTTCAGCACATCTTCACCAGATCGCAGACCGCTGTCGTAAAAAACTGGAAAGTCATCGCCCACGGATTTTCGGATATCAGACAGGGCCGAAAACGGTGCCGGTGCGCTATCCAGCTGTCGCGAGCCGTGGCTGGAGACCTGGATTGCATCCACGCCTGCGGTTTTCAGGGCAACCGCGTCTTCGGCATCAAGAACACCTTTCACTACAAGATTTCCCGACCACTTATCTCGCAGCCGCGCCAATGTTTCCCAATCGGCCTTAGCGCGACTTTCGGTTCGGTCGAACGCGTAGCCGTTCATCAGAAAATTGGCCATTTGCGGCTTACCATGAAGCAACGTGCTCAGAGACCAGCGGGGGTGCAACGCGAAATCCAGGAACTGCTTTGGGCCCAACCGGAAAGGCATTCGAAATCCGTGGCGTAGTTCGCGCGGGCGGCGTCCAACTTCGGGGACATCCACCGTGAGTACAAGCGTCTCATACCCGGCAGCCTTGGCACGATCTACAAGCTTGAATGTACCCGCGCCATCGCCGCTGAAATACAGCTGGAACCACGCATTGCCCTGCGCCGTTTCGATCATCTCTTCCATGGGGGTTGAGGCAACGGTCGACACGCCCAGCGGCACAGAATACCGCGCGGCAAGGCGCGCCAGCATCAGATCTGCCCCTGGTGCCGAGAGATTGCACATACCCATAGGAGCAATGCCAAAAGGAAGCTTGGTGGCTTTCCCAAATACTGTGCTGACCAGTGACCTTTTGCTGACATCCCGCAGGATGCGTGGGCGTAAAGTCATGGCGTCCAGCGCAGCGCGATTACGCGCCGCGCCCATTTCGGCCCCGGCTGAGCCATCGATATAATCGAACACCATCCACGGCAAACGCCGCCGCGCCAGGCGGCGAGCGTCTTCTGCGCAGTGGATAGCGCTTGATGCCATTACGCCTGAACGGCCTTCATGAACCGGTCACGGATGACTACCGGGTCCATAGTGATGACGGGCATCTTGGCATTACCGCTTTCGCATTTGCTGACGATGATGGTCATCTGCTTGGCGTCCAGCGCGTCTTGCAGCACGCGACCCGTATCTTCGGCGGCGCATTCGATTACACGCTCGCACCCGGCAGCCTCGGCCATTTTGGTCAGCGAGGTTTTCTGCCCGGCATAGGTCGGCTGGTCGCCAGTCGAACCGTAAGAGCCATTGTCGATGATCAACAGAATGTAGTTGTCAGCCACGTTGTTGGCGATGGTAGGCAGCGTGCCGAGGTTGGTCAGGATCGAGCCATCGCCGTCAATGACAATAACCGGTTTCGGTTGTGACAGGGCAAGACCCAGACCGATGCTCGACGCCAATCCCATGGTGCCCAACATGTAAAAGTTGGTGGGTTGATCGTCGATGGCGTGCAATTCCTGGCTGGGGATACCGATATTACAGACAACCAGTTGATCACGTAGGATCGGGGCTATTTTCTTCAGAATTTCAGAACGGATCATTGGTCGCCGTAGCCTCCCCAGAAATTGGCATCGGTCAGAATTGCGACCGGTTTGTTGCACATGAACGTATATTTCAGGATCGCGTCCAACTCCTCGACATCCGCCTTATGGTGGAAGTGGTAGGTCGGGATATTCATTTGCGCCAGCAGTGCCTTAGTGTGCACCGCCATCTCGACCTGACAGGCCACTGGTTCCCGCAGTTCACCGCGATATGAGATCAGCATGGGCAGCGGCATACGGTAGTACTGGATCAATGTTGCCAGCGTGTTGATGGTCACGCCGATGGCAGTGTTTTGCATGATGATGGCCGGGCGTTTACCGCCCATCCATGCACCGGCGCACAGGCCCATCCCCTCGTCTTCCTTGTTGGACGGGATGTGAAAAATATCATCATGCGCATCGATTTCTTCGATCACGCCAGCCAGCTGTTTGCACGGTACGGTGGTGACGAACGAGATATCATTCGCAACCAGATCGTCGGTGATCTTTTTGTCTATGTTCATTTCCGATCAGTCAGTCCTGTTTGGGGCGCCTGGGGCGCGATTGAGAGTTCAGATCCTGCGATGCACATGCACGGCGCAGGTTGCGTGGCGGACGACCCGCGACGCGGTCGAGCCCAGAAAATAGTCGCTGAGACCCGGCTTGTGCGAGCCGATGACAATGCAATCAACACCATTGGTATCTGCATAATCGATGATCGTACGTGCGGTGTGACCTTTCACAATTTCCGAATTCACACCTTCGAGACCCTCGACCTTAGCCAGCAGTTGCCGGCGTGCGCGTTCAAAACCTTCGGCGACGGCAGACTTATCAAGATAGGCGCTGACCGATCCCTGTGGCATCTCGTAAACATGCAAGGCCATTATCTGGGCCCCGTCTTCAGACAGGGCACGGGCAACTTCCAAGGTGTGCTGAGAAATACCATGGTCCAGCGCCATCGGAACAAGAACTTTTTTGTACATGACTGCCTCCAATTCTGCAGGGATTACTCCCAGGGGTTCAGGATTACTTTCGGTGCGGCAACAGCACCTAATCGCAGATCGCGAAAAGCTTGCGCACCTTCTGACAACCCACGCATTTCAGTCCAATTCAGCGCCCCAAGTCGACCGTCAAAGATGGCCTGTGAGGTGTCGCGGAAGTCTTGGGACGTATAGGTATAGGTACCAATAAACGTAATCTCTTGCAGGGTCATTCGCCTAACGTCCAACCCGCCGGTGTCTTCGCCCAGACCGACATGTGCCATGACGCCGCCGGGTTTGGTGTGGGCCGAAGCCACTGCGCGGGTCGCAGCATATCCCACCGCGTCAATCACCAGCGAAAACTCTCCGGTCGGGATTTCCACCACATTGAACGAACCCAGTGCGCGCAGATAGTCGCGGCGCAGCGCATTAGGCTCAGCAACGGTCACGTCGTCGACATCCATTGCCCCAAGGGCCAGTGCGGCGGCCAGCCCTATCGCGCCACCGCCGATCACCAGCGCGCGCCGATTGGTGGCAGGGTGCAGGGCTTCGATTGCCAACCGCACGGCATGCCAACTGACGGCCAATGGCTCGGCCAGTGCGGCTTTGGCCAGCGAAACATCTTCTGGTACCTCGATCAGATTGCTGTCCGGGATCGTAACGAACTGCGCAAAAGCGCCTTCTCTGGGTGGCATCGAGATAATCTGACGATTGGAACAGAGGTTTTCGCGTTTTGATAAGCATGCAGGGCATGTGCCACAGGTTACCAACGGATTGATCGTTACGCGCGTACCATCCCGAGGGCCACTGGAAACAATACCAGCTGCTTCGTGACCCAGGATCAGCGGCGCGGGTCGCCGTTCATCATGCCCAAGATAGGCGTGCATGTCCGATCCACAGATACCGGATGCCTCGACGCGTACCAGGCATTCTCCGATACCGGGGACAGCATCAGGGACATCCGCAAACGACAAATGTTCGACACCGTTGTAGACCAGCGCTTTCATTTCGCGGTGAACCCTCCGTCGACCATTAGAACCTGACCCGTCACATAATCCGAAGCTTTTGAACACAAAAACAAGATCGGGCCGTCGATATCTTTCATGCGCCCGTTTCGCTGGATGCACGTCTGTTTTGCGTTACGGGTGGCGCGTTCGGGGTCATCAAACACGGCCTGCGTCAACTCGGTTGGAAAGAACCCCGGCCCAATCGCGTTGGCGGTGATCCCATGCGGCGACCATGCTTCGGCCATTGCCCGGGTCAATTGCCCAATGCCAGCCTTTGTCGCGCCATAGGCTATTCCGTTGGGAAAGGCGCGCGTTGTCTGCAATGAAGCAAAGTTGACAATCCGCCCCCACCCTCGGGTTTTCATCGCGGGCACCATAGCCCGGCTTAGAAAGAACGGAGCGCTGAGGTTAAGCGCCATCGTGGCATCCCATCCCTCATCCGTTACATCGTCTGCCGCTTCTCGGGTATTCACCCCCGCAGCGTGGACGATAATGTCCGGTGGTCCGAATTTGGCTGAAACCTCAGCGACGAGTGCATCCGTATTTGACCGATCAGCAACATCTCCCGTGACGGAAGAAGCGTTACCGCCAATTTCGGCGCACAGCTGTTCAAGCGCATCAACCCGACGCGCCACACCAACAACTTGCGCCCCAGCCGCCGCCAAAACCTTCGCCACGCGCCGCCCTAAACCCGAGCTTGCACCAGTTACGCAAGCGACCCGGCCCGCTAGATCAAATAACGTACGTGGGTCATCCATCGGCTGTCAGGTCAAACTGTTCGTCCGGGAAGTACTTGGCAAGACGCACATCAGCTGCCCTAGCGTGACCCTCCATCCCTTCAAGGCGCGAGATGCGCGCCGTCGCCACAGCAATAGATTTCGATCCTTCGCGCGTTGCGCGCTGCCAGGTGACGATTTTCATGTATTTGTGAACGCTCAGTCCACCTGTGTAGCTGGCCGCACCTGATGTCGGCAGTACATGGTTGGTGCCTGTGGCCTTGTCGCCGTAAGAAACGGTGGTTTCCTCACCCAGAAACAGCGATCCATAGCAGGTAAGTCGCCCAAGCCACCAATCCAGATCCTCGGCCTGAACCGTCAGGTGTTCGGGCGCGTACTCATCCGAACACGCCGCCATTTCTTCGCGATCCGAACAGACAATGACCTCGGCATAGTCGCGCCACGCCGCAAAGGCGTTTTCGCGGTTCAGTTCGGGCAAATCGTCGATCAGGGTCGGAACCAAGGACATGACTTTTTCAGCCAATCCCCGATCATCCGTCACCAGCCAGACTGGCGAGTTGTATCCATGTTCGGCCTGACTAACCAGATCCGTGGCCACCACGTGCGCATCTGACGAGGAATCCGCGAGGATCAAACTGTCGGTCGGACCCGCAATCATGTCGATCCCGACCGTGCCATAGAGGATGCGCTTGGCCTCGGCCACGAATTGGTTGCCCGGTCCGACAAGGATATTTGCGCGCGGCAGACCAAAGAGACCATAGGTCATCGCGGCAACACCCTGTACGCCGCCCATAGCCAGAATGCTGTCAGCGCCGCAAATATGCGCGGCATAGACAATCGCAGGCGCGACGCCTTCACCGGGACGTGGCGGAGAACAAGCCGTGATGTGGCGACATCCGGCCACCTTGGCCGTTGTCACCGTCATGATCGCACTTGCGATGTGGCTATAGCGACCACCGGGAACATAGCACCCTGCAGCGTCGACCGGGATGGCTTTTTGGCCAGCCACAAAGCCCGGAACGATTTCCATTTCAACATCGGACACCGTGGCTTTCTGCGTCTCTGCAAACCGGCGCACATTGTCGTGGGCAAAGCGGATATCAGCTTTCAGCTTTTCCGGAACCAACGCGCAGGCGGCTTCGATTTCTTCGGCGGTCATCAGAACATTGCCGTCGAATTTGTCGAACTTCACCGCATATTCAAGGGCTTTGGCATCCCCCCCTGCTTCGATTTCAGCCAGGATGGTCTTGACCGTCTCATGCACCTCGGAAGCATGGGTTTGCGGGGTAAGAGTTGCCTTCTTAAGGTAGTCACGCGGCATATTCAGCAAGTCCTATTGATAGATTTCAGGAAGCAACGTTGTCGAAACCGCGGGAACATACGCGATCAATAGGACAACGAACAGCATGGTCAAAACAAAGGGTACGGCACGGGCGGCGATCTTCAAGATGGATTCGCCGGTGATTCCGGACACCACGAAAAGGTTCAATCCCAGCGGAGGCGTGATAAACCCAACACCCAAAGCAGTAATCATCATGATGCAGAACTGAATTTCGTTCATACCGATATTGTCCGCCAAAGGCTTCAGGATCGGTGCAAGGATCACGATGTTTGGCGTCGTCTCCATCACACAGCCAGCGGCAATCAGGATACCGATCATCAGCAGGATCAAGACATAGGGATCATCCGTCAGCGCCGTGATCGAAGCGACGAACCCTTGGGGCACGCCCATAATCGCCAGCGCCTCGGCCAAGGGGGCTGAGAAGGCAATAATCGGCAGGATCACACCGTTCACCTTGGCCGAGCTGACCAACATCGAGGGGAAGTCGGCCAGTGTCAGCGTGCGCAGGATGAAACCCATGATAATCGTCACGACCACAGCGGTTGCACCCGCCTCGGTCGGGGTCAGGCGACCCGAAAAGATGCCATAGAAGATGATGCCAGGAACGATAAAGGCATACCAGCCGGATTTGAGCGCTTTGCCCAGATTGACCAACCACTCACCAAAGGTCATCACACCACCGCCTTCGTACAGGTAAATGCGGTTCACGATCAGGTTGGTGATCAGGATCGATATTAGAATGGCCAAGCCGGGAATGAGGGCCGCCAGGAACAATGTCGAAGCGGATATACCCAAAACCAGACCAATGATGATGTAGGCGATGGATGGCGGAATAAGAATGCCGGTACAGGCCCCCGCCGCCACCAAAGCACAGGCATACGGGCGCGGATAGCCGCTTTCGACCAGCCGATTTATGGTCATGCGACCCACAGCTGCAGCACCAGCAGCGTCCGAGCCAGAAATCGCCGCGAACATGCCGCAAACCAGAACAGTCGCAGAGCCAAAGCCACCCTTGGTGAAGCAAGTCAGCGCCTCGGCCACATCAAGGAATTTTCGCGATAAGCCCGTTCGGACCAGCACGTCGCCGGTCAGGATGAACAGCGGGACGGCTGTTAGGGCAAAGGCGTCGATGCCGGTAAACAGGCTTTCGCCAACCAGGCTTAGTGGCAGATCGCCCGACATGACCAGCATGACGATCGCGGCAGTACCAATTGCAGCCCAAACCGGAACTGCCATCGCGATCAGACCAACAAAGAGAATGACAGGCAGGTAAAAATCCCAGCCCAGTTCGACGGATTGATTGAGGGAACCCCAGAGCATTCTGTTTCTCCTCAGTCAAACAGCTTGTCGCCTTCGAAAACGGGGGTGCCGTCACGAAGGGATTTCAAGTCGCGTAGGAAGGATTGGATCAGTCGCCAGATCATCAGCGCAAAACCGGTGGGCACTGCCATCAGGAACCAGACCTTGGACACACGCAGACCATCCGTCACCGATCCGAACTTGGCCGAGACATGTACAGCTTCGTAGGACCAATAAAGCGCGATGACGGCCACTATGAACATCACCAGATCACCGAAGATGTATAACAGCGCTTTGGGGCGAGGTCCGAGGTAGTGCATGATCACGTCAATACGGATGTGGGCGCGTTCTTTGACGGCTGCTGCCGCACCGATCCACGCAAGGTAAATAAAGGAATAGCGGACTATTTCCTCACCCCAGATCGACGAAAACGCAAATATCTCTCGTCTCAGGACCTCGATGGCCATCGTGATGACGAGCATCACGTAAAACACCAGCAGCAGCCAGCGTTCGGCATTGCGATCTACGTTTTGAAGAATGGTCATCTTATCCCTCGGTGATAGAGCAGCCAGGCCGAAACCTTCTGTTTACGGGCCTTTGCGGCCTGGCTAACTGTGGAAAATGCGGACGCCTTACTAAGGCGTCCGCCAGTGAGGCGTTAGGCGTCGTGGACGTAGTACTTGCCCTGAGTTCCGGCCGCTTCGACCAGTTTCTCAAAGTTGTCCATCGACCCAGCCAGTTCCATTTTGAACGGGTCCCATTCAGAATTCTGGTACCCACCGGCATCCTGCCATTCGGCCAGCTGATCGCTGCTGAGTGAGTGGAATTCGACCCCAGCCTTGTTCAATTCGGCCATGGCATAAGCCCGCGCCGATGGAACTTTGGACAGGTTCTGGTGGCTGGTCATTTCCGCGCCCCACATGATGCCTTCCTGAACATCAGCAGGCATCGAGTTGAACCACTCAAGGTTACAGGAATAAACCTGACTGTCAGGCACCGCCTGAGTGAAGGTCACGTGGCTAAGTATGTCCTTGAAGCCGAACACATAGAGCGCACCCACCGACGGATCGAGCGCGTCAGCAACACCCTGCTTGATCGCAGAAGGCGTCTCGCCCCAGGCGACCGGCGTCGGATTTGCACCAGCCATCCGGTAATACTGCTGCAACATCTTGGAACCCGGCACACGGAATTTCACGCCGCTCATGTCTGAGGGGGTGATGATAGCGTTGCCGCCCTGACGAACCGCGACAACACGAGGGTCGATCACCACGTAGAACAACGCCTTGAACCCGGCTGCTTCGACCTTAGGGTGAACTTCGTTTTTCCAGGTGTCTGAATGAACCAGGTTGGTGAACCGCTGGTTCGATCCACACAGGTACGGCATGTTGATCAGGTCGACCGTCGACGCAAAAGGGGCAAAGTTCGACAGCGAATGCTGCGCTGCCTGAATTGTGCCACCCTGCACTTTTTGCACCAGCGATCCGCCCGCACCCAACTGACCACCTGGGGCCAGCTTGACGTAGACCTTGCCATTCGTTGCGTTCTGGATGTTTTCTTTCAGATCCAGTTGCATGATAGGATAACTGCGCGATGCACCTAGCACGTAGGCCGTCGCAATGGTCATGACGTGATCAGCGGCCTTCTCTCTCTCACTCTCTTCCTTGGCGGTTTGCGCTGCGGCTTCTGATGACCACAAAACGCCTCCAGCCCCAGCGACAAGCGCTGCGGTGAATGCCCCGCCGGCACTGAGTTTCAGGAAATTGCGGCGCTCTGTGGACGCAAGTTCTTTTCTGTCATTGTTCATGTATTGCCCTCCCTTAGGAAAATTCAGCGCTCGTCTGAACCGCCTTCTGCGGCTTTGCGATCCGCCTCCTTTTTCAGAATTGCGACAACGAACAAGATCGAGGCCGCGAACAGAACCAACATTTCCCCTACGTCTCCAAGAAACGCGCTGCTTGCAAACGCACCCAAAGCCACATTCGCAAAATAAATGACAAATACGATTATGGATGCAGCAAGGAACACGTTCTGATCTCCCAGTAGAATCGGCTCTACCCTATTTGTAAGCGCTTACATTCTAATTGCAAGCGCTTACATTGCTGCTTTCATATACCCCATGAAACAGCTAGACTTAAGTGAAAGCGAATTGTGAGTTCGGTAATGTCAAAACTTCGGTCGGCTCCGACCTTGGACGATGTGGCCAGAAAGGCCGGCGTTTCGACGGCGACGGTGTCGAGGTGTCTCAACGACCCCGAGCGCGTAGTCACTGCAACGCGCGAACGTGTGATGTCTGCCGTGTCCACCTTAGGGTATACACCGAATTTTGCCGCGCGCGTGATGGCTGCGAAGCGTTCCTTCACAATAGGCGCTATCATCCCAACCATGGAAAACGCGATTTTCGCCAGAGGTTTACAAGCCTTTCAGGAGGAAATTCACCGGCAAGGTTACACTCTGCTTGTCTCGAGTTCGGCCTACCGGCCCGAAGACGAAGAAGAACAAATTCGCACCCTTGTGGCACGCGGTGCTGATGGGCTTTTGTTGATCGGCCACGATCGTGCCCCGCGTATTTTCGATTTCCTTGAACAGCGCAAAATGCCCACCGTTGTGGCGTGGTCATTCATCCCGGAGAAGGACACGCCTTCGATCGGATTCAACAACAGACAGGCAATGAAAGCTTTGGCGGCCAAAGTGATAAAGCTTGGGCATACCCGGCTGGCGGCAATTTCAGGCATCAGACAGGGAAATGATCGGGCCCGGCTTAGAATCGAAGGCATAAAGGATGCCATGGAAATGAATAATCTGCCGCCCGATAGCCTGCCGATCATAGAGACATCGTATGAAATCGAAAACGGCGCCGAGGCATTTGCCAACCTTATGTCCCAAACAGAACGACCCACGGCCGTCCTGTGCGGCAATGACGTCTTGGCAGTCGGCGCGGTCCGGCAAGCGCAGGAAATGGGAATTCGGGTGCCAGATGACGTCTCTGTAACCGGGTTCGACGATATCGAACTTGCCCGGATCATCAATCCGCCATTGACCACCGTGCATGTTCCGCACCGCGAAATGGGCCGAAAGGCGGCACAGGCGTTGATCGAAATGATCGAGACAGGGTCGGCAGGGCATTCCCTCGAACTGCCAACCGAAATCGTGAGCCGACAGTCGCTTGATCGAGCAAATTGAATCGAAGACCTGACGAGTAAGGTGCCGATTTTGGGACGCTAAAAAGCGACCATTTGGTCTGCGAACAGCGATAAGCACTGGCCTCCCCCTTTTTTGACACTGCGACAATAGGCTTCCCCTAGCTTCGACCTGACGGCGTTCACACCATGGCAAGCAAAGGCATTCTCGGCGGATCGTCGCGTATCGGTTGAATGCTGTTGGTCTGTTTTCCCGCAAGGAACTAGCCTTACCGGCGAAGACTCATTTCCTCGATAGGAAAAGGACCATTCATGATGAAGTGCCGCGCAAATCGGTGGTTTTCTGCATTAACCCTGATGGCATCTGTTGCGTTTCCCAGCGGTGCCCTGTCGCAGAATGGAGGCTCGTTTTTCGAGCCATTTGACACCCTGTCTCAGAACCGATGGTTTGTCTCCAACGGTTGGGCAAACGGAGATCACCAAAGCTGCCTGTGGCATAGGAACCGGGTTGAAGTTGAGGACGGCAAGCTTTTGTTGTCCCTGACGGGTCATTCCAAACAGGATCGCGATTTCAGTTGCGGCGAGATACAAACACAGGACCGGCTGGGATACGGCACGTTTGAGGCGCGGATGAAGGTTCCCTACGCGCGCGGTATGAACGCCAATATGTTCGCGTTCATAGGGGCCCCGCAGGATCGGCCACATAACGAAATCGATTTTGAGTTCATTGCCCGAAACGAGCCAACGCTCCAGACAAACTTCCATTTCAAAGGCGATAGTGACAATGCCAAACTGCAATCCATGCCAGACGACGAGGTATTTCGAACTTATTCCTTCATTTGGGAACCTGGCCGGATACGCTGGTACATTGACGGTAAACTGCAGCGAGATCTAAGCGGTGACGCGTTGCCGAACGAGCCTCAAAAAATGTACATCAGCATATGGTCGACCGATACACTGGTCAGCTGGATGGGCGAATTTTCAGCGAATTCCGCGCCGCAGGTTCTGGAAGTCGACTGGGCGGCGTACACCAAACTGGGCGAAAGGTGCGCGTTTGAACAATCTGTGCTTTGCGAAGACGGGATCGATGTGCCTTGATCACCAATCGTGCACAATACAGGCAGTCGGAGGCGCGCTGGAAAAGCGCGCGTCATCCGTTAAATGCCACCAAATATGGGGCCGCTTGTGTAGGTTCAGAACCGGAAAACCAAGCCAAACTGGGTCATTGCGCTTGCGCAAATCTTGATCGTTTCCCGTATGAGCACCTTAGCTTGGGTCCGTATCACTTGTTTTCGAGGGGCCACATGCGGCATTCTGGGAGGCAAGACAGCGCCTTTTGGTGCCCAAAGTCTCGCCCCGCGAAAGACTGTCGTATCGCAGACACGACATGCGGTGCGCTTGTATGTCTGATCGTCGGACCCCTCGAAAAGGACAACCGAAGGGCTTTATTCGAATGAACGTGAAGCTGGCTTCGATCATCGATCCCGCACAAAACACGGCATATGTTGTGCCCGCTGTTGCGCTGTCGATGATCGTTTTCGCCTATTCGGTAAATTTCGGACCTCTTTCAATCCTCGCCTTTTATGGAGTCTGGCTTCTTCCCTTTGCGCTCGCACCGCGCGTTTTGTTGGGGCGTCCTGGCGCGGTTGTTCTGCTTTTGCTATTGCCGTTTTTCTTTCTTCTTTCCACTTTATGGAGCGATGTGCCGTCCGCCACGCTGCGCGCATCCATTCAATACGGGATCACCTTCTTCGCCGGTTTGGTCGCCGCGAGGATAACGTCACCGGGCAACCTGGCGCTGGGGGGGACAATCGGATGTCTGCTTGTCCTGCTCTACTCCGCTGTGAACTGGGGGTATTCCTACGACTACATTGACGGTGATTTTGCATTTAACGGCGCGTTTTCCTCGAAGAACCAGTTGGGATACTTTGCGACCCTTGCGATCATCTTCTCTTTGTCTCTTGTTGGGGTCTTCAGAGCGCCTCGAATGCTGTTGCCGATGATCGCGGTCACGGCGGCAACTGGATTCGGCATGCTTTGGATGTCGGATTCCGCGACCTCTTTGTTGTCGGCTCTGGTGGCCTTTTCTTCCATGCTTTTCATCGGGCTCGTGATGCTTCTCGCCCCTTGGCTGAGACGGGCCACGGTCGTTTTGGCGCTGGCCGGTATTGCCGCACTGGTATTGGCCGCGCAGCATCTGGGCGCATTCGATGCTGTTCTTGCGGCATTTGGTAAGGACACGACCCTGACGGGCCGCACCTATCTTTGGAACCAAGCGTTCGAAATCGGCGCGAATCAACGAGTACTGGGGCTGGGATACAACGCGTTCTGGGTTCCCGGACGCCCCGAGGCCGAGGCGCTGTGGGATACTTTTTATATTACCGCGCGGTCCGGATTTCATTTCCACAACGCGCTGATTGAAACATATGTGGGAACCGGTTTGGTCGGGCTTGGGTTTGTAGCAACAATCTGTGTGCTGTTGGTCGTCATGCCGCTCAGCGCTGTGTTCGGCCGGGGCAATGTCGGATCGCTGATGTTTTTCTCAGGCCTCGCCATCTTGTTCCTGGTTCGGTCGGTGGCCGAGGTTGATTTTGTGACACCACATACAGTCGGATCTTTTCTGGTCGCCTTCATTCTGTTGCGTTTGTTTGATCACAACCGAAACGTGCGGCACGCGGCATTTCTTTCCAGGCCAACGCGGTCAGCACAGCGTCCGTCGTTAGGCACTGCAACGGGTGTCTTCGAATGATGGCCGGTCACATCAATGCCCTATCGGCATCCATTTGCCTCACGCCATCACGGAGTTCCGGATATGAATGAACCTGTGAAAGAAAGGCGCATTACCTGGACCAAAGACAATGCGCATCTGCTTGCCGGATACCGGGACGAGCCGCGCGTTGATATGGGCGCCATGATGAGGGCCGTAAGACGCCAAATCCCTTTAGCGTTGGCATGTGCCTTTGTCGGCATCACAATCGCTGTGCTCATGATCCTTGGATCTGTACCTCGCTATACAGCTGTCGAAACCATTTTGCTGGATGAAGAGCGCGGCGAATTGCTCAATGAGGTTTCTCCGCTGCCAAATGCTGTCCGTTCGGACACCGCTGTGCAGAGCGAAATTGAAATCATCAAATCCCGCGCGCTTGCCTTTCAGGTCGTCGATCTGTTGCAGCTTGATCAGGACGCCGATTTCCTGTCTCCGCCGCTTGGACTAACAGAGAAAGCCAACCGGTTGATCTCGTCGGTGACCCGTCCTTTGGCGCGCCTCTTGACGCCGGACCCTCCTGCAAACCCGGAGAACGAAGGGGACAGCGAGGGGAACACCAATACAGAAGATACCCCTATTCCTAATTTCAACTTTGAGGTGACAGACCGCGACCGCGCCGTTCGGATATTACGCGACCACTTGTCTGTCTCACGGTCTGGCCGGAGCCTTGTGATCGAAATCGGGTTCTCAGATTTTGATCCCGCGCGTGCGGCCTCAATCGCGCGTGGTTATGGCCTAGCTTATGAAGGCTTTCAGCTAGTGACGACAAACGAAGTTGCGGCCAAGGCCGAAGCTTGGCTGCGCGAACGCCTTGAGGTTTTGGAACAGAAGGCGATTGATGCGGCCTCGGCCCTGCAGGCATTCCGCACGGAAAACGATCTGGTGCAAGTGCGCGGTGATCTTCTGACGGAACAGCAGCAGTCGGAGCTGGCCAGTGAACTTGTCAACGCATCCGCCGCTGCGGCCGAGGCGGAAGCATATCTGGAAAGCCTGGTCTCCTTGTCGGAGCGCGCAGCGAATGACGCCGATTTCATTGCGGTTCCATTTGTCGAAGGCCTTGTTGACGGCGCAAGTGAAACAGTTCGGCGGGAGTATCTGGATGCCAGTCAAAGCTATCGTCAGATTGTCGACCAATTCGGAGAGGATCACCCTCAGGCGCAACAACTGAATACCCGCATTCAAATTCTGGCCGATACCCTGAAGGTAGAGCTGGAACAGGCGACACAAACCGCCCGTGTGGCTCACAATATGGCTTTGGGTCGCGAGCAATCGCTGCGGTCGGATCTTGCTGCGTTGACGGGCACATCCGATGTGAACGTGGCCCTTCGCGGCAGGTTGCAGCAACTAGAAGCTATCTCGGAAACCTATGCACAGGTCTATCGCGACTATCTTGCCCGGCTGGAAGTCACGATGCAGCAGCAGAATTTCCCAATTGCATCGATCAAAATCATCTCTCCTGCGGAATTGCCCAAGGATCCATCCAGCCCTCGGAAAAAGGCGATGTTGTTCACCGGAGCCTTACTGGGCGGATTGTTGGGCGCATTGGCGGGTGCTGCGCGGGAGCTGAGCCCAAAACCTGCTCGGACCGTCTCTGAACTGAGGCAAGGGGCCGGAGTGACCTGCCTTGGTATGCTGCCGGACCCAAAGACACTGGGAGACGCTGCGGCGGCTAACGCACATGCCCGTACAGTTGAGAGGCTGGCGCAGGTTTGCGAAGCCAACAGTCAGTCAGGCTCTGGCTTGCTGATCGGTATGGCTCCTTTGACGCCTGATCTACAGAAAACACAGGACTTGCCGTTGGAACTGGCCAATCGACTGTCTCGCGCGGGCAACCACAAAGTTTTGGTTGTTTACGAAGGCGTATCACAGGGCTTGTTGCCTGCGGCCACACCAAATGGTGTGGAAACCGCCAGCATGCAAAGCATCATGGACCACATGCGCGAAAATGCGGCAAGCGGTTCTGATGACACCGCACAAGACATTCTCACAAGCGATCTGCGCGCACAGTTCAGTTATGTGTTGGTGGCGTTGAACCCGCTGAGCCATGCGGAGCAATCTGATCCCCACGCCTGGGCATACGACATGACCGTCCTGCGCATCCCATGGGGCAAAATCCTGCCAAGCTTTGTCTCGGACGCGCTGCTTGATCATCCCAAGTTCAGCGATGCTTTGGCGACAACAATTCTAGAAGACGCAAACCTGACAAAGGCACGGCGATACATTAGCCCCGGCAGCTATGAGGAGGTCACGATCAATGCTTAGAGACGTTCTACCTCAAACTCTGCATCGCATCAGAAGCAGCTTTTCTGTTTCCCTTGCCGTTGTCGTTCTATTGTCAGGCAACGCAGCCGCCCAATCAACATCTGATACCGGGGCGATAAGCGCTGAAACTCTTGGACCGCAACAAACGCTGGAAATCCGCATCGGCAAGTGGGATCCGGTCGACGAAGTATTCTTGCCTTGGGACGCAGTGGCCGGAACCTACCTGATTAGTGCATCTGGCGCGGTCGCGTTGCCTCTTGTCGGCAGCGTGCAGGCCGCCGGAATGACACCTGATGAACTTGGCGCTGACTTGGCCGGGCGCATTCAGGACCGTATGGGTTTGCGCAGCGACTTACAGGTCATCGTAACAATTGCCGAATATGCACCGATTTACATACTCGGCGACGTCAAATCCCCGGGCGCGTATTCGCATGTACCAGGTATGACGGTGCTTCAGGCTCTCAGCCTTTCGGGCGGTATAGACGATGCGTCGTCAGCATTAGTGCGGGGCGAACGCAACGCGTTGAGCGCCATCGGCAACTACCGGGTGATGGAGCTTGAGCTTATGCGCCGTCTGGCGAGGCTCGCGCGATTGGAAGCCGAGGAAGCCGGAACAGAGTTCGTAGCGCCACAAGAGCTAACGTCGTCCCCGTTGGGTGCCGAACTGATCGAGCAAGAGCGCAAGATCATGGCGTCCGAACAATCCGCCTTCGCATCCAACCTTGCACAAATCGAAGAATTGGAAGCCTTGCTTCTGGAGCGGATCACACGGCTTCAACAACAAATCGAAGTGCGGCAAAGACAGCTGAGTTTACTGAGTGAAGAACTGGATAACGCCTCCAGCCTTGTCGAGCGCGGTCTGTCTACGGTTACGCGGGAAAGCAATCTGCAGCGCGCGGTGACGGATCAGCAAGTGCGGTTGCTCGAAGTTGAAACGGCCCAACTGAGCGCTGAGCAACGGCTCAGCGAAACGCGCCGCGACCGGTTGGACTTGACCAACCAGCGTGACCGGGAAAGGGTCCAGGGTATTCAAGAGCAGCGTGCGGCCACCTCCGAACTTCGCGTGAAAATGGAGACCGAAGCGGCGCTTTTTGCCGAAGCCGAGCGCACGGGTAACGGTCTGGTCGAGCTTTCGATGCTCGCATCGTTGAGTATGAAGATCACCCGAGCCAGCACCGAGGGGCCCTCTACGTTTTTGGTCGAGCGCAACGATCAGATTCAGGGCGGAGATGTCTTAGAGGTTATCCTGTCCTCTCCGACTGCCAATGATGCGATCCCGGTGCGTCGACTGACAACTGAAGAATCTGAAAATCCACAGTCGAACTAGACCGCTGTGCCCGCCTCAGCCGAACCAAAGCTTGACCCGCCTCCGTCTTGAGGGGGCGGTCTTACGAAACCGGGGCGGTCCAATACTTCAACCAGCCTGTCAATTTGACGTTCGGGGTTCATCTCGGGACGTTTGGAGTATTCAAGGGCAAGTTTGGACAGTTTGGAATAGATCTGTTCGTCACACCACAGGCCGCGCACTGCCGCTAACCAATCTCCAACTGGTGCGTCCGGTTCCAACAAAATACCACCAGGACCAACGGCTTCAGGCAACCCGCCAATTTTCGATGCCACAACCGGGATGCCACTAACCTGCGCCTCGGCCGCTATGCGACCAAACGCTTCTTCCCATTGGCTGGGTGCAAGAACGATACGGGCATTTTTGTAAACAGACCGCATATCATCGGTCGAGGCGCGCAAGGTGACATTCGAAAGCCTCGACAGGTTGTTCTGAAGATCGGCTTCCTGCTCGGGGCTCAGGCCCCAACCCCGCACAAAGACAAAGGGGATTTCGGGGCAAGCCTCGGCCACTTTCAGCGCGATATCGACACCCTTGTTCGGATGCGGGTTTATAAAGGTCACGTTCTCACCGGTCGAGCTAACTCGGTACTTCTCGGCTTCGATCATTGGATGAATGACATCGGCGGATATACCTTGTGTCTCTGCAAACCGTTGCGCCGTAAAATGCGAATTGGCAATGAAGCCCGTGTTGGGCACTTGCTCCAGCGACCCTCCCAGATCCTCGGTTTCGACGTTGCGCAGATAGATGAAGGTACGCGTTGCATTTCGGTCAATTGACTGTGCCAATGGCACTGGGAGCCGCGATTGAAAAATCGCAACATCAGCTTCGAAATCGGTCACAACACGATGCACGACATCCTGTGCAAACCAGGCCCGAAACACGAGATACCCAAGACTTTCATCGCTGACATAGCCGCGCCTTGCTAATTTCAACAACAGCCTGCTGCGCAGACCTAACCACCCCTCTCCTGTCAGACCACTCAACACCCCAACAGTGTGACCGCGCGCGCTAAGGCGCTGTACCAACTCATGTGTACTGGCCTGAGCGCCGCCATACATTTGCGGTAAGTAGGGATGAGCACTTCCAAACAGTATACGCATGTCGGGATCACCTCGAATTCGACAATTTGGAATTGAAACCGGCCGCGTTTTGGGGTCGCGCGCACTTAAAGTGCGTTGCGACCGCCCAGGCAACCTGCGCCCTGCGTATGCTAGAGCCAAACAGGGCCGTGTCTAAATCACCAACCGTTGGGGTCAACGGGCTAGGTTGGTTTTCAAATGATCCTATCGCCATTGGTCGGCAGCACCGTTTCGTGTTTAACGTGAATCTTCAGTCAGCGAGTCAGTCTTTGAATTGCGTAACGGAGATTGTTGGGGAGGCGTTTATCTATTGCCTTCGATTCGGGCATGTGTGGCATCATCCGTCAAAAGTTAAGCGATGAAAATGTGTGGTTGTGCGGAAATCCGGCGAAAGTCCAAGCAACCATAGGCGGTGCTTTGCTTGAATCGCCACCGGCGTTTGCAATCGCAGCATTTGTCATATCCATCTAACCACAGTGTGTCAGAATACAGTAACGAGTGGCGTAAATTGTACACGGATCACTTTCGCCGGCACCGGTTGGTGTTTTACGGCGATTGTCTTTGCAACTTTAGGTGGCAGCGGTGCTTATACAAGGTGCCGGTTCTTAAGACATAGGGATGAAGTGGGATGAAACCGATCGAGACAGAAATGGCATCCGCCGAAGGCATTATGTCGCCCGTGTCGCGACCGCGTCATGTTGTATGGACTCATCAGGCCCCGCAGGAAGAGCCCGCGGGTGGATGGACAAAACGAACGCTCGACATCGCGATCGCCGTTACCATGCTTGTAATACTGTCACCGCTCATGGTGGGGTTAGCACTTTTGGTTTGTATAACGTCCCCGGGGCCAGTTCTGTATCGGCACCGCCGGGTTGGGTACCGAAGCCAGCCCTTTTCCTGTCTCAAGTTCAGAACTATGGCGGTGGATGGTGATGACCTTCTGCAAAGGCATCTTCAAAGCGATCCAATTGCCCGCACTGAGTGGGACAAAAACCAGAAACTGCGCGATGACCCACGCGTCACGCCAGTGGGGCATGTCCTGCGAAAACTCAGCCTTGATGAATTGCCGCAGCTTTACAACGTCCTGCGCGGGGACATGAGCCTTGTTGGCCCCCGCCCCGTTCTGAGCGAGGAGTTGCGCCGCTACGGGCCATCCAGCCGCTACTACCTGCGCGCACGCCCAGGCATTACTGGTCTGTGGCAAGTAAATGGTCGGAACACCACATCCTACAAGCGCCGGGTGGCCTATGATCGCGCCTATGTGACCAAGGTCAGCACTGTTACAGACATCGCTATTCTTGCCCAGACTTTACCAGCCGCGATGCGTTCTGACGAGACATCGTAACAACATGCAAAAGCCTTGCCCCAGTCGGTAAACGTGCCCAACTCAATCACAGACGGGCTTGTAGGTGAGCGATAGGATCATGGCAAACATCGCAACGTCGGCACCGCACTCAGCGCAAACCAGGCCCGGCTCCCTGGTATCTGTCGTGATGTCAAACTTCAATGGGTCCGCCCACCTTGAAAAAGCGATAATCTCGGTTCTGAATCAATCTCATTCAGAGCTGGAACTGATTGTGGTTGATGACGCATCAGAAGACAGCAGTCTGGAGATCATCCAGCGACTTGCCTCATCAGACCCCCGCCTCAGATCAATCGCCTTAGACACAAATCGAGGCCCCGCGGGGGCGAGAAACGCCGGGCTGGAAGCAGCCAAAGGGCATTGGATAGCGATTGTCGATGCCGACGATCTGATCCACCCGCAGCGGATCGAGCGCATGCTGGCTGCAGCCCAAGACATGGGGGCGGATGCAATAGCAGATGATTTGCTATGTTTCGGATCCGCACGTACGGCGGGTAAAACCTTACTAGAGGCCAGCCACATCGAACAGCCGCAGCCTGTTGCGGTGGCTGACTTAGTCCGCAGTGACTCGGCTATCGCTGGTTTTACTTCATTTGGATATCTGAAGCCATTGATCCGTAGGGGAAAACTGCGTTCCCTTAGATACGATGAAGATCTTCGTTTGGGCGAAGATTTCGACCTGTATTTCCGACTGCTGATCGCGGGTGCAAATTTCGTTATACTGCCGGACCCGACCTATCTTTACCGGCGCCATTCGGGCTCAGTGTCCCATCGCCTTTCGGTGTCATCCTTGCAGCGCCTTTTACATGCGCACACAAAAATAGCCAAACTGGCCGCCAATATGGCTCCTAAAGACGCTGAGCTTGTTGCCTTGCTCAACCAGCGCAGGGCGCGGCTTGAAAGAGCAATGATGTATCAGAGCCTTGTGAGCGATACTAAATCTGCAAAGGTGTGGCATATTATTCGACGGCTTGGGCGTCGCCCGGCGCTGTTGCTTGATCTGACAAACAGCCTTATCGACCGTTGGCGCCCTGCTGGATTTGTCAGGCACAACCGATCGACCGGAAGCCCCAAAACCATTGTGCTGGCCTCTCCGGATCAGATTGATCTGATCGACGCACCTCCAACTGTAGTACGCGTCCCGGTCAATCCATCAGACTGGGTGGCACGCCGCATCATGGCTAGCAAACTCGCAAAACTGGCCAGTACTGGACCCGTCGATGTTATTGCTGACGGCCCCGCAGGGCTGGATGGTTTGGGTTACCTACCAAACTGGCGCTCCACGCGCCTTGCGCTTAGCAAGAAAGATGTAGGCACGGCCAAAGTTCCTCGGCATGTGGTTTTGGACGTCACCTAGACTGATCTGCACGCCGACTATTCGACCGATAGCAGCAGTCGTGATCCCTTCTCGGGTGCTGCATCCGCCGCCGTTTTACTAAGATTCAGCTTATCGCGCAGGATCTGCAGTGCTACAGGCCAAGCGCGATCGCGCGCGCTGATCAGATAGCGTACCGCGGCCCACACCCCTTGCTCGCGCCGCAGATCAAGAGAGATCCGGTGATCCCGTTTCCGCCGAATGTCCCGCAGATGTTGCTGCATGGCGCGAGTCAGATCCGAAGATTGCGGCCTGCTGTCCAGATGCGCTTGAAGCGCGATATGCAGCTGCGCCAATTCGGACGCGCCATGACGTGCGCTTAGAGAATTCGAACGCACAACCGCCGCGTATCCCGGTCGGCGTGTCAATTGCATCCGCGCTCCGGCCAGCAGCATCCGCACGTAAAGATCGTAATCTTCGCCAAGCCGCAAAGAAGGATCATACCGCAATTTGTTCTGTTCTAAAAAATCTCGGGAAAGAACGGGTTTCAGAAACCCTAACTCACCGCGTGACATCCCGTGATTGCGAAGGTTGCCCCGTACAAACTCTGCTGCGACAAGCGGTGCAAATTTCGGGTCGATAACTGACCAATCCTGTTCTGTCGCCTCCGACAAGTTTTCCGGTGTCACGAATGCGATATTGTCCGCGACCATTTCGCAGTTCTTGACAGACGACAGGTGCGCAAGCCGCCGGGGCAGAAATACATCATCAGAATCCAGCACAGCCACATAGTCTGAAGTTGCAACATCTAGCGCTCTATTGCGCGCAGCGGCGGGCCCGTGGTTGGTCTCTTGTTGGATAAGGTGAACACGCGGGTCGCGCTTGGCTTCGTCTGCAACGACGCCACATGTGGCGTCCCGCGACGCATCGTCGACAACAATAACCTCAGCCGTTTCCGGCTGGGCCAAAGCCGAACGGATCGCACGGGATACCGTATCCTGAGCATTAAATGCGGCGATAATGACGGTGACGCTGGCAGACATCAGACCTGGCTAAGCTTACGTGACTTCGATGGGCTGTCCCCAAGCGGCGTAAAGCACAAGGTACCTTCATCCAAGTGAAACTAAGCCAGTGACATCACTTCAGCGTGCAATCGCCTGAGATGCTACGGAATTGAGCCGTTTTTCGTCAGGATGCCCTAAGAAACCGTGACCGGAATTACGCATCCGACTTTGGGGACACTTGCGCGGACGGCACGGTTGGTGCGCGATCATCTGCCGCTTGGGTTTTGCGCTTTCTGTCAACCGCCAACAGCGCAACAACAAGGACGTAGACCAGTTGCAGCAACACAGTGACCGCGACGACAAACAGAACCAGCTGAGCCGAGCTGAATCCAGCCGCATATCCAATCACTGCTGACACAAGAACAGACAGAAAAAGTCCTGCAACAAAAATCGGTAACTGCATCGTTTCCCCTATTGGCGGAGGCTCAATTTAACGCCCCATTCCCCCACCATTTGATGCAGAGTACAGCAAAAACACCCCGGACGACCACTCAATTCTAGGCCCTCCTGTGGCAAAAATGTAAACAATCAAGCGGGGGATGCGAAACAGTTGCGCTAACGCTGCCTTCATAGCGTGGACAACCAGTCCCGTTCAGGTCGAAGCCACCTAAGCCTTTTCGCTGGCCTCGCCATAGACCGTGATATCTTGAACCCCAATCAAAGACGCGATAGTTCCGCAATGTAGCGCGCCACGCAGCAGGTTTGCATTGCGCCGCGCGGCACTTGGCGCAGTTATCAGCGCGAAAAAAACACAGTAAATCACCTTGGCAACCGCCAGTGGCAGAGCCCTCAGGCGCACGCTACCTCGGCCGTGCTGGCGCAAGAGACTTCCATGTGTCTGTCCCATTCGGAACCGTCGCCGCATCAGCCACGACATGGTTGCTCGCGACGGCGTTACCGGCTCTTCAAGCTGAGCATGCGGGGCGAATGCAATCCGGGCGCCATGTTCAACAGCTTCTTTGAAGAACGCAGTATCTTCGCCCCCTGATACGCCCCGATCCAAATCGAAACGTCGGCCCGCCAGAGCATCGCTACCGAGATCCATAATGACGTTGCAGCTATGACCCGCGATTGGTCGGCCATCAGCCCCGAGTTCTGGTGTTGTGTCGTGAATGCGCAGCGCACGCATCCAACGTGGTGCCTCTGGTCCATACCCTGCGCGAACTGGCCCGACCACAACGTCTGCATCGGCATCTGCGAGGCGCACAACAAGGTCACTGAGCCAGTTCGGCGGAGCCAGCTCATCGTCATCGATGAACGCAAAGGCACGCAAACCTTGGAGTTCAGCCTCATCCAGTGCAGCATTGCGTGCAATCGCGATGTTTCCCGCAGGCGCAAATCGGTAGATCACTTGGTGACGTGAGGCCGCAGCGAATTCATCGACAATGCTGCGGGCGCTGGGTGACGCATCATTATCGACAACAATGATCGATAGTTTCGTGCCATTTGGAAGGTTCTGATGTTCAAGCGTTGTTAACGTATCCATCAGGCTAGTACGTTGATACGTACAAACGCCAACAGCGATATGCTCCAACGGGATCGCGGGTTTCTGAGTGTTGGAAATTGGAACATCGCCGAACCGTACATCCGATGGGCGCAGTAACAGCTGCTTCCAGAAGCCAGTCGACCAACCCAGATGCATAACGATCGCAATCGGACCAGCACCCAGCGCTGAAACCTCAAGCTTTGTAGCGGCAAGTATCGCGCCCGAGATCAGACAGGCCGAGATCCAAATCACTGCAGGCAATGCAAAGATTGGGGCGATTGGGGCCAGAGCTGCCAGCCCTAACAGTGGAGCGATACCGATCATCGCAGCCTGCCTCAGCCGCGGCATCTGACGGTGCTTCAACATCGTCCGCGCCCTGCCCCCGCCAAAATTGAAGTATTGACGGAACAATGCGGTGATGGTGCTCCGTGGAAAGTATTCAAGCCGCGTGTTTGACGTCAGCCAAATCCGGTGCCCCGACTGCGTCAGGCGCCTATCCAGTTCGGCATCCTCATTGTGCGAAAACCGCGGGTCATACCCGCCGACTGACCTGAAAGCATCAAGACGCATAAGCGCGTGATGCCCATGATCAACGAACCGTCCGAAGCCGCCGGTTCGATGCGCCGACCCGCCGTTTCCAAGACGAGCGTTCTGCGTCACGGCGATGGCGTGCTGTATCAGGGTCGCACCAACTGCGTGCATTGGGACGACGACGCTGGCCGCCTTGGTCCGATCCGCCTCAGCCAGCAAGGTATCAATGTAGTCGACCGGGTAGTCGGAGTGCGCGTCTAGGCGGACCAACCAGTCTATACCCTCACCATACCGGGCACAGGCCGCGTTCACTCCGGCACTCTGATATCGGGCGGGGTTGTCCAGCAGCCGTATGTCATAGTGTGGCAAGGCTGCGATTTTGTCCCTGACAATGTCTTGCGTCCCGTCCGTTGAGCCGCCATCAGCGATCACCAAACGCGTATGCGCTGCCTGTTCGCGTCTGCGTTTAAGAAAGACTGTCAGCCCATCTACAACACCCGCGATATGCTCAGCTTCGTTAAAGGTCGGAATGACAATCAGCACCGCATCTTGCGCTGTATTGATGCTTTCTGACGCTTTGAATGGCTGCTTTTCGGTGATTGCCGCAACAAGGTCGCACGCATCATGCTGTCTAACCTGCCAAACGTCTGGCGGTACTGCATGTTGCATCTGGTGCAAATGATCCACGATCTCAGGTGACACTTGCTCCATTGCCGAGATGACCGACGCGTCATCTGCTTTTTCCAGTATCAGACCAATGCCAAGTTCGCCTATAAGGTGCGCTGTTTCTGTTCCGGCGAGTGCGATTGGCGGCACGCCGTTCAGTCCACTTTCATACAGGCGGTTTGGCAAAAGCCAATCCGAATTGCCGCCGGAATCGTAGCGGTCGATCATCCAGGCAAGATCCACGTCCCGATAGATCGCAGCAAGATCATTCGGGTAGGAGTATGGACCTTCGAACACCAAATCCGGGTTACCCTCAACGACATCATGGAAGTCGGGCAATTCATCAAGCGCGGGACGTCCGCGCAACACAATCCTATAGCGTCCCGGATTGGCTTTTGTGAGGGTATCCAGGCATCGCAGAGAAAAGCGACACCTTAGAATTCCGAACCAACCGATGCGAAGCACAGCTTGAACTGCACCCGTTGATCGACCGCTGGTTCCAGATGGGTCGTCGCTCTGCGCAACCACCTTATTTTCAACCAAGAGGATCGGAGCCGTGCTGCGCTGGACTGGAACAAAGTACTCTCGCTGAAAGGCCGGAGAAGAAACGACAATTTGATCCACCTTCCGGCACAGTCGGCGTTCAATCCAGCGCATTACCTGCGCCTTGATTGATTGGCCAACCATAAGGCGATGAATATCGAGGACCTCGTAGACTAATGAGACCGGCCGAGTTGATCGCAGAACCCGAAGCAACGGTACCGCAAGCGCCAGCATCTCAAGGTTCCTGCAGAGGATTGCATCCACAGGTGGCACGTTTCTGACAATCGCGTGCAGCCGAAGACGAAGTTTCAGAACCAAAAAGACGCGTTGCAACATCTTGCCATTATGGGTCTGGCCCAGCACCAGAGCATCTTCGGGCAAGGGCCCCGAGCGTCGTCGGAATCCGACAACACTGACGTCGGCACCGCCTGTTCTAAGCATATCGACCCGTCGCCAAATGGCGGCGTCATCCAGATCATGCGCCAGATACAAAACGTGCCGTTTCACGCCAGAGCAGTTGCCTTGCTCGAAGGTTACTTCAGTCCCGCTTGTATTGTCCGTGGGCATCGATCGAACATCTCATCGCAGATACGCTTACGCTTTTGTGCCGCAGCTGGGTTGACGTTGCGAGGCTTGTCTAAAACGCGCTCCCGAACCGGCAAAACCGAGCCGTCACCCGCTTTAGAATGAGCGAAAAATCGTCCATAGGATGAATCCGTCAGTAAGTCGCAAATCAAATACGCATCAGTTCTGGATGCCCAAGTCTTGCATCATGTTTGTTACGTATAGAACGTTTTCCGCCATTCAGGGCACCCGTTTGGCGGGAAGTTGCTGAAAAAGATGCTGCGCGTGCAAAGGGCGGGCACACCTCCCCGCTCCATGCAATTCTTGCGACGTCAAATTGGCAGAAAGTCCTAAAGCATGGCTCAACGTGATCCTCATGAGGTGGTGGAAACCGTCGCCCATGACACCTACGGCGGAACCGTCGTTCAAGGTGGCGTCTACGCCGCATTGAGCCAACTGGTGATGGTCGGGTGTCAGTTCGGGTCGGTTCTCATCCTGTCGCGACTGCTCAAGCCCGAAGATTTCGGCCTGATTGCTATGATCGGCCCGGTCATTGCATTTCTGACGCTGTTCAAGGAAATGGGTCTGCTACAGGCGGTCATCCAGAAACGGACTCTGACATATGGACAGCTCAACTCGTTGTTTTGGATCAATTTGGGCGTCAGCCTGACACTAACAGTCTTGCTGATCCTTCTGGCACCGCTGATTGCTGATTTCTACAAAGAACCCGAATTGGCATGGCTGGTCAGAATCATGGCCCTGAACATGGTCGTCACAGCGCTTGGGGCGCAGCACTTTGCCCTGCTCAATCGCAGTATGGGCTTTGGTCGAATTGCGATCAACGCCAGCATTATCGCCGTGTTTTCTTTGGTTGTTTCGATCCTTTGGGCGTTGGTCTCACCAACACCCTGGGCGCTGGTTGCGGGTACTCTGGCCGGCGGCGTTCTCGGCGCTCTGTTGGTGTGGGCTTGGGTCCCTTGGCACCCATCGCGCCCTAGCATCGCAGCTGGGACTGCCGATCTTTTGGGCTTTGGCGCCGGAGTGACGGGGTTCAAGCTGGCGAATTTCCTGTCACGCAACCTCGACAGCATCTTGATTGGGCGCGTCTGGGGTGGTTCGGCGCTTGGGTTCTATGATCGGGCGTACAAACTGATCCTGTTTCCGTTGAACCGTGTGGCTCAGCCATTGTCGCAGGTTATGGTACCCGTTCTGTCACGGATGCAGGACGAACCGCACCGTTACACCCACGCGTTTTTTCGCGTCTTCGGGCTGATGCAGCTTGCCATCCTGCCCGGCGTCGCCGCGTTGACGGGAATGGCGGACACAGCCGTTCCGTTTTTGCTCGGTGCGCAATGGACGGAAAGCGCCCCGATCTTCGCAGCTTTGGGCATTGCCGCCTTGGCGCAACCGTTGGCAAACCCTACCGGGTGGCTATTTGTCAGTCAGGGGCGCACCACCGAAATGGCATGGTGGGGCTTTGCGTCTGCGACTGTCACCTGTGCAGCATTCGTCTGGGGGGTGCAATTCGGCGTCCGTGAGTTTGCGATGGCTTATGCCGCAGTCACGATGCTGAAACTGTTTCCCCTTTGGCTGCTTGTAACCCGCAAAGGACCAGTTGGTCGGGATAGCATCCTGCGGCGAATTCTGCCGGCATTCTGTGCCGGCCTCGTTTGTTACGTGATCATTTTGGTTACGCAAGCCTCATTGCCCAATCACGCGTTTGCAAAGCTCCTTGCCGGAACCACGATAAGCTATGCCGCGTTTGCAGTCTTTTTGACCTTCAGTGCCTATGGCCGCGACACCCTGAGCGAAGTGAAAGGGTTGGCAGTCAAAGCCTTACAGGAACTGAAAAAACGCGGCGATAAGAGGCCCGCATGATGTGCTCTACAACACCAACTGCACCACGCTTTTGTGCCGGTTGCGCAGTCCGGATGCCGGAGGCTATGTGATGCAGACGCTGACACGGATTAGCACCGAGATCGGTTGGCGCGTGATGCCCAGCCGAATGATTGAACGCTCACAGCCCAAGCCCGACCCGCAGCTTGAAGATGTCTATCTGAGACGCGGCCTTATCCTAATACACATACCCAAGAACGCCGGTACGTCGGTGGAAGACGCTTTGTTCGGGTACCGCGTGCGGCACAGGACGTGGAACGATGTAAAGTCGGAATGTCCAAGGGCATGGCAACAGCTACCCAAGATCGCGATCCTTAGGGACCCTGTGGATCGGTTTTTGTCTGCCTATGACTATCTGAAATCCGGTGGACGCAACGCGCAAGACCGACAGTTCGGATCCAGAATGATCGGGACGCAACCGGTCGATGACTTCCTGAACCGGCTTTGGACACAAAAGGCCTTTCGCAAAACGACCATGAGGTTTTTCCATTTTCGACCTCAATCGGATTACATCTGTGACGGTGATACCGTGATGGTCGATGCGTTGATCCCATTTCACAAGATGGCCGAGGGGCTGACTAAGTTGACTGGCGTGCCCCCGGGGCTGCTATTGCATGCAAACAAGACCACCGGATCACGAACGCAAAAGTCCGACCTGTCACAATCTGGTGTCGATAAGATCCAACATCTTTACGCGTCGGATGTCGAACTACATTCGGATGCTTGCAAAACTTGGTGCGCAACCTCGCCAATCCAGCCTCTCGTAACCCGGCCAACAGACGGGGCAGATCATTGATGAATCAGCATACCGGCCTCGCCCGTCACAACAATTCAAAGCGCGCAGTATGCCTGCGCCCATTTGTAAGGGTATGAAAATGCGAATTCTATTTGCGGGTGGAAATGGTTGGTTGCCCGAAGCCAGCGGCGGCACCCAGAACAGCACCGATCATTTGATCCGCGAGAGCATTGCCCAAGGTCATGAATGCGCCGTGTATTGCGGCTTTTCTGGTCGTGGGTTCTTTGGGTTTCGGATGAGAGCCCAGCGCAAGATCACCGGTCGCCCGTTCAGTATCGACCACAGTCAGGGTTACGAGGTCATGCGCACCTGGGAACCCGTGGACCCGGCCCGAATTTCCGCAGCCGTCGATCGTTTCCGACCCGATGTCGTGGTCATCCAAACTCGACATTCAGCCCGCTTGGGTATGGAGTTTGCAGAACTCGGCCTGCCTGTTGTTCTATATCTGCGCAACGTTGAGTTTGACGAAAACGAAGGGGATGTAAGTATGATCCCTGGCGCAAGTTTCATCGCCAATTCAAACTTTACAGCGGGGGCCTACCACGACGCCTACAGCATCGATTGCGCGGTGATTACGCCAACCATAAATTTTGAAGAATATAGATGCGACACCACCAGAGAATTCGCGACGCTTATCAACATACATCCAAAAAAAGGGTATGAGGTTGCGCGCGAAATGGCGCGTGCCTGCCCGGATATTCCGTTCCTGTTTGTCGAGGCCTGGACACTTTGGGACGGTCTTTTCAAACAAATTATGGCCGAAATTGCCGAGCTGCCCAACGTCACGTTCATGAGCCGAACATCAGATATGTCGAAGGTCTATGGGCGTACAAAGGTACTGCTGGCGCCAAGCCAGTGGGAAGAAGCCTGGGGCCGCGTTGCGTCCGAGGCCCATTGCAGTGGTATCCCCGTGATCGGTTCGAACCGAGGGGGGCTGAGTCAGGCCATCGGACCCGGCGGCATCGTTCTGCCCCATGATGCACCGACCGAGGAGTGGGTCGATGCGCTGCGCAAGCTATGGTCGAACGAAGATGCCTACAACGATCTGTCAAAAACAGCATTGGACTACGCCAAACGCCCCGAACTCGATTTCAAACGCCAGCATGAGGCGTTCCTGTCGGTACTGAACAGGGCTGTTTCGCAACAAAGTGTCCGCTGCTCAGCCTGAATTGGCAAATCCAACGAAATCGGAGCCGACCCGTGAACATCTGCTTTTGTGTCTCGAGCTTTCCAACGGTGTCACAGACGTTTGTCACCTCACAGGTGATGTATGCCGTGGCACAGGGACATCAAGTGACGGTGGCCTGCAAAACGTTCGAAGCAGAGACACCACTTTCGGATGAAGAAAAGGCTTTGCTGACCGACGTTCGAATTGTCGTTTGGCCCCCGACAAGACCAAGCCTGTTACAGGCCATCCCAAGACATTTGGCGGACCGACTGGCCGCGCGGATGGATCGATCTGCATGGCGGCGACAGATTGATGCAGACGTTGTCATTGCACATTTCGGGTATCGCGGCGCTGCGGTGGCACGCGCGCAAAAGGGCTGGAAACATCGCCCACCTTTGGTGACTGTTTTTCACGGTCGGGATGTGAGTGTCGAGTATCAGCGCGATAGGTTGGAACGATACCGGGATCTCTTCATCCAGGGCGATCTGCATGTCACGGTCAATGCACAATTCGCCAAGCGTCTTGTTGAGTGCGGCGCCCCCGACGCGCGCGTCGAAACCCGGCACCTTGGCATTCCAGTGTCTCGATACGCTTATTCGGCACCCAAAGTCGACACGACTTTGCGCCTGTTTAGCCTGTGCCGGTTGGTGGAGAAAAAGGGGTTGAAGACCGCAATTGACGCATTGGTGTTGCTGCACCAACACCACCCCGAGATCGGCTGGCGTTACGACATTGGCGGCGACGGCCCGCTGACATCGGAACTGCAAGATCAGGTGACGCGTAACGGATTGCAAGATCGCGTTCGTTTTCTCGGTGCCCTGCCTCATCAAGATGCCCTGAAACGGATTACTAATTCGGATGTCTTGCTCGCCCCAAGCTGCACGGCAAAGGATGGTGACCAGGAAGGCATACCAGTTACCTTGATGGAGGCGATGGCGCTTGGAACCCCGGTATGCGCAACGCGCCATTCCGGCATACCCGAACTGGTCACCCATCATGAGACCGGGCTACTGTCTGATGAATACAACGCAGAAGAGCTGTGTCAGAACATTCTGTTCGTTGCGCAAAACATCGAAAACGCAACGGCCTTGGCAACAGCTGCCCGCAAGAAAGTCGAGCGCGACTACAACGAAGATTTGCAAAACGCCGAGTTTCTGGAGCGGTGTCGAACCCTGCAATCAGCGCCCCGAACCGAATTGGCAAGCCAGATTGCTGCGTCTTAGCTTTCAACCCTCTTCCGCCCGATGATCGAATAGGAGGCAATGATTTTGGCAATACCGGACTTCATCATCGGAGGAGCTCCGAAATGCGGCACAACCTCACTGCATCAAGTTTTGGATCAACACCCCGACGTCTGGATGGCCAAAAACGAGCTGTACTTCTTTGATGCCGACGATCCCATTGCACACGGTGATTTCCTGGGGATGGAGGGTGACGATCTGGTTGCACGTTCTCCCGGCGACCCGGCCCTGAAGGACTGGTATCAAAACCGCTTTTCTGATGCGCCCGATGGATGCCTTACGGGCGAGGATTCAACAACCTACCTGATGTCCGATGTCGCAGCGTTTCGCATCAAAGCAATGAACCCGGATGCAAAAGTAATTTTCATGCTGCGAGATCCGGTCCGGCGCGCTTTTTCGCAATACTGGCATCTTCTGCGCAGCGGACGCACCTGTGTGTCTTTTGAAAAAGCGCTCAGCAGCGAACCTTCAATCGTGTTGGGTTCAACCTATGCCCCGTCCCTACGGCAATTCCATGCGGCGCTTGGGAAGGACCGGGTGCATGTTGTCTTGTTCGAGGAATTCAAGGCCGATCAGCAGGCCGCGATGGATGGTGTTACCACATTTCTCGGGCTTTCACCGATGCCGGTCGCAAAGGTGGAAACCTGGCACAATCGAACAAAGTATCCGACCCGAACAAGTACGCTGCTTCGCCTGAATCGCGTGGGCAAGATTTTGGTGCGCTATCGCTACGCCCGCCATTTCGATGGCTTCGGTCGCGCCATGTCTGCCATCGGTCACAAAGCTTACCGTCGTTGGTATCATTTCGTCGAAAAGCGGGTTCTAACGCAGGATCGACCGCCGTCGGACATACGGCCCAAAACGCGCGACTACCTGCGCCAGCATCTATCGCACCGAAATGCCGGGCTTTCAGATCTTTTGGGCAAAAGCCTGGGCGATTATTGGCCGGGATTCTCCCAATAGCCGACGACGGCCTTGGCTCGCACGCACCTTCCTGGCCACCTGGACCTTGCTCGCACCAGCAACAATATCACGCGGGGTGACACACGTTTCTAGTAGGATACCGCCTATCGAAAATGGGGCGCAAATACAGGCTCCGATCTGTTAGCTTGGTCTCAGGTCAGCAGCAATCGCACTTACAGGTGGAAATATGGCTGTCGCACTGATTTGGCAGAACGGCGACTGCGACAAGAACGGGCCGGTTGATGCACCCATCCGCGTTAACGCGCGCATAAGCGACTTCACAGCGGTCCACATCGTGACGACGTTGATCGTCTTTCTCTTCGCGATCTTTCGAGGATTTGCCCGTGCCATGGTCTTTGTGGAACACAGAACAATCGATATTGACAGCGAGCGAAATAACTTTTTCCTCGCAAGGTCCCAACGTGAATTTGGTTTCGGACAAAGAAGCATTCCACCCAAGATCGCGCCCGCTTGCCGTTGTGAAACTGCTTAGTGAAAGTGCCACGTCGCGTGTTCGCCGGCTGTCATTGGAAAACGTAATCGAGATGACGCGCCGTTCAGAACACCTAGCTTCGATCAATACGTCTCCATCACAAATACAGCACTCGCAGCAGCTGTCGTAAACGCGCGGGCTGTCACAGCACTCACACCCGTAGTCGCATCCACACTGTTTTGGAGAATACTGCACGCCCGGCACCCCATAAAGTGCGGTGGAGTAGTAGGCCTGCAGCTGCGTGTACCCTTCGCGGAGACTGCAGAGGTAGTCGTCAATATCCATCATCCGCATGCTCTGCGTGCGATAGCAATATGCATAGAACACCTCGGGTTTTCGGGCATAACTGCCACCGGGGGGTGTCATCGTTTTTTGCATGTTCTTGCCTCCTAAGCGCGGATAGAGGAACCTTCAGACAGCCAAAATGCGTGCCGTCACAGTTTCCGAAAGAATCCGTATGAATGCAGTGGTCTCGACGCGGACTGGAATCTTGCTCGGGATCTGAAAGGTCCAGATTTGTGATGCTGCCTGACCCGCTTCCAGCGTAATGGCTTCGTTGGTGACCTTAAGCGGCGCGAAACTCGCCAGCTCAGCCTCATAACTGAGCGACATGGCGCGCATCACATCGTCCAAGGTACGTTCCGTATCTTCAAGCTTCTTGAGCGTCGCCCGCTGTGCCCGGCAGTGTATCTCGTCAAGATCAAGTTGCACGGCTCCGATTGCCGGAATGGTGACAGGAACGTTGCCATGGTTTTGAAAGGCCATCAGCTTTTCGACCTTTGCACCTTTCTTTCCCACCACAAACACTTCGGGGGGTGAAACCTCAAAATCGACGACCTCGGTTACGATGACTTGGGCCTGATGGTCCGCGCCGTCTAAGGGAAATGACATCGTGTATATGCCGGGTGGCGTCGACGGTTTCAGGGCAACGGTCAAAGGTACAGCTTTTCTGGCGCCGGCTCGAATTTTGACGCGTGGCAAATCAACGGCCAAGGCCGGTTCAGATACCTTGGTTTTTGTACCCCTTCCCCCCTTTGCTGGCACCTGGGTCAACTTAAGATCGCGCAGTGCCTTTCGTTCAGCACCCGCGTTCTCAAGGTTCAGAGTGCCGCACAACGCACTCGGTTCGCCAATCAAAACAAGCGGCTCAACAAGTTTGACGTCTGAGGTTGTTTTCTTTGATGCCGTTGCCATGTCGCGCCTACTTGATATGGATTTTCACACCACCAGAACTGGGTTGCTTACCGGCTGTGGCATGCCCCGACGACGGTGCCGAACTTTGCGCCGGTAACTGGACCGAAGGACGGAAAGGCAACTCTTCGTAGATCTGCTTGCTTTCACCGCTATAGGTCACGCCGTAATACTCGACACCCATATAGGTCACGCCGATATGGTGGTGGTACGGTTGGCAGATGATGCCGGTGGGCAGCTTACCGTAGTTAACCGTGGTGCAGAAATCCAATGCCACCGGTTTCACATCGATCGACAGCGGCTTGATCTCGAGCGTCAGATCGCTTGAGCTTTCGGTGACTATCGGCTCAGAAATCTTGATGTCCTGAAGGCTTTCCGTTTTGATCGGATCCCCGCCCTCAAGCTTGGTCTCAGACTTGATCGGGTTCGCTCCACCATTGAGCGTAACACCGATATCATCGAGACCATTTACCGTGACATCCGCATCGGTATCTGAATCGATTGAAATAGGTCCGTTGTTGACGTTTACGGTGCTTCTGCCACCTCCGCCTTTGCCGCCGCCTGGCATCGTCACCTCCGAATGCAATCGGTGCAGTGCCTATGACATGCACCTCAATATGAATAAGTGTTTGGCACGTAAAACATGCAGATGGTGAGCTAAGAGTAGCATATTTGGCGTCCTTGATCACGTTTGATGATCAGCAGCACACGTGCTGGCGCGCCAAAAGAACCAATTTGTGTTATGGTACAGGCAGATCAGTGGTTAGGTGCGCAGCGCGTGCCGATAATCATCGCCAGAGGTGACAGACGCTGTGAGTGTTGAAATCGCATTGAATCCGCATGACGCTACCTGTGCAGGCCTGTCCGGTCGCCTGCTCTGTTTTCCGCATGCAGGCGGTGCGGGAGAGCGCTTTCAAGATTGGATAAGCGGTTTTGCGCCGGTTTTGGACGTCAGATCCATAACATTGCCAGGTCGAGGAGCGCTATTGAACCACATCCCTGTTGAATCGTGGTCGTCCCTCCTCGCTGCCGTCGTCACAAAAATACTGCCGCTCACGGATCGGCCCTATGCCCTGTTCGGGCACAGTTTCGGGGCACTTTTGGCCTATGAAACAGCCCGAGCGCTGGGGGCAAAGGGTCGCGTGCCCAATTTGCTTGTTGTCGCTGGGCGCGCGCCACAAATGGCCACCCATGAGGTCGCGATATCCGGCTTGCCGCGCGTCGCGTTTCTGAAAGAGCTGGAAGCGATTGATGGGACACCGGCCGACGTTCTCGCCAACGCTAACTTGATGGACCGGGTGTTGCCTGCTGTGCGCGCCGATTTCACCTTGCTGGAACGTTACGACGCGGATGACGCAGAAAACCATCCGCCGCTTGATTGCCCTATCCTCGCCGTAGGCTCTGATAACGACCCGCGGGTTCCATTTGATGCCGTTCTCGGCTGGCGCCATCGGACGCGCCTTCGGTTCGAGTGTCGTCTTTTTGCGGGCGATCACTTCTTTCCCTTTTCTAACCCGGATTTCGCCGACTCATTGTTTGATTATGTTGATGGCTCTCTGAATGAACACTCAAAGGACTTCCATCGCGCCGGATGAAAACTCCATCGCGATCATCGGAATGCAGGGCCGCTTTCCCGGCGCTGCGACTGTCGAAGAGCTGTGGCAAAACCTTCTGGCCGGGCGCGAAGCCGTAACAACGCTGACAGCCGAACAAATGGAAGGAGCAAGTGTTCCCAAAGACATCCACGAACTGCCAAACTACGTCAACAAAGCCACCCTTCTCGAGGATGTCGACAAGTTCGACGCCGAGTTCTTTGGGTTCAGCCCCCGTGACGCCGAACTGACCGATCCTCAACACCGCCTGTTTCTGGAATGCGCCTGGCACAGTCTGGAAGATGCCGGGTACGTCCCCAACCGCTACAAGGGTGATATCGGCGTGTTTGGCGGGTGCGAATTGTCCGGATACCTCTATCTGATCAATCGCAATCTTGATCGTCTGGGATTTTTGGACGGCATGCAATTGATGATAACAAACGATAAAGACTACATGGCCACTCAGGTGGCTTATAAGCTGAACCTGACCGGTCCAGCTATAACCGTTCAGACGTCGTGTTCGACATCGCTGGTTGCTACGTGTCTTGCCTGCCAAAGCCTACTGGAAGAAAGCTGCGATATTGCCTTGGCCGGCGGAGTGACGGTGAAAGTTCCCCAGCGGCGTGGTTATCTGTTTGCAGCGGGTGGAATCTTGTCACCCGACGGGCAATGCCGTCCGTTCGATGCCGCCGCTCAGGGCACCATCGTCGGCAGCGGCGTCGGGCTTGTTGTTTTAAAACGCCTGGACAAGGCGATCCGCGACGGAGACCGCATACGGGCCGTGATCAGAGGTTTCGGGCACAACAACGATGGAGCAAACAAGGTCAGCTATGCAGCGCCAAGTGCAGAAGGACAGGCGCGCGCGATTGAGACTGCCTTTGAGATGGCAGGCATTGCACCGCGTTCCGTCGGATACATCGAGGCCCATGGAACAGCGACGATGCTCGGCGACCCCATCGAGGTTTCGGCCCTGACGCGTGTCTTTCGCAAATCAACGGATGACACGCAGTTCTGTTCAATTGGTTCGGTCAAAGCCAATCTGGGACACCTCAGCTGCGCCGCTGGGGTCGCCGGTCTGATCAAGGCTGCACTGGTGACCGAAACCGGCAAAGTGCCACCCAACCCCCATTTCAGTGTTCCCGCCCCGGGGATCGATTTTCCGACAAGCCCGTTCTACGTGAATCGCGACGCTGCCACGATACAGGCAAAAGACGGGCCTCGGCGCGCGGGTGTCAGTTCATTTGGGGTAGGTGGAACAAATGCGCATGTCCTTCTGGAAGAACCGCCAAAGCAGACCAACTCAGGACCAGGACGCAAGCGGCAGTTGGTGGTCATGTCCGCCCGAAGTGAGACAGCACTGAATCGGCTGGCTTTGGCACAGGCCCGCCAAATCATGACGGCAACTTCATCTGAACTCGCCGACATTGCATATACCGCTAAAACCGGCCGGACCCGTTTCGCGCATCGGCGCTATGTGCGTGTTGACTCCGACAATCCGGCCGGCAGCGCGCTCGCGCTTCTGTCTCACAATACCGAAAAAGTGCGCACGTTTCAGTCCAACGGCGAAGACCGCCCCGTCGTGTTCATGTTTTCCGGCCAAGGCTCACAATATCCGGATATGGGCAGAGGTCTGCACCGGGCCGAACCCGTTTTTCGCCGCGCATTCGACCGGTGTTGCCGCGCGTTCCGGGTAGCAACCGATCTGGATCTGAAACCTATTGTGTTTCCAAAGAAAGAGGCTCGAAAACGCGCAGCTGACAAGTTGAAGCAGACCCAGTTCACACAACCCGCTTTGTTTGCGGTCGAATATGCGCTCGCCCAGCTTTGGATGTCGTGGGGCGTTCGCCCACGCGCCATGATTGGTCACAGCATTGGCGAATACGTGGCGGCGACACTGGCCGGGGTCATGACACTGAAGGATGCGGTACGACTTGTTGCGCGGCGCGGTGCTTTGATGGCGTCCTGCAAACCCGGAGCAATGCTGGCAATCCCAAAGGACGAGGGGTTTGTGCGCTCTCTTTTACCGAACGATATTGCGGTGGCGACCGTCAATGCGCCTAGCATGACAGTGGTGGCGGGTCCGACACCAGCTATAAAACGACTGGCCAAACGGCTTGAAAACCAGAAGATCACTCCGACGTTGCTGCGAACGTCTCATGCGTTCCATTCCGCCATGATGGATCCGATCCTTGATGCATTCATTGAGGCGTTCAAGGATGTACGTTTGCGGCCGCCAAGTGTCGACGTCTACTCGAACCTCACTGGCAGCGTGCTGACGGCAACGGCCGCAACTGACCCCGCCTATTGGGCCATGCATATCAGAAGCACGGTTCGTTTTGCCAACTGTGTGCAAGGTGGTCTGGCGTTGCAAGATGCGATCTTCCTTGAGATCGGACCGGGCCGCTCGCTGACCAACCTTGCCGGACTTCTGCTTGTGGGCAACAACTCTGTTGCACTGTCGTCGATGGACAGCAAGGCGGGGCCTTCGGAAGAGGTCGATCTTGTGACGGACGCGCTCGGTCAGTTGTGGGCGCAAGGTGCGGATATTGACTGGCATACATATTACAGGGGCGAAGTTCGGCGAAAGGTGGCGCTGCCGCCCTACCCGTTCGAACGCGACAGTTACTGGGTCGGCGGCGGCGAAGACCCAAGCATGCAGGCTGCCGCCTCGCGCAAGGCCATGGTTGATTGGGCCTATGTGCCTGACTGGATTGAAACACCAATCGAGAACTTATCCACCTTTCCCGATGAAGCACGCGTGCTGATCTTCAGCGACAAACGCAGCGCTGCGAACAGCTTACAGAACTCAATACAAGAGCAAGGCGTAACAACCATCAAGGCCACGGCGGGGAAACGGTTCATGCAGCGAAAAGACGGATCTTTTGTTGTGAATCCCCATGACCCGGAACACATGAGACAACTGGCCGCCAAACTCAATCTTGAGGCCAGCCCGATCACCCATGTCGTTTCCTTTTGGCCTCTGATGCTTAAAGATGCTGAAACCTGCATAAGCACAATGCAAAATGCGGCCATCGAACTTGCCAAAACGAATGGGATGGCAAAGTTTCAGATGATTTCGCTGACAACGCAGGCGCAACCGGCCCGGCCCGATGGAACATGTTCCATTGCAGCGTCAGCCACCCTGGCCTTGGCGAAGACATTGGGGCAGGAAGTTTCATCACTGCAGGTCACAACTGTGGATGTCGCGAAAGACGATCAATCTACGGCCGCCGCGGACCAGCTTGCGCGCTGGGTGCTGGACGAGCTACAGGCGTCTGAATTCACGCCCAGCGTCGCGTATATTGGCGGCAAAAGACACGTTCTGAGCTGCACTGCGCAGCCGTTGGAGCCCGTTGATCCCTCGCCGCTTTTCAAAACAAACGGCGTCTATGTGATTACTGGAGGTCTCGGAAATATCGGATTGTCGATTGCACGGATGCTAGCCGAAAAGTATCAGGCGAAACTGGTTCTCATTTCTCGAAACGGCGCGCCACCCAAGGCCAATTGGGAGGCCTTGACCGCCGGGTCGGACGAATTTGACAAGACCGCGACCCTTGCACGCACGCTGATGAATTTGGACCGCAAGGGCCATGTACTTGCTCTGAAGGCTGACGCGACAGACCAACAGGCGCTTGAACAAGCCCTGTCCGATGGCCGAGAACTGTTTGGCGAAATTGATGGTGTTTTTCATATGGCGGGAAACGTGAAAGACGGGTTCGGAAAGCTGAAGAAGCTGAAATCCGACGATCTGGCGCGCCAGCTTAATCCGAAGATCGGCGGTGCACAAACGCTGGCCAAGGCACTACAAGGTCATACCCCGGATTTTGTTATTCTTGGATCGTCACTTTCTGCGGTTCTTGGCGGAGTTAATCTGGGGTATTATGCGGCTGCCAATCAGATGCTCGACAGCTTTGCCGCGTCCAGGCCCACGGACGCTAGGTGGATCTCGGTCAATTGGGATGAATGGGCTTTTGCGGATCAGATCCACCGAGAAGATGCCATTTCGCCCGAAGATGGGGCCGAGGCACTTTTGCGGCTGGCAGCGCTTGATGCCAACCAGATTGCCATTTCCACAACACCATTGAAGACGAGACTAGCCGAATGGGTCGACTTCACTGCCAGGCCACACACGGCGGAAGCTTCAACAGGTGGCCATAACCGTCCGAACCTGACCAATCCCTTTGAGGCACCAAAGACCGACATGGAGACTATCCTCGCGGGGATTTGGGAAGAACTTCTTGGGTTAAGCCCCGTCGGTATCCACGATAAGTTCTTTGAATTGGGCGGCCATTCGCTGCTTGCCATTGAGATGACAATGCGGATCGAAGAGCGGTTTGGTTACACCCCAGAGGTCGGTCAGATTTTTGACGCGCCAACGATTGCAGGGCTAGCCCCGTTAATTGAGAAAAACATAGGGAAGGAACGGGAGCCGCCCCAACCAGCCGAGGCCAATCATAATTCTGCGGCAACCGATCCGGACCTAAGCTTGGAGGGTGCTAAGAAAAGCTTTCAGGACATGTATGACGGTGTGACCAAACAACTGGATGGGTCCGCTTTCGGAGCCTTCGCACATTTTCTGAACTATGGCTACGTGTCAAACGGTGCGCCAGAGGCATCAAAGGCAGAACTTGGCGACAAGATGATGAACCGAAACTCGGTCAAACTGGCGCTGGAAGTGATCGGAACCTACCCTGTTGATGGCAAAACCCTATTGGATGTGGGATGCGGACGGGGTGGAACAGCCAGAACCTTGGTTGAGTTCTTCGAACCCGCCGCGGTCACCGGCGTGGATCTCTCAGGCGCGGCGATCGATTTTTGCCGAAAGACACACACTGACGGCAGTCTTACATTTCTGCAGGGCGACGCCGAGGACTTGCCTTTCAAGGATGCGCAGTTCGACGCTGTGACCAACATCGAAAGCTCTCATACCTACCCCGCCATACAGCGCTTCTACGCATCGGTCATGCGGGTTCTGAAACCGGGTGGTGCGTTTCTGTACACCGATCTCTTGCCGGTCGGAAAACTGCATCAATGCCTCGAACTACTGAAAGATCTGGGCTTTGTGATTGAAGATGAACGAGACATTACACCTAATGTGCTGCTGTCATGTGACGAAATCGCAGCGTCGCGCCTTGGTGCCTTTGGAGGCGATCAGGACATGAGCAACTTTCTGGCCGCCCCTGGATCGGCTGTCTATGAATCGATGAAGTCGGGTGAGTGGAGTTACCGTATCTGGCGATTGATGCGGCCAATTAGGTGACGTCTATCTGACAAGAAATCAATTGGTTGCGCGCCTGACCTAATCCAACAATCACAAGGGCAGTCGAATAACATACCCCTTCGCGGTAGAGGTCAGCATCAAGCGGTATCATAACCTTTACCGTTTGCTTTTGACCGGGCGCGAGGTTGATAAGCTCTGGGACGACATCAATCATCGCACCTTCAAGAGCCGTACCAGAGTCATCCAGAACCGGCGTCGTCGAGACACGGGGGCTGACACTGGTGGCTGTGCTGTTCTCAACATCAAAACTAGCGGACAGGGTTGTGCCCGCAGCACCAGACAGCGAAATCAATGCCGCTTGAGGGTCTGGCGCCGGGTCGGTCAAATAGCCATTCATTCCGCGTGTATTCAGGAAATGAAAAAGTTCATCAGTATATCGTTTGGACAAAACTTGCGCCGATGCAGCATATCGAATGGCAAGCTGAAGACCCTCCTGCGCGATCTCAGCACCGCGCGTTTCGGTGAATTCTTTGTAAAGGTCAGCCAACTCAGGCGCATATCCTTGTTCCGACAGCTTTTGATACTGTGTCCCAGCGTCGGTGTATTGCTGGGTGAAGGCCGTATAGATCGACTGTAGCTGACGGTAGCTTTCCTCCATCGCGGCCTGCAGGTCGGCTTGCCCATCTTTCCCCGAGCGGGCCGGCTGCAGGCTCGGATTGTCATTCTCAATTTTCGTTGGTTTCTTAGAAGACTCCGTTGGCGCGGGCTTAGGTTTCGGCGCGCTCCGCTTTGCCTTCCTCGTTGGTTTTTTTGCTGGTTGTTTTCTGGTAGTTTTGGCCATTTCAGCCCCTATCGTAGCCGTGCTGACCCGCCCAACTTACACCAAAGCAGTGGTTTGCGCCAATTTGCCCTCGGTCTCGCGCCGAATTGCAGCCTGATACCATGTGCTCAAAAGCGCGACGTAGCCCGCCAAATTGGTCGAGGTCAGCGTTGCTGCAGCGTGCGTTGGGCCACGCAGGCCACGTTCAACCGAAAGCGTGCCATAAAGCTCAATCACTCTCTGGATCAATGTTGGCGCAGCATAGGCAAGCGACAGATGCTCCGGCTCCCAGACCGTATTGAAGTATAGGACCGCACCAAGCTCATCGGCAAACTCCAACAGATCAACCAGCTCCTGCCAGTTGACGGTCATAATGCAGGCCGAAATCCCGATTGGTCGGTTGTTCTGGTGCGAATAGTCGGCCAGCCAGCGTGTGTTTGCCATCACAGTGTCAAAGTCGGCATTGCGACGGATCGAGCAATAAGTGTCGCGCCGAACACTGTCGAGCGAGATGCCGATATGCACGTTGCCGCGTTCCAAAACTGAACGGGCTTGATCCGGAAGGATCGACGCATTGGTCTGTATAGTGATTTCGCAATCCGGGTTCAGGGCGATGAGCCGTTCCCAGATCCGATAATACAGCCGCATGACGAAAGGTTCGCCGCCATAAAATGTCGTGCCCTCAAGATGGGGGATGAACTCTTCCAGTTCGTCGACAAAGGGCTGGCCATAAGCCTGCGGCAAGGCCGGACGTCTTTCGCGGAACCGACGGATCCGCGAAGAAAGCTCTCCGTTGCACATGATGCATTCCAGATTGCAGGCATTGTGCAACTCGAAAGACAGCGAAGTTGGATGATCCGGATTTGGCGTCCAGCGGTCGAAATGCTGTGCGACAACGGCTCCGAAATTTCCGGTTTCGATTTGCGACCCGCACCCGTTGCACGCGCCGCCAAGATCGTCCGCCGCGATGCGTTTGCACAGGGTTTGGCGCGCACGGCCCTCCCAAATCTCGCGGATTGATTGGGTCGGGTAATACCCTAGAGGTTCGCGATTGTAGCAGCAGCTTGATACGTTGCCGTCAGTGCCGAAATACAGGCTTGTTGACGGGCTGTAACACAGCAGAGGCCGAGGTCCAGAGCGGCGCTGCTGGTTATAAAGATAGTTCTGGATCGGGTTCACGACGTCCCCCCGCAAAACTCTTTCTTGGTCATATCTTATCACAAATCTTGTTCGGTGAGTCTGAAATGAGCGAAAGCTCGCGGCGTCTGCATTTCTGCTTGGGCGTTACGCCCACCCCGTATGGCGACCTTTAGCCCTGACACATCCGTCCCAACGACAAGAACACCGGCATCTGATGTGTTTTTTCGTATGTTTTCGTGAGAACTAGTTCGTACGCCACTCCTTGCCATTCGTTGGGTTCTATTTGCGCCGAATTTGAACTCCGATTTATGCTCTTTCGGCTTTTACAGATATGTCACGCCCAGATACTCCAACGCGCAGCAAATGTCGGAAAGCAACGAGTTCGCGTTGACATCTGTTCGCTCTAAAACAACAGCAGCAGAACTTTTTACCCTAGTTCAATACGCTCTTTGTCTGTTTGCGGAACAAGTGCCAGGCGTGTGACGTCAACCTCCGGGCCCCTGACGTAAGTTGTCAGGCAACCACGTGGCCAGTTCCGGGAACCAGATCAGCACGAATACCATCAAAACCATGATCAGGAACATCGGGATGGCAGCGCGCGCGATGTAACTCATTTCGTGGTTCGTCATACCTTGCATCACGAACAGGTTGAACCCGATCGGCGGCGTGATCTGCGCCATCTCGACGACAACCACGATGAAGATGCCAAACCATATCAGGTCAATCCCGGCGTCACGGATCATCGGCTCGACAACTGCCATGGTCAGCACAACCGAGGATATCCCGTCAAGAAAACAGCCCAGAATGATGTAGAAAACCAGAAGCACCATCAACAGTTCGAACCGGGTCAACTCCCAGCCAGCGATCAGATCCGCCAGCCCGCGTGGCAGACCGGTAAAGCCCATGGACAACGACAAGAACGCGGCCCCGGCCAAGATCAATGCAATCATGGCGCTGGTGCGTGTCGCTCCCATCAGGCTTTCGGTGAACGTTTTCCAGTTCAACGATCCTTGACCTGCCGCCAGTAACAACCCCCCGATCACACCAAAAGCAGCCGCTTCGGTTGCGGTGGCATAGCCCAGATACATCGATCCAATCACCACTGTGATCAGCAAAATCACCGGCAACAGGAAACGGGAATTCCTGACCTTTTCTGAAAAACTTAGTTTGCTTTCATCGTTCGGGTTCCAGTCTTTACCCACCTTCGAATAGATCGCGACATAGCCCATGAACATGGTGGCCAGCACAAGCCCCGGCAGAATGCCCGCAAAGAACAGTTTGGTGATCGATTCATTAATCGTCACGCCATAAACGATTAGCGTCAGCGAAGGCGGGATCATAAGCCCCAAAGTCGCCGCTCCGGTCAGCGTCCCGATGATCATCTTCTCGGGGTAATTGCGCTTTCTCAGCTCTGGGATCGACATTTTCCCAACTGTGGTCAAAGTGGCAGCAGAGGACCCCGACACAGCGGCAAAGACCGTACAGCCCACGATATTGGTGTGCACCAACCCACCGGGCATAGGGGCCATCCAAGGGGACAGTCCTTTGAACATATCTTCGGATAATCGTGTTCGATACAGGATCTCACCCATCCAGATGAACATTGGCAGCGCTGTCAGCGTCCACGAGGAGGAGGCGGACCAAATGGTGGTGATCATCACGTCACCAACCGGTCGGGTAGTGAACAGCTCCATTCCGACCCACGCGACGCCCATCAGAGCAAGGCCAACCCATACGCCGGACCCAAGCAGCGTAAAAAGGACAAAAAGAAACAGGATGATGACAGATACGTTCTCCATATCCCTATTCTCCGTGGCTTTGATCGGCCAGATCACGGACGATGCGGTGATCGCCCCGGAACAGCACATGGATCAGATGATCTGTCAGGGCGATGGCCAGGATGATCGCCCCAATCAGCATGGTTGACTGCGGTATCCACAGTGCAGTTTTGTCCTGACCCTGACTGATATCGTTGAACTTCCAGCTCCAGTAGACAAAGCGATAGGCGTACCAGCAAAAGTACCACATCACTGCTGCGCCGATGGTAAAGCACCAGATTTCAAGTATACGGCGCACCCCGTCCGGGACAGAGTTCAACAGGATTGACACCCGAATATGGCTGCCGCGATTCAACGCATTGGCGAAGGCAAGGAACGACGCCGCCGCCATCGCATATCCGGCATAATCCGGAGCGCCTGGAAATACTTCTCCGGTCCAGCGGGCAAGCATCTGAACGACGATGAGCAACAATATGGCAATCAGGCTAAGCGCTGCCAGCACACCCGCCGCCAAATAGATGAAATCCAGTACGGACCGAAGCCCTCGCAATACCGCCATACCGTCCCCGCTGTGGTTCGTTTTGAGTGACAGCGGGCAGAGGGTTGGCCCCCGCCCGCCTTATGATGCTTACTGCGACGAGTTGAATGCATCGACGATGGCTTTGCCCTCGTCCCCTGCCGCTTCAAGCCATTCGTTTGTCATCGTCACGCCGATCTCTTTCAGCTCACCCACCATCTGGTCAGAAGCCGGACCAACAGTCATTCCGCCATCGCGCAGACCTTGCAGAGTAAACCCGGTGTATTCTTTGGCACGCCAGTTACCGGCGTATTCAGCCAGCGACGCACAAGCCTGAATGACGTTTTTATTGGCGTCAGACACGCCGGCCCAAACTTCCGAGTTAACCATGACGTAGTTTCGCGGCAACCACGCGTCTACTTCATAAAAATAACTCAGGCTTTCCCAAACCTTACGGTCATAACCGGTCGATCCGGATGACACCATGGACTCGGCAACGCCAGTCGCAAAAGCCTGACTGATTTCGGCAGCTTCGATGGTAACCGGCAGCATTCCCGTCAGTTCGGCCAGTCGGGATGTGGCGTTGTTGTACGAGCGGAATTTGATGCCTGCCATATCCGCGACCGAGTTTACCTCGTTCTTGAAATACAGGCCCTGTGGTGGCCACGGCACGGCGTAAAGCAGTGTCAGGTTCTGCTCGGCCAAAAGCTTTTCGATAGACGGCTTGGCAGCGTCCCAGAGTTTCGCGCTGTCGTCAAACGAAGTGGCGAGGAACGGAATAGAATCGAACCCAAACAGCGCATTTTCATTTTGGTGGCCGGAAAGAAGACGTTCGCCGATTGGCGCCTGCCCGGTTTGGATTGCGCGCTTGATGTCACCACCTTTGAACAGCGATCCCGAGGGGTGGGTGACGATTTCGATCTCACCGCCTGTCCCGGTAGTGACGCATTTGGCGAATTCCGCACCTGTCGCCGAATGGAAATTCGATGCCGAATAAGCCATCGGCATGTCCCATTTCTCGGCCAGTGCTGGTGCCACGGTGGCGGCGGTCAAAGCAGTCGCTGCCAGTAGGTTGGTTAGATGTTTCATCGTTTTCTCCCTATTGAGTACTAAAGTGTCGATGTTTTTCACCGGTCTGTCTTATGTTGTGAAACGCGAAGGCGCATAGACGCTCATATCCGTGTTCGGGGTTCTGCACGCAATCATTTGCGCCAACAGGCGTCCAGTCTTTGGCCCGCCCGTCAGACCAACATGATGATGTCCAAAGCCCATATAGGCCCCTTTGATACCAGGTACGTCGCCAATGATCGGGATCGAGTCAGCCGGAGCGGGTCTGTGCCCCATCCATTCCACTTCCTCCTTCCATGTCACGCCGGGAAACGCGGCCCGGGCATTTTTTCGCATCAGGTCAAACGGAGCGCGTGATGGCGCCGCATCTAGACCGCCGAATTCAACGATTCCTGCCAGCCGAATGCGTCCGTCCATTGGCGTCGCCACAAACTTGCCCGCGGCCACCATAACCGGGCTACGCGGCATGGCAGAAGGCTCTACCAATTCAATATGATAACCGCGTTCGCTTTCCAGAGGAACTGAAACTCCTAGTCGCTTGGCCAGTGGGCCAGACCAGACCCCCGCCGTGACGATGGCCGTGTCACACGCGATCGTTTCCCCACCGGCTCGCACGCCAGTGACTTGTCCGTTTTCACGAACGACGTCTTCGACATTGGCCCGCATGATCTTGCCACCGTTTGCTTCCACATGCGCGGCGAGATCTTTAACGTAGCGCCCCGGATCGGTGATGTGTCCGTGATCCGCCAGCTTTGCGGCGAAACCGATATCTTCGCTAAAGACAGGATCGTAGGCTTGAAAGGCCTTGCCCTCCAGCTCTTCCCAGTGGAAGCCATGCTTGCGCCGGATTTCCCATCCAAAGGCATCGCCTTCGAAATGGGCCCGGTTTTCATACAAGAACAGATAATCCGACGGAACGATCCACCTTTCGGCGATCGTGCCTTCGGCCAGCGCTTTGTGGTCGTTCAGGCTGTCTCCGATGATGGGCGTCAAGGCGGATGCGATGCGGTCAACGTCTGAAGCGTTGGCATGGCGCAGGTAGCGCATTAACCAAGGGACCAGCTTCGGCAAATACCCCCATTTCAGAAACAATGGCTGCGACGGGCTGAGGAGCATTTTCGGGGCTTTCTTCAAAAGACCCGGAACAGTCACCGGCACGATCGAACACGACGCCAACACCCCGCCATTCCCGTGCGAGGTACCCTCGCCCGGGCCTTCCTTGTCGATCAGGACTACATCATGGCCATCCCGCTGCAGCCAAACGGCAGCAGAAACACCGACAATTCCTGCGCCGATGATAGCGATTGTTTTGGATTCACTCATGCCGCCACCGCCTTGGCCACGGCATAGTGGTCAAGCTTTGTGACGTCTGGCTTGCCCCCCAACCCTGGCCCATCAGGGACAACGACATGACCATTTCTTACATCGAATGGTTCCTCCAGAATATCCTCTCTCAGAAAGTACGAAGCCTGATAGAACTCACAGCCCAGTGTGATTTCAGGCGTTGCGGCGATCATGTGAGTGCCGGCCAAATGCGCCAATCCAGCCTCGAACATATCGCCACCATAGGCGCTAAGACCATGCGCCGCGGCGATGCGGGCAACTGTTTGACCACGTGTCAGGCCTGCGGATTTCATTATCTTGACAGAGACACCGTCACAAATACCGTCTCGGGACGCGCGTTCCATGTCTTCCGGACCAAAGACGCTTTCGTCGGCCAACAGGGGCACGTCGATCGTCTGACGTAGATTTGCCATCAGGTCATAGTGATGAGCCCGTACAGGTTGCTCGATGAAATCGGGATGGAACTGCGCAACGTCCCGCACTTGTGCTGGTGCGTCTTCAATGGCAAGCCCTTGGTTATAGTCCACGCGGACAGAAAAATCAGGATAATTTCGGGCCAGGCTTTCCAGGCGCATGATGTCAAAGGCATGATCTTTGAACCCAGTCTTTAGCTTGACGATCCGGACGCCATCGTCCCGCAACCGTGCCAACAGTTCGATGTCCTGAGTAAAATCAGGATTGGCGATCGAACAGCTTAGCGGGATGGTTCCACGGTACTTGCCACCCAGAAGCGACCAGACTGGCACCGCGCTGATCCTACCAGCTAAATCCAGCAATGCAGTTTCCAAAGCGGCTTTGGCCTCGGTGCAATGGGCCACCGCATAGGCGGCACGCGCCATGATCGCCGCCCGATCCCCGACTTTCGCACCGACGACAAGAGGCCGCAGATACCGGTCGAGTGCGGCATAGGTCGCTTCTGGCGTGCCTGTGAACACTGACCAGGGCGAGGCCTCGCCATATCCTTCACTGCCATCTTCCGACCTCAGGCGCAGGATCACGACCTCACAAACACCTTCGACAGACCCGATACCGTGATCTCGGCGGGACGTTACTGGAAGTTCCAGATGCCACAGGTCGTATCCGATTATTGTTTGTGTCAGATCGCCCATTCTTCCTCCCAGCGATAGAAATCAGCCTGCCTTGACGTCCATATCATTTCAAATACTATATTTTTGATACTTCATCAGAAAAAGTGATGGGATAAACAGTGTCTCTAAGGTTTCGGCAGCTGCAGGCCTTTCACGCGATCATGGAAACCGGAACCGTGACTGGTGCGGCGTCTGTGCTGGGCATCTCGCAGCCGGGCATCAGCAACCTGCTTGCACAGCTGGAACGCGAAGCCCGCCTGCCCTTGTTTGAGCGGAACAAGGGGCGTCTATTGCCGACCCCCGAGGCAGAACTATTGTACCGGGAAGTAGATACGGTCGTTCGGGGTCTCGATCATGTTGCACAAGCCGTGTCAGACTTGCAGAACAAACACCCCGGACAGTTGCAGGTCGCCTCACCACATCTTCTGTCCTTCGGTTTCATGCCGCGAGAGATTGCGCGCTTTGCCAAATCACGGCCGAACCTGTCCGTCAGTTTCCAATCTCAGTATTCCTCGAAAATTCAGGAATGGGTGACCTCTGGTCTGTTCGAGATCGGCATAATCGAAATGCCTGTTCTTCACGACACCCTGAACTATCAGGTTTTTCAATTCGAAACCCTTGCGACCTTTCCGGAAGACAGTCCCTTGGCCGCCTATGATATCCTGACCCCTGAAATACTTGAGGACGAGCCCTTTATCGTCATGGGTCCCGAACATCAGACCCACCTCAAAACACGCGACATCTTTACGACGGCAGGGCGCACGTGGCGGACACAGATACACACGCATCTGTCCGAAAACCTCCTGAGCTTTGTCAAGCAAGGCATGGGTGTCGCGATGATTGATCCATTTACCGTCGCGTTCGACGGCGAAAGCGGGTATCAAACCCGACCGTTCCGACCGGCCGTGATGCTGGATCTGGCGATAATCACGGCAAAAGGACGCCCGTTGTCCGCCATCGCTCAGGAATTTCTGGCACAGTTGGTCCCGTCAATCGAGTCTTATGCTACCCATTCCGAAACCGGCGCCGCCGCTTCGTGAAGCGGTTGAGAATGGATGTCGACCAGTGTCGGCCCGTCATGTTCCAGCGCCTGCTTCAGAACACCGCGTAAGTCTTCGGGGTCTTTCACCGTCCAGGATTTGACACCAAAGGCCGATGCAACTGCCGCATGATCGGTTCGATTGAAATCAACGTTGTAATAGCGCTGACCAAAGCCGGCATTCTGACCGGCCTTGATCCAGCCAAACACCGAGTTTGAGAAGACGATCGAGGTGATTGGCATGTTGTGCCGCACCATCGTTTCAAACTCACCGCAGGCGAAGCCAAAGGATCCATCCCCCATCACCGCCAACGTTTTGACCAAAGGCCGTCCGACATGCGCGCCCATCGCAGCCCCCAGCGAATAGCCCAGCGCGCCATGCGCGCGATTGGTGATGAAATGCCTCCCCGGCTTGTGCCAGCGATAATGCGCACTGAAGTAAGGGCACGGTGTTCCGGGATCAGCGACGACAATCGCATCATCATCCAATACTCCCATTAGATCCGCCATTACGCGTTCGGGCCGGATAGGTGTATCCCGACTGGCTGCGAGTGGGGCAAAAGCCGCCATCTTGGCCTTCCACGCCGCAGAGGCTTTGGCTGCTCCGCCCAAACCGGACAGATCCTTGCGCGCTTCCAAAGCGCGCGCCAAAGCCTCCAACGCCAGTCGTGCGTCGGCGCAGATCGCAACCTCGGTCTGATAATTCGCCCCGATCACCATCGGATCGCTGTCGATATGAATGATTGTGGCGTCCCGCCCCGGGCTTCTCCAACGCTCGGTGGTGACAGATCCAGCGCGGCAGCCGATGAACAACACGACATCGGCGTGATCAACAACTTCGCGGGTGGCAGTTACGCCACCGTTTGACCCAACGACGCCCAAGGCCAGTGGATCGGTTTCGGCAATTGACCCCTGCCCCGACACCGTCGTGGCAACAGGCATGTCTAACACGCTCGCAACACGGCGCAGTGCGTCCTCCGCACCGGACAGAACCGGCCCGCCACCGCATATCGCGACCGCAGATTTGGCCCGCACCAGGACATCAGCTGCCGCCTCAACAGCGTCTGGGTCAGGCCCTGCACGCTCGGCCGGGTAGCTGCGATGGCGCGCATCTGCCCAGATCTCGGCCTCGTCCACTGGGGCTTTCTGTGTGTCAAACGGCAAAGCCAAATGTGTCGCGCCGGGTGTTCCGGTTGTCATCGCCCGAAATGCAGCCCGCACCATCGCAGGCAGACGCGCGGCATCGTCCAATGACGCATTCCACTTTGCCAGCGGCTTGAATAGCGCGGCCTGGTCAAGTTCGGTCAAAGGGTATTTCCCGCGGCTGGTCGTCGCCACATCAGAGGTAATCGCAAGAATTGGCACCGAGCTTTCATTGGCTTCGATAACCCCCGGAAGGATGTAAGTCGCCCCACCTCCTGACGGCCCTTCGCAAATGCCTGGCTTGCCGGTAACGCGGGCATATCCATCTGCCATATAGGCAGCATGGCGTTCATCCCGGGTCAGAATGTGTTGAATTCCATGATCCATCTGTGCCAGCGCATCATAGAACGGCAATGTCGTATCACCGCAAAGACCAAACATATGTTCCACGCCGTGTGCTTCCAGCATGCGCACCAAAGCCTCAGCACCAGTCAGATAGTTGGTCCCCGTCATAGCCTGCGATTCCCTTTACAATAATTGCACGCAGATCTGTATACAGTTTTGTATATTGATTTCAAGCTTGAGCTGTGGCACCTGTACTTTGACTGAAACAGGCGGGTTCTATGGCAGGTCCACGAGTTGATGATATCTATGATCAGGTAAAGGCGATGGCGGTTTCATTTCGTCTGCGACCAGGTGATCGCCTAAACGAAGTTGCCTTATCAAAAGAACTAGGCGTTAGCAGAACGCCGCTGCGTGAAGCGCTGAACCGATTGGTTGCGGAGCGACTGTTCGACTTTCGCCCCGGACAGGGTTTTTTCTGCCGCCCGTTGAATGCCCAAACCGTTTTCGATCTATTCGAACTGCGCGAAATCATCGAAACGGCCGCTGTTCGCGCAGCCTGCATGAAAGCCACCGATGATCAACTGACGGACCTGAAAGATGAGCTTTATGCGACCGGTATCGACATCACTGGCCTGACGGTTCAAGAGGCCGTCAGCCGGGACGAAGCATTTCACCTTGGGATCGCCCGTTTGTCTGGCAATGCCGAGCTATTGCAGACCCTGACGCGGATCAACGAACGCATCCGCTATATCCGCTGGATCTCGATGAGCCTTGATAGGGTCCAGCGTTCGAAGGACGAACACAAGCGGGTGATGCAGGCCCTTCTGGACCGCGATGCTGAAGAAGCCGCACGCGTCTTGGGTGCGCATATCACCAAGCGAATGGATCAAGTACAAGAGGCCGTGCGGTACGGTATCTCTAGCATCTACATGGAAGGGTCCGACGACATCTCGGGCCGTATCATCGAGGAAGCATAGGATATGATCGCAAAAGGTGGCAAATCGATCTATGGAGCGTCTGTTGGCATTCTTATGCTCGACGCCCAGTTTCCACGCATTCCCGGGGACATGGGCAATGCGCTGACATGGCCGTTTCCGGTGCTGTATCGTATCGTTCGAGATGCCTCGCCCGATTTGGTGGTCCGTCACCGGGCTGAAGGCATGCTGGACGCTTTCATCGAAGCGGCTCAGGATCTGGTCAAGGATGGCGTGGACGGTATCACCACCAATTGCGGCTTCCTTTCTCTCTTCCAGAACGAGCTGGCCGAGGCAGTGCCTGTGCCTGTTGCCACGTCATCGCTTATGCAGGTTGAAATGGTGAACCGCGTCCTTCCAGCCGGAAAACGCGCCGGAATTCTTACCATTTCAGCCAGTGCGCTGACCAAAGATCATCTCCAAAGCGCTCGGGTCCCCGACAACACACCAATTGGGTCAACCGAAGACGGATACGAATTCACCCGCGCGATCCTAGGCAACGAATTCGCACTAGACGTGGACAAAGCGCGCGCTGACAATGTCGACGCTGCGCTGGCCCTGAAATCAGACAATCCAGACCTTGGCGCGATAGTTTTGGAATGCACAAATATGTGCCCCTATGCTGCAGATATTCAACAGGCAACGGGGTTGCCGGTGTTTACCATTGTGACATTTGTCACCTGGTTTCAGGCCGGGCTTGTTCCGATCAAGTACTGAATCTCTTCGCCCTTGACGATACTAAGCAATGTATTCCAGGAAGTTGGGTGAATTGAGTTTCAAAATACGATTTCGTGCCCGTTTTGAATGGCCATGAGTTGCTTCTAGAAGCCCACTGTTTTCCGACGGTAACACCCTCATCTGTTCAGAAATACTCGGAGTTTGGCGCGCTCTGGGACTGTTTCTGAGCAGAACCGCAGCTCAGATTTCTTGTTGAAAAGTGGCAGACGACTTGATTCTGTCAATCAAGGCTGCTTTGGTACAGCCTTAATTTTATATTTATTTATTAACTTCAATGCCGCCTTATCGTTCACGCCTCCAGCACGGGCAAAAACCCCAACATGGTTGGGACTCAGTCACTATGCTAGTCTGAGCGCGCAGTTATGGTAAACCGGAAGTCTCAAAAGGTTATTTTTTGAATGGTAGGGTCTAAAGACAACGAACTCAGATTGCGAATTGCCGTTATTGCCTTTGCCGATGTGGCCAACTACTCGCGTCGCATTCGCGAAGATTTGGAGGGGACTGTGCACGCGTGGACGACGCTTCGCCAACAAGTCATTTACCCTACCGTGGCAACCGCCTCCGGCCGCGTTATCAACGAAGCTGGAGACGCGGCGCTGATTGAATTCCCCAGTGTGCGCACCGCAATCAACTGGGCGCTTGATGTTCAACGCTCAATGCGGGGCAAACGCAAATCCCACGCTGGTATGCGATTGCGTATAAGCATCAATGTCGACGATGTATTGGATGACGGTGAAACAATCCAGTCAGACGGGGTTGTTGTCACGTCACGAATTCACCAATTGGCGGCACCGGGTTCGGTTGTGGTTACGCAATCGGTGCGCGATATTATCCGAACCCAACCCGGCCTGACTTTCCGTGGGCTCGGCGCGCCTCAACTGAAGAACATCGATTTTCCAATTCGTGTCTACGCGGTGGAGGAACAGGCCGACAAGCGCGGCTTGGTCCGCCCGCATGCGAATTGGTCAACTAGGCCGACTCTGGCTGTGCTTCCGTTTGAAGTGTCCGGCGATGATAACCAACGTTATTTTGGCGAAGGCATTACCGAGGATATAATCACCGGTGTGTCACGCAGCCGTGCCATGTTTGTTGTCGCTCGCAATTCTACCCTACAGTTTTCCAAAGGTGACAAAAACTCCAAAGAAATCGCATCGGCACTCGGAGTGAAGTATCTACTCAACGGCTCAATTCGTCGACAGGGCGCGGTATTGCGCATCAACACCGAACTGGTTGACGTTGACCGCGACCGCGCTATTTGGCGCGAACGATTTGACGGCGTTTCCGAAGATATTTTTTCGTTCCAGGATCAAATCGTGTCCAGCATTGTCGCGACGTTGGAACCCAAGGTGCTCAACGCAGAAACGTCTAATCTGGGCACGCGCGCTACAGAAAACCTCGATGCGTATGACTGTGTACTTCGTGCATTGTCAGAGCTCTATCTGGCGAACGGCGAAAGCTATTTGCGTGCCCGAGATTATCTATCGCAGGCAGTGCAGCTTGATCCCGGATATGCCCAGGCGCATGCTTATCTAGCCTGGTGCCTTAACTTTATCATGGCAGAAGGTGCGTCCAAGAACATTGCCGACGATCGGAACCTTGCTATCCAATGCGCCCGCCAGGCGCTCAACCTTGATCCGGAGGATGCGCTTAATCTTGCGGTTCGTGCACACATACTTGGCCTCCATGAACAATCCCCAAAAGACGCGGTGGAATTGCTGGATGAGGCGTTGCAGTTGAACGAGAACTTGCCTGTTGCCTGGGGTCTCAGCGCTACAAATCTTGCGTATTTGGGAAATTGCGAAGAAGCGCGGGATCGATTGTTGAATGTCTGGCGGCTGACACCCTACGATCCCCTGAACTTTTTCTATCAGACGGCAGCAGGCCTAATTGAGTTTGTTGCCGGAGACTACGAACAGGCGATTACGCAGCTCAAGCGGGCCAATAGAAGAAAACCAAATTTTGTGGCTGGATTGCGCTTACTCGCCGCCTCGTTGGGAAACAACGGGAACCTGGTCGAAGCGCGAGAGGTCGCTCAGAAACTTATAGAACAGGATCCTGGTTTCTCGGTTCGGGATTTTGTGGCATGGTATCCCATACAAGCACCGGCCGCATTGGAGCAATTGGAACAAGGTTTGATAGCAGCCGGATTACCACCGGCCCACGTTCGAGAAGGCTGCTAATTGGTGCGGCTCAATACAAGCTATCGTTTCTAAGAAGGGGTTTAATTTAACAATTTATCGGCTGACATGCCGAAAAGCCGACAGAGGGGGTTATTGATCATGACATCTAGTGGTTCGCGTTCAGGTGCTGCAAACGGCCTTGGGGCCAGCCAAGGGCTGGGCCTGGGTTTGGGCTCGTCTCAAGGTCTGGGGCTTGGGCTTGGACTTGGTAACGGACTGGGTCTCGGCAATGGTCTAGGACTGGGCAATGGGCTTGGTCTCGGCAATGGTTTGGGATTGGGCAACGGGCTTGGTTTAGGTAACGGGCTCGGGCTTGGCTTGGGTAATGGGCTTGGCTTGGGTAATGGGCTTGGCTTGGGACTGGGGAATGGCGAAGGGGCAATACCCGTCGGAGCAGATGGCGGCATAGGCTTTGTAAGAAGCTACTACGCCACGCCAATTGAGCTGGCATTGCTGCCCTGGTCGCTGAACTTCACGCCCGATAACGCGGGCGTCCCGCCCTTCCCGCTGGATTTCATGATTAGCCCCTATCAGGACGAGGGCAAGGCACCCGTTCTGGCCTGGACCACCGAGGACTGGGATCCTGCGCTACGGTTCTGGACGCTACCCTTTGATGACCACCTGAATGAATGGCTTCGCGCGGCGGACCGGTCTGAACCAGCCACACTTGCAGCGCTTGAATTCGCCGGGCAATGGGAAAAATGGCATCCTGACTTCTTCAATGATCAGGCTGGAGGCGGAGAGGGCCCCGGCGCTGAGACATGGGTAACAGGCGCTGATCTGGCCTGGCGTTACGTCTTGAATAGCGGCGATACGAATGCAGAGAAAAAAGCAAAGTCCGAAGCCGCTTTTGCAACCATTCAAGTCGAACTTGAAACGCTTAAATACTACATGGAGGATGATCGCGCGAGCTACCTCGTGGAATGCGATGTGCAGGCTGATGGTCTGCCCGCCTATCTGATACATTTCCTTGGCGCGAACTCTTTCGATCACCCCTATACCCTCAAACTGATCGATCTTGGACTGGCGGTCGGAAACGTCGCCTATATGTCCTACAAAGCCTACTATAAACGTGTGCGACCATCTATATTGATGCCTGGCCTGACAGTTCCGTTTGGGCCGCCAGCGCATCCGGCATTCCCCAGCGGACACTCTTTCCTGGCATACTTCATCTCATTGCTTTTGCTTGAGATCCCGGGAATTGCATTCCGCTACGGTGTGCAGGTCGGCCCCAATCCGGGCAATGGAGATCTGCTTGGCAAGCCAGATCTTAGCTACATGATGCAAGCGGTAAATGACATTCACTCTCCGTTGCTTCAAATTGCGAACAGAATTGCGGTCAACCGCGAACGCATCGGCGTGCACTATCCCACTGACTCGTCTGCCTCGCGCCACCTTGCGTCTAATATCTGGTCGGACATCATGGCGAATGACATCATCTGTCCAACGGTTCACACGATCCTATCGCACGCAACAAGCGAGTGGCCAGCTGGTTGGGCCGATGCCGATGTTCAGGTCGTTCCAGCGCCCGGGCCCTAGCCGCGCCACAAACCTAGATTGTTGTCAGTGGCCACCAGATCGGTCAGCGCTCGGGGTGTCCCTGGCAAGTTGGGTGTGACGTCACCCGCCTCCACCTCAAGCGCGACCGGAAGTGCTTTCGCAGGGTCGGTGTTGGCATGATCATCTGCGCAACTGATTTCGAACAACAATACCGCGTTGTTTGTGGCCATCGCGTCTTGCACTTCTTGGTCCAAGTCGCCAGCGTCCGTTTGAGTTGATACTCCGGAAGCGATGTCTCCCAGTGGCAGCGAAAACACCCGATCTTCCCATTTCAAGCTACTCGGATTCTCATCCCAACCTGGTGTCGACGGATCGCCGCTCAGCTTGCCAATCCAAATCCTCAGCTCGACATTTTCGGCAGTCACACTGCCTCGATTGCCAAAAACCACAGCATTGGTCATCAACCACAACGGATCGACGCCCCAATCCAATGAAACCGGACGATAGCTGCCTGGCCCGTATTCAACCGGTCCAACAGAGGTGTCTTCCGTTTCGGGACGCCTATCGGCGACATAGATGTCCACCTCGGGTGGCACGCCTATGCCATTATGTGGTTTGGCAGGATCGGGCGGAAACATGCCCTGTGCTTCAAACGCCCAGCGCACAACCTTATTTGCCAACCCGCCGCGCCATTCCACAGGCTGAGTGCCGCCAAAGCGATAGTCGACGATTGGCAATGGCGACAGCGTTCCCACATCAGATTCTTGCATACCTGTTTGGAGGAATTCCGCCATCGAAGGCGATTGAGCAAATCCATCAATCGCCCGAACCAGCAGGTACAACGTCACGAACGAGGCGCGTTCACGCACCTTCTGGTCCGTCCCCTGCCCTGGGTTCCCCATTACATAAGTGTCGCCGCCCAAGGCGCGATACAGGCGAAACAGCGTCGATGACAAGATTTGCTCTGTCAAATAAGACTTAAACCGAAATCCTACTGAAGGCTCCGTCTCTAGCACGGAACGATTTAAGGTCCCATACCATGCCCACCCCAGCAGTGGTGTTCGATCATGGCGGCGTGTCGAAAACACAAAGGGATAAGTCACGCCGCGAAACGAATTTGCAACGCCGTCGCGTGTATCGGCGAGGCGCGAGATAGGATCGAAAGCAACCGCAGCCATGCCATCGCCCGGGCTGTGGCAAAAATCAAATTCCAGTTGCCCTATTCGAGCGGCCAGCAGATAATGTGAAAACTCGTGGAGCATCCAACGTCCGCTTGACGCTATCCCAAGTGGTTCTGCCCACTTTCGGCGGCCATCAGGCTGTACCGGCCTGTCCCAACGGTTCAGGTTGGCCAACGCCAGGTTCATCTCGATTGCTGGTTTCTCTGCCCCAATTTCAGGCTGTTGCGGCGGATCATATTTGACTTGAGCGTTTATCGTACGACCGCCGCCTCCGGGCCCGGGCGTAATGCCTGCTCGATAGAATATCCCGATATCCTTTTGTGCATGAATAACGAAACTGTCTGGAACAATGCCAAAGGCAGACAACATGCGAAAGAAATCAGCGGCGTTGCAGTAGGCGTTGAGTGCCGCAAATTCGTTGCTGCGAGGTGGGATGTCACCCAATTTGGCTGGCGGTATCGTTTTGACGGTTTCTCCGTTTGATGCTGCGGGCCTGTCCTCGGGGACAAGCTTCGGACACAGGCGAATTTCAAACCCATCACCTTCCAATTTAGCAGGCACTGGGCGATCAACGAAATACTCTTCCAGCATTGCGTCATCACGCGGCGGGCGTCGCAGTGTCCAGTCGTACTGCGCCGGCGGATCACTTGCGTCATGCCAACCCGACGGTGTTTGTACAAAAACACTGGCATTGTGCACGGCATGCGTTACCAACTCGTGTTTTGTTGTGCCGCTAATGATCAACTTGAGATCGGGACCCGTTGTGTCGACGCCAGAGATTTCTGATTGCACCTGAAAACCCAAAGAGGTGCCTGCCCTGGGTTTGCTTGCCCGAGCCTTTGATCGCAATGAAAACAAAGGACCCTGCCGGATCAAGGATTCCTCTGACACGATTCGAGGCCAGATTTCTTCAACAACAACAGTCTCCTCGCTTGTCCCTGACGAGGATGCAATGTCCGCGTCGAACCGCCCCAGCTTTGCGGCGCTGGTGAAACCATGGACTACTCTCGAATAGATTTCGCGATTGTCCTCTTTCAACAAAAAGAACTGTTCCGAAAAGCTTGTGTATCCCGGCAATGGCAGTTCTGCCGTCATTGTACGTATGGTTACTTTCAGACCGTCGGTGGAGTGCTCAACCGCCATCGGTATACGAAGACCCACATTGTAGGAAAAAACGTCGAGCCTGTTTTCGTTCTGCTGTCCTTCGGCGGCAGTGAGAATAATCGTGGCGGGAAGTTCGTGCGTTTTGGTGTCGCGAGATAAGTTCCATGACCCAATGAACTCTGGCTTTTGCCCATAGTTTTTTCCAACCGCTGGCCAAACAGGCAGCCATTGAATGTAGTTTTCCAGAAATAACGAAGGGCGTGACGGGAACAGCGCGCGTTCCCACGACTCTGGAAGATCCAACCCCTTGTCGACGTGATTATAATCTTCCAAAAATTTTTGCAGATGGCGCAAATAGTTGGCCGCCACTTCGCCAAGGAGTTCCGCCGTAACCTCGGACGCTCCTTCAATAACTGCCGAATATGGAACACCGATATGCGACGCACGTCGCGATGGGCGGCCAGTTTGCGGAAACTGTTTTTCAAACGTGAGCCAGCGCTTGTATTGGCCTTCGGGATATTTGTTGTAAGGGCCAGGTGGCCAAGCGGGATTTTCGACATCAGGATTTTTTGACAATATGGTTCTCCAGAAAATTGCAGGTATTAAAAGAACACATTGACCTCATTGTAGCTGAAATTCCTCTCGCTCGATAGAAGGCGAAGCTCTGGTCAATGTGTGACGAACCACAGCTATGGCGGAATGACAGCGTAATTGAGCCTCCGCATCGTGATTTAGGTCTCTTTAACATTCTGGAATTATTAAAAATTAGTACTCTCGCATGTGGAGCCCCGGATATCAGACCTGCTTTCCGAATTTACCCGCAGATTGCCGGTTGCCAGTCCCCAAAACGATCTCACCGAATCTCGACACTTAGACTTTCCGATCGATCTTGGCTTAAGGTGTCCGACTTGAGCGGCCCATGTTTGCGACGGTCACACCAACAAAAGTGAATTGCGACACTATTCCTGGTTAGAAAACACAGCTTAAGTGAGACGTGCATAAGTGGCAGCACTGTCAGATAAATCGCACCAGTTTCAGCCAGGCCAGCGGGGCTATCTATTGTCGCCTAAAGGCCGCAAAACCTGACCAATTCAGAACGTGTCAGCTTGAAGGTGGGGCTGGTTGTAAAGTATTTGAAAAGCGGTCGTTTGTTCATGGACGGAGGTTTGGAAAGTCCGCGCGGCCTCTGGCCAAGTGCTTCTGACAAGACCCCTTAACGCATCCCTTGATCGTGAACGCAATATAGTGCCCACCGCGCAACGACTCTTTCCAACTCCGCGCAAGTCGGCTTCTACCGACGACGTTTGGACATGAACTTAGTACGTTTTGGTCAGACGAACCTGTTTACGTAGTTTTCCAAGTATTCTTGCCGTCCCGAACGAGGCTCGGGCTTGATCGCTTCAATCAGAACACGAGAAGCAACTTCTTCTAGGCTGGAACCCAGCATGACCTGAGCTTCGGGACTTTGCCAACCTGAGTATCTATTCGCCAGCGCTGAATCGAGGCCACCGTCCTCAATCATTGCCGCGGCGGCCTTCAGGCCTCTGGCGCAAACATCCATTCCACCGACATGCGCTGCAACAAGATCTTCAGCATCTATCGATTGCCGACGAATTTTCGCATCAAAGTTTGTACCGCCCGTCGAAAACCCACCAGCTTTCAGGATGTAGTAGTAGGCCAAAGCGACTTCGGGAGTGTTGTTCGGGAATTGATCCGTGTCCCAGCCCGACTGGTAGTCGTTTCGGTTCATATCGATAGAGCCCAGCATTCCCTCTGCTGCGGCTACAGCGATTTCGTGTTCAAAGCTGTGGCCCGCAAGAATTGCGTGCCCCTGCTCGAGGTTCAGCTTCACCTCATCCTCGAGCCCATATTTTCTTAGGAACCCGATACACGTCGCCGCATCATAGTCATACTGATGCTTTGATGGTTCCTGCGGTTTGGGTTCGACCAGAATGGCGCCTTTGAATCCAATCTTGTGCTTGTATTCCACCACCATATTCAGAAAGCGGCCCATGTGATCCAGTTCGGCTTTCAAATCGGTGTTCAGCAAAGTCTCGTATCCTTCACGCCCCCCCCACAGAACATAGTTTTCACCACCAAGCTTATGCGTGGCGTCAATACAGGATTTCACAGTGGCGGCGGCAAATGCGAAAACGTCGGGGTCTGGGTTGGTGCTGGCACCTGACATCCAGCGGCGATGGCTGAACATATTGGCGGTACCCCAGAGGAGTTTGGTTCCAACCGCCCGCATCTTTTCGCCGATATAGTCGGTGATTTCCTCGAGGGTTCTCAGGTTGTCCGCAAAGTTCCCTTGTTCGGGCCGGATGTCTGCGTCGTGCCAGCAAAAATATGGCTGCCCCAGAATGTCGAACATCTCAAAGGCAATGTCTGCCTTCATACGGGCCCGACCCATATCATCCTGCGGATGCCATGGACGTTCAAGAGTCGGGCCACCAAATGGATCGCCGCCTTCCCACGCAAAGGAGTGCCACCAGGCTACAGCAAACCGCAGGTGATCTTCCATACGTTTGCCCATGACAACCTCGTCCGGGTTGTAATGGCGGAAGGCCATAGGATTGCTGCTGTCAACGCCTTCATACCGGATCTTTTCGATCCCTTCAAAGAAACGGCTTGTCACACCTGCCCCCTATTCAGCTGTTTGTCCTGGCTGTTTGCCAAGAATGATCATCGACAACAGGTCGTCGTCGGTTACGTCGGCAATGTTCACTGTTCCGACCAGTTTTCCGTTCTTCATGACCGATGCGCGATCACACAGTTCCATCACCGCGTGAACGTCATGATCAATCAGGAATATCCCTATTCCTTGAGCCTTTAGTTGGTGGATCAGGTCTGCCACCATCTGCGTCTCATGCGGACCCAAAGCCGCGGTGGGTTCGTCCATAATCAAAATACGGGCGTTGAAGTATACGGCACGTGCGATTGCGACGGATTGGCGTTGCCCACCAGACAATGCGGAGACCGGATCGTTGAACTTTTGAAAGTTCGGGTTCAATTGCGCCATGATCTTGCGGCACTCGGACTCCATCGCTGCGTCATTGACCAGTCCGAACGGCGTGGTGATTTCGCGCCCCAGGAAAAGGTTCGACGTTGCATCCAGATTGTCTGCCAGGGCGAGCGTCTGGTAGATCGTTTCGATGTTGTTGGCCCGTGCATCGCGGGGGTTGTTGATCTCAACCGGTTTGCCATCGATCAGGGTCTCTCCGTGATCCATCTGATAGGCCCCGGACAAGGCCTTGATCAAAGTGGATTTCCCGGCTCCGTTATGCCCGAGCAAGCCTACGACCTCACCTGGGTAGAGGTCGACCGATACACCGTCCACCGCTTTGATTCCACCGAAAGACACCGAGATATCGCGCATTTCGACCAGTGGCGGTGCGCCTGAGCCGCGACCAGATGCCGAAGGCGTTTGCTGCGTTTCCTGAGCTTGCATCACTTTGCCCCCAATCGTTTGCGGTAGACGATATCGATATAGACAGCGAGCACCAGAACACTGCCAACGACGATGTTCTGAAACGGTGCATCGACGCCAACCATCGCCATCCCGGACTGAAGTGCTTGCATGATTAAGGCGCCAAGGATCGCGCCATAAATGGTCCCGATGCCGCCAGACAGTGCAGTACCGCCTATGACGGCTGCGGCAATCACCCTCAGCTCGTCCAGAGTGCCTATGTCATTGGAGTGGTTGGCCAGCCGAGCCGATGCAACCACAGCCGAAACGGCACAGAGGAATCCCATCAACGCAAATATCTTGACCGTTAGCAGTCGCGTGTTGATGCCCGAAAGCTCAGCCGCGTCCGGGTTGCCGCCGGTCGCAAAGATATAGCGACCGAAACGGGTTTTGCGAGCCACTATGGTCAGAGTGACCGCAACGATAATTAGTATGAGAACGGAAATCGGTATGCCATATCCTACAACCAGCCCCTCTGGCATCGTTTCTCCACGGGCCTCAAACATACGTTGCAGCCTGCGTGTCGGAATGGCGTAGCTGTTGACGATGTAGACATACCCAAGGATCGCAATCGCAATGATCCCGGCCAGAGTGGTTTCGGCCCAAACAGGTTTCACAGGGAAGCCATGCGCAGCCTTGGCGCGCCTCCCGCTCCACAAAACCCAGATTGCGATTGCGGCTGCAAACAGACCGAACATCCAGCTTGTCGTTGAACCCAAAGTTCCGTTGGTTCCTCCGAACATCAGGAACGTGCTATCCAATGGGCCAATTGTCTGCCCGCTGGTCAAATACCAGGCCACGTTCCGCCAGACCAGAAATCCGCCTAGGGTCACAATGAAAGCGGGTATCGTTAGATAGCCTACCATCCATCCGTGAAAAGCCCCGATCAAGGTGCCGACGAACAACCCGACCACGATCGTGATGGCCCATGTCGCGGGATTGTTAAGCCCCATTCCCAGCATACTGGGTAGCAACTCGGTTTGTGTCATCGCCATCACGGCTGATGTGGTCGCCAGCAACGCACCAACCGACAGGTCGATGTGGCGCGTGACGATGATAAAGACCATTCCGCAGGCCATGATGGCTACTGAAACCGTCTGGATCGAAAGGTTAAACAGGTTGCGAGGGGTCAGAAAGCGCCCATCCGTAACGATATTAAACCCTATGCACAAGATGACAAACGCGCCGATCATTCCCAAAAGCCGCATGTCCAGTTCCAGTTGTTGGAACAGGTTTGGCTTTGCTTTTTCAGGTATCGGCTGAGACGAAGTTTCGGTCATTTCCGATCTTTCATATTCAGCAATGGTCCCTGGCCCTTAATGCGGGCCAGGGACTGACAAGTTTAGCTACACGGGGCCGGGCCGTTTTCTACGCCCTGGCATAGGTCCTCTAGCGGGATCCAACCGGCATCGACAACAACGGACAGGTTGTCCTTGGTGATCGGAACCGGCGCCAGGAAGACCGAGTTCATCTCGGTGCCACCTGGTGATGTCCAGCGTACCGCCTCTTCGACCTCAGCAGGGCTTGTTCCACCGCTGAGAGCGACCGCGATTTCACCAGCCGCTTTGCCGAGCTCGCGCGCATCTTTCCAAACCGAAACGGTTTGCGTACCCAGCGCCACTCTGTTCAGGGCTGCATGGTCCCCATCCTGACCAGAAACGGGGATACCCTCCATACCCTGCGCAGTCAGAGCTGCAACGACACCACCGGCAGTTCCGTCATTCGAAGCAACGACCGCGTCCACGTTGTTTTCATTCGCGGTCAGGATCTGCTCCATGTTCCGTTGCGCGTTCGCCGGGAGCCAGCCGTCGGTATATGCCTCGCCCACAATCACGATGTCACCACTGTCTACTGCGGCACCAATAATCTCTTGCTGACCACCGCGCAGAAAGTCGGCGTTCGGGTCAGTCGGAGACCCCTTGATCATCACATAATTACCCTTGGGCATCGCGCCAAAAACCGCCCGCGCCTGCATCCGTCCGACTTCAACATTGTCGAAAGTCAGATAAAAAGCGCGTTCATCTTCGATAAGACGGTCATAGGCGATGACCGGAATGCCTTCGTCGGCAGCCGCCTGTACGGCCGGACCGATCGCTTGCGCATCTTGCGCAAGAATAATCAGAGCGTCCACGCCTTGCGCGATCAGGCTTTCAATGTCGGAAAGCTGTTTTGCCGAAGACGATTGTGCGTCCGCCGAAAGATATTCGGCGCCACCGGCTTCAAGCGCAGACTTGATGGCGGCTTCGTCGGTTTTCCAGCGTTCTTCCTGAAAGTTTGACCAGCTTACGCCAACCACTGGTTCTGCAAACGCCGCAGATGCCAGCAATGTAAACGCAGCCGAGAAGCTGAGAATTCGTTTCATGATTTCCTCCCATTTGCTGAGCCATCGCATCTCGATTCGTGGCCCTCACCTGTATTGAGTAGCATATTTATTTCAGTCGGTAAAATATTTACTCTATTCGAAATACAGAAATCCAAATAGATTGAAGCCATGACAAGATTCGTGAGGACAAGATGCTGAAAAGCAAAGATTCTCCCAATTCTCTGGATCAAAGAAACGCGACCCGCCTTCGGGTCCTTGAGCATATCAGAACGCGCGGATCGATCTCGCGGACTGATATCGCCTCGGCGTTGGAGACCAGCCCGGCAACAGTCACGGCCGCAACCGCCGATCTGATTGCTGCCGGTCTGATCAAAGAGATTGAAGGCGAAACGTCCTCCAAATCCGCGAAACGCGGCAGACCGAGGGTCCTGCTGCAGTTGGATGGGCGATCCCATCTGGTGGCGGGCCTGAAAGTGGCGCGTCATGTCATCTCGGTCCTGCTAGTCGATTTCGAAGGCAATGAGGTCACGTCGCATATACACAAGCTGCAAGAGGTCCAGATGACGCCGGTTGGATTTATGGCAACCGTTCGACTGGCTCTGGAGGAGGCCTGCACGAAGATCGACGGGTCAATCGAACAATTGGCAGGTGTCTCAATCGGAATTGCAGGGCTGGTCGATGCCAACCGGAACTTCGTGCATTGGTCATCCTCGATCACCGAGCGAAACGTCGATTTCAACCGTCTGTTTGCAGAAGGCCTGCCCTGCCCTACTTTTGTTGAAAACGACGCCAATCTTGTCGCAAAGGCCGAGCAGTTGTTTGGGCAAGGCAAAGGCCTGAAGAACTTTCTCGTGGTAACAATCGAACACGGCGTTGGGCTTGGCATTGTGCTGGATGGCAAGCTCTATCGTGGAGAGCGCGGCTGCGGCGCTGAGTTTGGGCATGCCAAGGTTCAGCTTGATGGTGCCTTGTGCCAGTGCGGCCAACGTGGCTGTCTTGAGGCCTATGTCGGGGACTACGCCTTGTTGCGCGAAATGACGGTCACGGGCCACAGCTCAGAGATGGCTAACGTCTCAGACATCCATGTTCAGGCCAATGCAGGTGATCAGCGCGCAACCTCGGTTCTGGCACGCGCAGGTCAGATGTTCGGTCTGGGAGTGTCCAACCTGATCAATCTATTTGACCCCGAATGCATCATTTTATCCGGCGCTCAGATGAGCATGGAACACCTTTGTTCCGACGACGTCATGAACCGCATCAAAAATGGTGTCGTAAATGTTGATACCCCCTTGCCTGAGATTAAGATTCATCACTGGGGCGATCTGATGTGGTCCAAAGGCGCGGCGGCGTATGGGATTGAACAGGTCTCAATTCTCAAGGTCAAGGAGCTTGCGGCGAATGCGTCCTAAGTTTGCTGTCTTTCTAACCCTCGCGACAGTCGCCAACGCAGAGACCGAAATCCCCCGGTTCGAACGCGTTGATGTTCCGGCACATATCTACGATGGCGGTTGGGAGCATTTCGTTGGTGGCGGTGTGGCTGTTTTTGATTGTGACGGAGACACTTTACCCGAACTGTTTGTCGCGGGCGGATCAAATCAATCACAATTGTTCAAAAACACTTCGCAAGAGAAGCTCTCTTTTCGCGCCGAAACTCCTGATCAACTGTCCCTGACCGGCGTGACAGGCGCCTACCCCTTGGACGTTGATAGTGATGGATTCATGGACCTGATTGTCTTGCGCGTGGGTGATGACGTTCTGCTACGAGGCGCGCCAAATTGCGAGTTCGCTCCTTTTGACGCGCTAGGTTTTCAATCCGACGACCATTGGAGCACGGCTTTTTCCGCGACCTGGGAACAAGGTCAGAATCTCCCGACCCTCGCCTTTGGAACTTATGTGGATCGGCACGATCCTGATGGCCCATTTGAAACCTGTGGACCAACGCTGCTGTATCGGCCGAGTAAAGACAATTACGGACAGCCGCAGAACCTAGAACCCGGTTACTGTTCGCTTTCCATTCTGTTTTCAGACTGGGCTCGTACAGGTCGCGCAGACCTACGTGTCAGCAACGACCGGCACTACTATGTGCGCGGCGGTCAAGAGCAGCTTTGGGCCATGGAGACTCAGCCGCGTTTGTACTCAAGTGATGATGGCTGGCTGCCCTATTCGATCTGGGGAATGGGGATCGCATCTCGGGATCTGACCGGCGACGGATTTCCCGAAGTCTATCTGACGTCGATGGGAGATCAGAAGCTTCAAGTTTTTGATCGCGAGGCCTCCGGCCCGACCTGGCGCGATGCCACCTATGAAAAAGGAACGACTGCGCACAGGCCGCATGTGGGGGGCGATGGCCGCCCATCGACAGGTTGGCATGCACAGTTTGGGGATGTGAATAACGATGGTCTGGACGACATTTTTGTCGCCAAAGGAAACGTCGAGCAAATGCCCGATGCCGCGCTGGACGACCCCAACAATATGCTTTTGCAACAGGCAGATGGCCAGTTTACTGAAGCCTCGATCCAATCCGGCACTGCGTCGATGGCCAAGTCCCGCGGGGCGGCATTGACTGACCTGAACAACGACGGCCTGTTGGATCTGGTGGTGGTGAACCGCGGTGCTGGTATGGAAGTCTACCAGAACCAGTCCGCACCCGGAAAATGGCTATTGGTGGATGTAAGCCAGAACCGCACCAACCGCTGGGCCATCGGCGGCTTTATCGAGTTGAAAACCAACTTTGGGTCGCAAACGCGTGAAATCACACTTGGCGGAGGACATGCTGGCGGGAGTATCGGTCTGCATCACTTTGGCCTCGGCGATGCGGACCAGATCGACATCCGAGTGATCTGGCCCGACGGCGAGACGAGCGATTGGCAACGCGTCAGCTCCGGCCAGACGGCCAGATTGACGCGCTGATCAATTCTCGACCGGTAGCCCGCTCGGGACGCTTTCGGGAACACCCAGACGCAATGCCGGATCTTCGAGGCTGGCGAGAAAGCTCAGTATCGCGTTGATTTCAGCATCTGTTAGGCTTGATGGAGCCAATCCATTGGCATCGCCTATTGCCTCAACACTATTCATATCAAGCATTGCGCTTTGATCTTCCGCTCCGGGGAATTCGGGCAACATGGCTTTGTCCACCAAGTAAGTCTGCAAGGACGCCGCCGGGTTTAAGTGGTGCCGCAGCACGTCCTCGAGCGCGGCATAGGCCCCAGAGTGGCCGTAGGGCGCGGTCAGTGTCACATTTCTCAATGACGGCGTACGGAAAGCATAGGCATCCCCCTGGTCACCCGTTACACGCATTCGTCCTTCGTCGCGTGTATGATTCTCAAACCTCGCCGCTTTTCCAGGGCCGATCTGCGGCATCGCAATGGCGTGGAATGCATGATCGGTTTGAAACCAGCCAGAGTGGCAGGTGCTGCAGCCCGCCTCGCCGTAAAAAAGCTGCATCCCTGCCTGCGCCTGTTCTGATAACGTGTCTTCCCCGCGCATCGCACGGTCGAACGGGCTGTTATCCGCGCGCCACTCAAAGGCGATAAAGTCGGCAACAACGTTTGCGATGGCCGTGAAGGTGACCTTCTCCCCCGGCATAACTTCTTCGAAAAGCCGCTTGTATTCCGGAATCGCCGCCACGCGTGCGGCTATCAAATCCCACGCGCCACCGTCCTGAGTCAGAAGCCCAAGACGTACGGCTTTGCTGACCTCGTTTTCCGAGTAATGCCCGGCCATCTCATCAGGCGATAAGACCGGGAACATCGCCTGCGCGGCCAAGGCAGATTGGAACCCCGGTCTCATATGCGTGCCCAAAGGCGTACGGATGCCGTTGGGCTGGTGTGGATCGGCTTCCAGACGCCCATCATGGAAAAAGGTCGTGAACTCAGCGGCGCCAAGGTTCCACAGCCCGGGCGAGTTGCGGGGAATGCGCTGTTCAGGCGGGTTGTTCGGGTCGATCTTGCGATCAGGCCCAAGCCCCACACCACCTTCGCCAATGCCAAGCGAAAGGCCATCCGAGGTGCCGAGATCGGGATGATGGCAGGTTGCACAGCTGATGTTTTTGTTGCCCGACAGGATCGGGTCATAGAACAATAGTTGACCAAGCTGGGCATTTGCAAAGTCGGGCTCGGCAAACTCTGGTCTGGGTCCGAGGTCTTGCGCGTTGGCGCCTGTGGAGATCAGGCAAGCGCCCAGCGCCATAGCAACTACACAATGCTTCATGCTCGCATCCCTGAAATTTCTAAGTCCAGTGTCTGGCGATAGGGGTTATCTGGCGAGTAGATGATTGGCGGAAACGAAGCAACGTTGATCGCGTTGGGATAGCCTGAGGGTTCGATACAGACCCCGCCCTCCCGATTGAAAGGTGCAGACAGATGCGCCACAGAATACACCTGCGCGCCGGGCTGGTCAGAATACACGCTGAGCTTGAGTCCACTGCCTGCCTCGACCTCGGCAATTGGGTTCTGCGGTGGCCTGTGGGGATCAAAAACAAAGAAATGATCTATGGCCCGTGAGGCGCTGCCGATCGGTTTCGACAGGGTGAAATCCAATCCAACGTCATGCACTTGTCGAAGCTGTCCCGTAGGTACCCCGTGCTCATCGATGTCGAGCAGTCGATCTGACGCCAACTGCAGACGGGTATCGACGATGCCACTGGCGCTGCCCAATGAGTAGTAGTTATGCTGCGCGATGCTGATAGGCGTCGGTCGATCTGGTCTCGCGGAAATCGCATAAGTGAGGCGAGGGTAGTTCAGGGACACTCTGACTTCGAACTGCACTTCACCCGGGAACCCATTGTCACCGTCTGGCGATACGAAGCCCAGCACAGCCTCGTTTTCTGCGGCTTGACTAAGTGTCCAATTTTGCCGAGACAGACCTGTTGCCCCCCCATGAAGCGTATTCGCCCCTTCGTTCGCGCTTAACGGATACCGGATTCCGTCGAGCTGCATGTCTGCACCACCTATCCGATTGGCAACCCGCCCGACAATCGCACCCAGATAATAGGGGTCCGTCAGGTAATCCTGCGGGTCTTCATAGCCCAGGATCAAAGGCGTGTCGTTGATCCACCACCCCTGAGTAATCGCCCCGTAACTCAGCAGAGACACGGACATCGTGTGATCATTCAGCAATACACGATCAATATGCATTGGTGTTCCCTGATCTACCTTCATCGGGCCGCGAGCGGCGCGAGCGCTTTGTAGGATTGGCTGTAGAGCTGATACTTGCTTTCGTAAGCGTCGAATAGATCCACACGCGGGTCAATAACGTCCGAGGTTTGAGGGGGCACCATGACCTCGCCGGGGTTAGCACCGCTGACCGCGCAGGCAGCCAGACGGGCGGCTCCAATGGCGGCCCCGAACTCGCTGCCATCGGGCAGCGCAAGCGGCACCTTCAGTACGGTCGCAAGCGTTTCCAGCCAGAACCGAGAGCGCACGCCGCCGCCAACAGCCAGCAAGCGGTCGGGTTCCGTACCGGTGCTTTTCAACGCCTCCAGACAGTCTCGCATCGCAAAGGCAACGCCGTCCATGACAGATTGCGTCAGATCGACGGGCCCTGCCGACACGTCAATGCCCAGAAATGCACCCCGGATATCGCTGTTGTTGTGGGGCGTCCTCTCTCCGGACAGGTAGGGCAGAAAGGTAATGGATGAGGGTCCGGTCAGTGTTTCCGGTAACGCCACCGCCAGTGATCCAACCGATTGACCAAGATTTCGTGACAACCAGTTCATGCTGTTTGTGGCCGATAATATGACTCCCATTTGGATCCACCGCTCGGGAACCGCATGACAAAAGCAATGAACAGCGGTTTCAGGGTCCGGCGCGTACGAGTTTTTTGCAACAAGCAGAACACCGGATGTGCCCAGCGAGACAAATCCCGACCCCTCATCAATACTGCCAATTCCGCAGGCCGCAGCGGCGTTATCACCAGCGCCCCCTGCGACAACAACTGGCCCGGATAGGCCCCATTCCTGCAACAACCCGGTTCTAAGTTCTCCTCCGGGTGCGCTGCCTTCCACCAACCGGGGCATCTGATCGACGCTCATGTGGCTGAGATCAAGGGCGGTTTCCGACCACACCCGTTGTCCGACATCCAGCCAAGAGGTCCCGGCACTGTCGGACATCTCACTGATGTAGTCTCCGGTTAGCCAGAAACGCAGATAATCTTTCGGCAGCAACACTTTTGCGGTCTTGGCGAACACACCAGGTTCGTGGTTCCGCACCCAGTCCAGCTTGGGGGCGGTGAACCCGGGAAAAACGATGTTGCCGGTAATGGTGCGCATCTCGGGCTCTTGGTCCAGCTCGGCCGCTTCTTGGGCGGATCTGGTGTCGTTCCACAGGATACACGGCCGCAGCACTTTGCCTTCAGCGTCCAGCAGAGTTGCACCGTGCATATGACCGCTTAGGCCGATGCCTCGAACCGCGGACAAAGCGCTGGCATCCAAAGCACGCAATGACGCGATCACCTGTTTGCAGGCTTCAATCCAATCCTCGGGCGCTTGTTCGGACCAGCCGGGTTTTGGCGTTGAGGTCTCGATACCTGCTTCAGCCTCAGCAACAACTTTCCACTCGTCGTTCACCAGAATCCCGCGAAGACCTGATGTCCCCAAATCCAGACCTAGATACACTCGAAACTCCTTCTTTCACCGCGCATTTCAGGCCGCGCGCGACCCTGTTGTTTTAGCCCATCGCACCCAGCGCTGACGGGCCAACTGGTTACCCTAGCCGAGCTTTACCCACGCCGCGTTTCGTGCCGAGCTTTGTACACAAGCCGCGACAAATTTCACGCCATTTAAGCCATCCTGAACAGTTGGATACATAACCGCAGTATCGGATGATTTCCCTGTTCTGAAGGCCTGAATCGCTTCTGCAGCTTCGCTGTAGATATTCGCAAACCCTTCCAGATACCCCTCCGGATGGCCGGGCGGCACGCGGCTTAGTCGGTTGGCAGCTTCACCTGCACCGGGCCCATTGCGGGTGATCAGGCGCTTGGATTCACCGTAGGGCGAAAACCACAAATAGTTCGGATCTTCCTGCGCCCATTCCAAGCCACCCTTTTCCCCATAAACACGCAGACGCAGGGCGTTTTCATTTCCCGGTGCGACCTGTGAGGACCATAGCATCCCGCGTGCACCGCCATCAAACCGCAGCAAGACATGGGCGTTGTCATCAACTTTGCGACCAGGAACGAAGGCCTGCAAATCCGCGGCGAGGCTTTCGGCCTGCAGCCCGGTGACGAAACAGGCAAGGTTGTAGGCATGAGTTCCGATATCTCCTGTCGAGCCACCCGCACCCGAGCGTTCGGGATCGGTTCGCCACTCTGCCTGCTTGAAATCCTGCTGTTCTGTCAGCCAGTCCTGCGGATACTCAACCTGAACCACGCGGATTTTCCCGATCTCACCATTGGCTATCATCTCACGCGCTTGCCGAACCATGGGATAACCCGTGTAGTTATGGGTCAGGATGAACAAAGCGTCCGCGCTTTCGGCCGCTTTGACCAGTTTCTTTGCATCGCTCAGCGTCGATGTCAGCGGCTTGTCGCAAATGACATGGATACCGCGTTTCAGAAATTCGCGCGCTGCTGTGTAATGCACGTGATTGGGGGTAACGATTGAGACCGCCTCGATTCCGGATTTTAGCCGCGCCTCGCGTATCGCCATCTGCTTGAAGTCGTCATAGACCCGCGCAATCCCCAGTGCCTCTCCGCTCTCGCGGGACTTTTCAGGTGTCGAGGACAAGGCACCAGCGACCAGTTCAAACTTGTCGTCCAGCCGCGCCGCGATGCGATGCACGCCCCCGATGAAGGCGTCATTTCCACCGCCGACCATACCTAGGCGAATACGTCCCGAACTATCTTCACTGCGTCCCGTAACCATCAGTCAATCCCCAGCATTTTTCGGTTGGCTGCTTCGTCGGTGCCACCGTCCGCAAAGTCATCAAAGGCCCTTTCCGTCACGCGAATGATGTGGTCCGACACGAATTGAGCGCCCTCGCGCGCGCCATCCTCTGGATGCTTCAGACAGCATTCCCACTCAACCACAGCCCAGCCGTCGAAATTGTTGGCCGCCATTTTCGAGAAGACTGCCCCGAAATCCACCTGACCATCCCCAAGTGACCGGAACCGCCCAGCCCGATCCACCCAGCTTTGGTATCCAGAGTACACGCCCTGTCGACCGGTTGGATTGAACTCGGCATCTTTAACATGGAACATTCGAATCCGATCCTTGTAGATGTCGATATTGTCCAGATAATCGAGGCATTGCAGCACGTAGTGTGACGGATCGTATAGCATGCAGCCACGCGCGTGGTTACCGGTCCGTTCAAGGAACATCTCATAGGTCACACCATCATGCAGATCCTCGCCCGGATGGATCTCGTAACAGACATCCACACCGCAATCTTCCGCGTGATCCAGAATGGGCCTCCAGCGACGCGCAAGCTCATCAAAGGCCGTTTCGATCAGACCAGCGGGGCGTTGCGGCCATGGGTAAACATATGGCCAGGCCAGCGCTCCTGAGAAGGTCGCATGCGCCGAAATCCCCATATTCCGTGACGCCGACAGGGCTTTTTTGACCTGGTCGACAGCCCATTCCTGCCTGGCCTTGGGGTTTCCCCGCACGCTTTCGGCCGCAAACCCGTCGAATGCCGTGTCATAGGCCGGATGTACGGCTACCAACTGCCCCTGCAGGTGCGTCGACAGCTCGGTTACCTCAACACCATTTTCCAAGGCTTTGCCTTTGAATTCATCGCAGTAGTCGACACTGGATGCAGCGGTTTCAAGATCGAATAGCCGGCCATCCCAGCTGGGCACCTGAACGCCCTTATATCCGCAATCGGCAACCCATCGCGTAATGGCATCCCACGAGTTGAACGGAGCGTCGTCCCCGGCGAACTGCGCCAAAAACAATGCTGGGCCCTTGATCGTCTTCATAATTTTTCCTCCCCATAACCTAAGCCGCTATGGCGGCAAATTTTCCTTAAGGTAGATGTCGATGCGAATGCGCTCCTGCGCCCTGTTGAACGGAACCTTGTCGGTTGTCGCGCGCAGCAGACGCACGGCAGAGCGGACGATATGCCCGGAATCCTGTGAAATCAGCGCGTCGAACGTGCCACGGCACAGCGCCTCGCGGCTCAGCGGTGTCAGCTCGTGGGCGATGATCGCCATATCCTTGCCGACCTTGCTTTCCGACAGAAACTGGACCAGCCCCGCGTTGCCTGCGGCTGAAGAATAGATTCCAACCAGATCAGGATAGGTCTCAAAAATCTCGGGCATCATCTTGTAAATCAGATCCGGGTCATCCCGACCTTCCACGGAGGCAACGACTTCGAGATGCGGAAAATCTTCAGCAACCACCAGATCAAAGCCCTGACGCCGCTCCAAATGGTCACGCGCCAGACGTGAACCGGTCAGAACCAGAACCTTCCCGGGCCGATGCACAAACCGCCCCATCAACTGAGCCGCAGTACGCCCGGCAGATACGTTGTCAATTCCAACAAAATGATCCCGGTCCGAGCTGGGAAGGTCAGAGACCAGCGCCACAACCGGCACACCCTTGTCCCGAACCCGTTTTACCGCGTCTCTAACTGATGGTGTTTCCGGGCCAAAAACGGCCACGCCATCGACATCTCGCCCATCGACCCCATCCAGGATTTCAACAATATCTTGCGGGTCAAACGGAGCGACCCTTTTGATCGTCATCCGCGTCCGCTCAATGAACTGGTCCCGCGATTGCTCGCCGATCTGAGTGCTGAGCGCCTCGACAAATTCGTTATCCGCGTCCGGTAAAACAAAGAGGAAATTATAGACACGATTGCGCGCAAGGTTCGCGGCGGCGGTGTCGCGGATATAGCCCAACTCATCGATGGCCTTGTGCACTTTCTGGACCGTCACCGCCCTAACACCAGGCCGTCTGTTCAACACACGATCAACCGTAGCCAAGCTTACGCCGGCTACCCGCGCGATGTCGTTCACCGTTGGTTTCTTCACCAATTCTAGCTTCTGTTTTTGGTCTTCCACTATTCTGCTATTCCTCAATCTCCTGCGCCAACCCTTCGAATAGCAATGCGACGACTTCGGCGCCGGGATCATTGTGCCCAATCAGGTTTTCCTCGGGAACATAAGCTGCGCGACCTGCCTTCGCACGATGAATATTAGCTGTTCGGTCAGCGCCTTGCCGTGCGGCTTTCGCAGCTTGGGGTAAGCCTGCCGGTAGCGCTTCTAGCGCAGGTTCAAGTGCATCGATCATGGTCCGATCGCCCAGTTTTGCACCGCCCACCTGACGGACCCTGTTCAAGCCTTCGACCAAGGATTTAGCCACCGACGCGCCGCTTGCGCAGGCATCCCCCGCTGCGTTGAAGAAGATCGCCAGGATCACACCAGACGAACCGCCCATGGTCTGGCTCAACTCATTGCCCAGGGCGGGAAATAGCTGCGTCAGATCGGCAAGAGGCATCCGGTCCAGACTGGCCTGCAAAGCCCGGGCCGCGGTAGCCAACGTACTGCCCGTATCACCGTCCCCCGACTTGGCATCCAGCGCATTCAGGTCTTGTTCTGCGCCAATCAACAGTGCGGACAATCGGGTGATCGTGTCCCTGGTGGCCGGGTTATTCGACGGGATCGGATCGATCGGCGTCAAACCATCCGGCAAAGGCGCGATCTTTACCGGAGCAATGGAATTGACGCCCGGCCACGCGACAAGATCGACCGGGCCTTTAAGGGCCGCCAACTCATCAGAACCTGCGGGCAAGACCGACACGGAAAACCCATGCATGTCCAGCGAGGTCATCATCGGCGCGGGCCCGATGATATGGCGCGCAATACCGGTCTCAGAAAGCGCATGCGTCAGAACCGCCATTTCCAGTGGCGTTGTCGAGCCGAGGTTATTCACCAGCGCCACGCAATTGCCCGCCCCTACCCGCTGTTTAAGTTTTTCAACGACCGTAGACATGGCCGTAACCGCATCTGAAAAATCCACTTGCTGCACGCCGGGCTCGCCGTGGATGCCCAATCCCAGTTCCGCTTTTCCCGGAGCTATCCTGTCTTCTTTCGGTGATCCCGGAACGGTGCACGTATCCAAGCTCATGCCAATGCTGACGACTTTTTCGATGACCGTCTTGGCCGCATTGGTCACAATACCAAGATTCGCCCCACCCTCGGCCAACGCACCTGCAATCTTGTGAACAAACAACGTGCCCGCCACGCCACGGGGTTGCGGAAGGTCAGGCAGGGCAATGTCGTCATCGACCACAACCATTTCCACCTTCCGACCCAGCGCGCGGGCGCGTTCTGCGGCGAGCCCAAAGTTCAGCCGGTCCCCGGTATAATTCTTGACGATCAGCAAACAGCCCGCTTCACCCGTCACCGCCAGAATTCCGGCCAACACGGCCTCGACCGACGGAGAGGCAAAGACCTCGCCGCACACCGCGGCGGTCAGCATTCCAGCGCCGACAAACCCCGCATGCGCAGGTTCGTGGCCGGATCCACCTCCGGACACCAATGCGACCTTGGACTTGTCCCAATCCGATCGGTAGACCACCTTGATATGAGGATACCCGTCCAACCGTGTGAGTGTGCCACCCGAGGAGGACAAAAGGCCGTCAATCGCATCTGTCACAAGGGTTTCTTTGGTGTTGAGGAACTGGGCCATGCTTTTGCTCCTTAAGTCACACGCGCGCCGGACGCGTCGAAATACAACGGGTTGTTGGGTCTGATTTTTATTGTCTTTCCGGCGGGGTAATCCTGATGAACATCAATTAGAGTCACGATCGGGTACCCGTGCAGATCAAGATGCAACCTTGTCTGGTCGCCCAGATGTTCGGCGCGGATCACACGGGCCTCGATGCCTTCGCCTTCAACGATGTTCTCGGGGCGCAGACCGATCTGCGGAGCCTTGTGATCGCCGCCAAACAGCTCGGACGGCAGGATGTTGATCCGCGGCAGGCCGAGACGGCTGGCGACATATACACTGCCTGGATTTTCGTAGATGTCGCGGGGAGTGCCATATTGGACAAGCTTACCGTCTTCCAAAACACCAATATGCGTCGCCATGGTCATCGCCTCGACCTGATCATGCGTCACGTATAAAAGCGTGGAACCCAAATCCGCCTGAATTCTCTTCAATTCAACCCGCAAATCCGCCCGCAGCTTTGCGTCCAAAGAGCTGAGCGGTTCGTCCATAAGGAAAATCTGAGGATCCCGAACCAGCGCCCGCCCGATTGAAACACGTTGCATCTCGCCGCCCGACAGTTCGGTTGCCTTGTTGTCCAGCTTGTGCGGGATCTGAAGGATTTCAGCGACCTCACCCACTTTGCGTGTGATCTCGTCTTCAGGCGTTTTCAGGATCGGGGATCGCAGCGGGAAGGACAGGTTTTCGCGCACCGTCATATGTGGGTAAAGCGAGTATTGCTGAAACACCATGGCCACATCACGTTGGGCCGGCGTTTCAAACCCGACATCGCGACCGTCAATACGAACCGATCCCGAATCCAGCTTCTCCAGCCCCGAGATCAACCGTAATGTCGTTGTTTTCCCCGCCCCAGTTGGCCCCAGCAACACCACAAAGGCCCCGTCAGGGATGATCATCGAGATATTGTCGACCGCCTTCAGACTGCCAAAGGATTTTGAGATTTGATCCAATACGACTTCAGCCATTGGTCAGCACCTCATTGTTCAGGACAGATCGCAAAGCTTGGCCTGTGGGCTGTTCGAACAATGTCACCATCGCGGACCGGAACTCCAACCCGACCGTTTCGCCTGGGCTGACGGTATCGCGAGCGTCAATACGAGCCTTCAGCTCTCCGTTTGGGCTTTGAAGCGTCACGATCTGGGTGGTTCCCAGATACTCTGCGGCCAGTACCTTGGCGCGGTAGCTGCTGTTGTCGGACAGAAACACATGCTCGGGGCGGACACCGAACACCAGCTCGCCCTCGGCGGCCTCAAGCGACTGCGGCACTGCCTCATTATGACCGTTCAAACGCACCATGTCCGATCCGGGTTCGACCTTGCCTTGAAACGGCAAAAAGTTCATTGACGGCGACCCGATGAAATCCGCAACAAACATGGTCGCGGGCTTGTCATAGATTTCCTGCGGGGTTCCGAATTGTTCGATCACCGCATTGTTCATCACGACGATCTTGTCGCCCATTTGCATGGCTTCTAACTGATCATGCGTGACGTAAACTGTTGTGGCCCCCATACGGTCATGCAACCCGCGCAGTTCTTCGGCCATATGTTCGCGAAACTCGGCATCTAACGCACCCAGCGGTTCATCCATCATGAAAGCCTTGGGTTCACGCACGATGGCCCGTCCCAATGCAACACGCTGCCGGTCACCGCCTGACAGCCCGCCCACAGGGCTGTCCAGAATATCATGGATACCCAGAATTCCGGCGACTTCGTTCACCTTGGCTTTTACCGCGGCGCGCGGCATCCCCTGAGAGATCAGCGGATAGCTAATGTTCTTGCGCACGTTCATGTGCGGATAAAGCGCAAACATTTGAAAGACAAAGGCAATATCACGCTCGGACGGGGGTCTTTGGCTGATCTCTTCTCCGTCCAGATAAATCTCGCCCGAGGTCGGAAGCTCAAGCCCCGCGATCATCCGCAAGGTCGTGGTTTTCCCACATCCCGAAGGCCCCAGGAGCATGAAGAACTCACCATCTTCGATCGTGAACGAGCTTTCGCGGACTGCCGTGAAATCGCCGAACATCTTCTTGACGTTTTTGACTACGATCTGGGCCATTTTTACTCCGGAAAATGGCTGACGACGATGAACATAACCGTTCCGATCAGCGTGACGATGAATGAGTATGTGAAGGCCCAAAGAACAAAGGGTTGCATCAACATGAAGACCCCAAGCGCGATCAGGATGGTTGCGACCATCTCCCATGGGCCACGGCGGAATCGCATCAGACCTGACAGAAAATCACTCATTTGCGTACCGCTCCAAAGGTAATCCCGCGCAGCAGGTGCTTGCGCATCAGGATAGTGAAAACCATTACGGGAATTAGGAAGATCGTCGCCCCGGCCGCAACTGCCGGCCAATCCAACCCCCCAACTCCGATGATGGTGGGGATGAAAGGCGGTGCGGTCTGAGCGGTAGCCGAAGTCAGCAGCACAGCAAACGCGTATTCATTCCATGCGAAGATAAGGCAAAAGATCGCCGTCGATGCGATGCCCGTCGCGGCCTGTGGCAAGACCACTTTGTAGAATGCCTGAAACCTTGTGTAGCCGTCGATCAGCGCCGCCTCTTCGTATTCGCGCGGGATTTCATCGATGAAGCCTTTCAGCAGCCAGACCGCGAGTGAGATATTCACGCCCGTGTACAGCAGGATCATCCCCAGATGCGTATCGCTAAGCCCCAGGTTCCTGAACATCAGGAATATGGGAATGGCCACGGCCACTGGCGGCATCATCCGCGTGCTGAGGATAAAGAACAGCAGATCATCCTTAAGCGGAACCTTGAACCGGCTGAATGCATAAGCCGCCAGTGTGCCCAGGAAGATGCTCAGGAAGGTTGATCCAAACCCAATGATTACGGAGTTCATAAAGCGTTCGCCAAACTTGGATGGCCCGACGATCACCATGTCATATTGCCTGACGATCTCATCCGCCCAGTTCTGTGGTGGGTTCGCGTCCAGAAACTCCTGCGTTTGCCGGGTTCGGGTGGTGAATAGGTTTACGTATCCCTCCAGCGTCGGGTCGAACACGACTTTGGGGGGATAACTGATGGCATCGGCCGGGGATTTGAACCCGGTCAGCAAGATCCAGACCAACGGAATCATGGTTATCAGCGCATAGGTGATGACCAAAGTCCCTGCGACCCACTTGGACCGTTTTGAAGGTTCGGTAACCGAAAAGCTGCTCATCGTTGTTTCACCTTGTTCAAGGCTTTCACGTATATGGACGCCAGGCCAAACACCGTTACAAACAGGATGATTGCGTAGGCCGAGGCATAGCCGGTGCGCCATTTCTCAAACGCTTCGCGTTTCAGATTGATTGACGTCAGCTCGGTCGTTGAACCTGGCCCGCCACCCGTCAGTTGGACCACAAGATCGAACATCTTGAAGTTCTCAATCCCGCGGAACAGGACCGCTAGCATCAGGAACGGCAGCACCATCGGGATGGTTATCGTAAAGAACTGCCGCAGCTTGCTGGCCCGGTCGACCTCTGCGGCCTCATAGATGTAATCGGGAATACTGCGCAGCCCGGCCAGACAGATCAGCATCACAAACGGCGTCCACATCCAGGTGTCCACGATCACAATCGCCCAGGGCGCCAACTGGACCGATCCCAGCATCTCAAAGCTGGATGGATCCTTGCCGGTGAACCAGGACACGATGTAGTTAAACAGACCTATCTGTGGCTGATACAGGAACTTCCAGAAATTCCCGACCACCGCCGGAGACAGCATCATCGGCAACACGATGATCGTCGTCCAAAGGTCATTACCCTTGAATTTCTTGTTCAGCAGCCAGGCCAGCGTGAACCCGATCAGCACCTGAAAGAAGATCGTCCAGAACAGAAAATGGGCCGTCGCCTGCATGTTCAGCCACGTGTCGGAATCCGTCAGAATGCGTTCATAATTCCGGAACCCGACATCTTTGACCTCACGCCCGATCCGGTTGGCTTTGAAATTGGTAAAGCTCAGTTGGATGGTCCAGATCAGTGGAAAGATATTGATCGCCAGCAGCAAAAAGATCGTGGGGGAGATAAAGATCCAAGCGATCGCCCGATCTGACAATCCCCGAATTTTTCGCGCAACTCGAACGGGCGTTGCCTTCGCAACGCGATCTACGGTCCTGTCAGACATCTCTTTGCCAGTTCTTGTCGGTTTCGGACTCTGAGAGAAATGCAGGAGCGGGTCTGATCCCGCTCCTGTCCGGTTTCCGGATTACAACTTGCCTTCGTCTTCGAAGGTCTCGGTCCAATCCTCGATCAAAAGATCCAGCGCTTCCTGTGCCGTGCCCTGATCGGCAACAACGTAATCATGAATGCGCTTTTGCATCGCCAGCAACAGCTCGGCATAAGCCGGCTCTTGCCAGAAATCCTGAACATCATTCATGGCCAAAAGGAAATCGCCGGCAAACGGGGCGCTATCAACAAACCCCGGATCCTGCAGTACCGAGTTATGCGCGGAATATCCGCCCAGTTCCCACCACTTGGCCTGAACCGCAGGCTGCGCGAACCATTTGATGTATTCTAGGGCCGCATCCTGCTTGTCAGAATAGCTGACAACGGAGATACCCTGCCCGCCCAATGTCGAGCCAGCCTGATTTTGTGGTGGATTCACAAAGAAGTCGATCTTGTCACCGCCCGTACTTGGGTCTGCGTAAAGACCTGGGAAGAACGCAAACCAGTTCATCGCCATGGCGACCTGACCGGACTTAAAGGCGTCAAGGCTCTCACCCATGTATGAATTGGTGTATCCCGGAGGCGTCGCGGTCTTGTAGAACTCTTTGTAGAATTCCAGTGCTTCGACGGCCTCGGGCGAATTTACAGCCCCCTCCATATCATAGGACCCCGGAGTGTTTTCATATTTGAACCCCCATGGGTAAAGCGCACCGGTCACACCCATTGTGATGCCTTCCGAGCCACGCTCGGTGAAGATCGCAGCACCGTAAACGGTCTTGCCGTCAATCTCGCGTCCCTGGAAAAACTGTGCGATCTGCAGCAGTTCTTTCTGGGATTCCGGTTCGCGCAGATCTTGCCCGGTGGCTTCTTTGTAAGCAGCCTGAATCTCAGGATCTTCAAACCAGTCTTTGCGATAAAACCATCCGTTGGCATCGCCCATCGCTGGCAGCGCATAATAGCTCGGCGTGCCCTTGGGCCAAGTCGAATAGGCGTAGACGGTGGCTGGGGCAAAATCATCCATACTGATGCTTTCAGCATCAAAAAACTCGTTCAGCTGGACATAATGGCCGTTTTCCGCGCCACCCCCGATCCACTGGCTGTCGCCAATCAGCAGATCACAAAGCTTACCGCCCGAGTTCAATTCGTTCAGCATCCGGTCCGCAAAGTTCGGCCAAGGCACGAACTCAAAATTCATCGTATGGCCGGATTCGGCTTCGAATTCCTTGGACAGTTCGACAAGCGCGTTGGCCGGATCCCAAGCTGCCCAGCATAATGTCAAATCTTCAGCATTTGCCTTGGTAGAAAGAGTAGTAGCGGCAAGGACTATTGCGCTGGCCGAGGCCAGTTTTGAGTAAGTCATCCATTCCTCCCTTTTTTGCGCCGTCAATCGAGGATGTGCGAATCGCGGCATGTTTCCAAGGCTATTTGAGGTACGCACCTCAAGTCCAGATATTTTTGAGGTTCGTACCTCATCGCGCCGCCATCGACCGTCTGATGTATTGCTAATTATTTGTTTTTATTTACTTTCTAAAAGAACCAGAATCTGCACGCCGGCCCATAGCAATATCTGTGATTTGAAATCCCGAACAAAGCCCAACTATGTTCCTCACGTTGGCGGTAACCGCCAACGACATCCAAATTAACTCTGGTATTGCTCAAGCGAACGCCGCACCATTCTGAGCAAACGGCATTTGAACTATTGCGTAAGGCGCGATTTCATGACCACTCTTTCGATCTCCCGGTTGAACAGATTTCCAGTCAAGGGACTAAGCGCAGAGCCAATGACTTCAGTCGCCCTGCGCCCAGCCGAGGGCATCCCCGGCGACCGCCTTTTCGGCTTTGCACGGTATAATTCGGGTTTCGATCCAAGCGACCCACAACCCTTGCCCAAGGACCGGTTTGTGGTTCTATTGAAAGAGGCCGAGTTGGCGAGCCTGCAGACACGGTTCTCTGCTGACAGCCAAATCCTTGAAGTCTCGCGCAACAGTGAGTTTTTCTGGTTCAATATGCGGACATCACAAGGGCGCAAGGACGCGGCCGCTTTCCTGCATAGGGAACTCGCCCTGGCTGATCCTGAACCGCCTGTATTTGTGTCGTCCGAACCGCACCGGTTCACCGATGTTTCCGTCGTCTCACCTGTCATGATGAATGCAATATCCGTGCTGAACCTCGCTTCGGTTCAGGCGCTGAGCCGCCATCTGAGTGAAAATGTCCACCCCGCTAGGTTTCGCGCCAATATCGAAATAGATGGCCTGCCACCTTTCGCTGAGTTGGATGCCATCGGATCCACATTGGTATTTGGGGACGTTGAGCTACGACTTCTGCAGCGCACCAAAAGATGCGCCGCGACCGAGGTTAACCCGGAAACGGCCGAGCGCGACCTCAAACTCCCTTACCTATTGCGGAAGCACTTGGGTCACACAGATATGGGCGTTTACGTTGAGGTGGTTAAACCTGGTGAATTGCGTTTGGGACAATCAGGTCACTTGCTGGCTTGATCGCAAAGACCCCGAATCCTGGAACATGGGGTCGCGTAAGTCGACGTTTTCGACCTAGCAGCCCACTTTGATCCACCCCCCAAAACACTCTGACCTAAATACCCATGTAATGGATTGGCGTAAAGATTCATTGGTTTCGGTTAGCCAGCATAACTCGGCATCGGAAAAAGAGCGGGGCTCAAAATGTCAACGAAGCAACCCAAGAGCAGGAAGCTCTGGCAAAACGACGGGTCATGTGTGCAGCTGCTGCCAGGGTCCCGCGACCACGTCAGGTCGCATGGCTCGGTCCATCTTCGCACAAACGATGGCAGAGCGTTCCGGACATTAAACATACTGAATAAACACAGCCTGGGATGCCTTGCGATCCGGGTGAAGCGGAAGCTGAAGTCAACCGAGGTCATCAATGCCCTCACAGATCTGTTCATCTTGCGAGACGTACCGTCCTACAAACGAATGATCTCTGAACTGGTTTTGAAGTCCCTGAATGGCAACCGACTATTCATGAACCAAGGCTACGAAAGCCACCTGCGCGCCTCAAGCCAAGTTCTTCCGGCAAAACCAGTTCATCATCTACAAACGAAGATTCTGCAGGTCGGCGCGAACCAAGATACCGGTCGTTGCTCTAACTAACCCTCGAATTCATTCCTTGATGCCTATAGTTTTACTTGCCGCCTAGAGGGGATGTGCCGCGCAGAGGCTTTCTCTTCCGGGATCCTTAAACCTCCCACTTGCAGCAGAAGATCCACTACCGCGTCGATCCCTTTCCTGTAGCGAAGCGACGTGAATAGATGGGGTCGTCCGTTGCGCATTCTTAGCGCGTCTCGGTCCATAACTTCTAACGAAGCGCCAACATGTGGTGCCAGGTCGGTTTTGTTGATAACCAGAATATCTGATTTGGTAATAGCCGGGCCACCCTTGCGGGGGATCTCCTCTCCTGCTGCAACATCAATCACATACAGCGTCACATCTGCCAATTCAGGGCTGAAAGTGGCCGATAGGTTGTCTCCACCGCTTTCGATCAAAACAACATCCAGATCAGGATGGCGCGCTTGCATCTCGGCCACGGCTGCCAAATTGATCGACGCATCCTCGCGGATCGCGGTGTGCGGGCAGCCTCCAGTTTCAACACCGATAATCCGGTCCTGAGGCAGGATCTGCATCCGCATCAACGCTTCGGCGTCTTCTTGGGTATAGATGTCGTTGGTGATGACACCGACCGAACACGCATCGCGCAGGACTTCGGACATGGCCGCGGTCAGAGTGGTTTTTCCTGCTCCAACCGGGCCACCGATGCCCACGCGAAGGGGACCGTTCATATTGCTCATGTTCGGAATATCCTTGAGTATTGTGTTTCGTGTTTCATGGACGCGACGTCTGCCAAGAACGCCGTTGAGCTAACGTCATCCAAGCCACCCTGTTGCGCCCCGTCGGCGATGTGAGCACACAGCGGCGTCAGATTTCGGATCAATCTTTGGGCATCAGTCTGACCCAAAGGCACAAGGCGCGTTGCACATGCGACAAGGTTGCTTGCGAATGCTTGCAGAAACATCTTTGTCATCAACAAAACGGGAAGGTTCTGCAATCGTGCAGCATGGCCGACAGAGACCGGGTAAGTGAACTGCTTGAGGTCCAACTCCCAAGTGTCTCCTGTGACAGTCGCGAACGCCTGTCCGAGCAACTGCGCTTCCTTCAACCTTTCCGATGACGCGCAAAAGGCGCGTGAGGTTGCATCGATGCCGACCAATTCATCGATATCCTGCGCGTTGTAGGCCGCCACAGCGAACAAAGCGTCATTCAGCCCTGAGCCGTGTTCCAGCACATCCGAAATCCAGGCCTCGGTGTCCTGCGGACCTGTGACCGTTCCCTCTTCTATCGCTGCCGCCAGCCCATGCGAATACGCAAACGCCCCGACGGGATAGGACGGAGATAACCATTGGCACAGCGTCAGGATATCGGCATCAGTGTGCATGCCCATGAGTCCTGCCGTGCCCATAGGCCCCGCCTTCTGGGGTGAACGGTTCGTGTACTTCTCGAATTGAGGCACCAATTTTCAGAAGCATGTCTCTGATAACGTGATCGACTTGGATCAACAGCCGATCCTTCTCGATCTGGCAAGGCGTGTGGCGATTGCCAATATGCCACGCGATGCGCGTCAGGTCAGGGGCTGTTACCTGCAGAAGCGCTTCGGGTGCAGCCTGTATTTCCACCTCGCGACCGTCATCAAGAACCAAAACGCCGCCGTGGTTCAAAGAGGTCGTTTGCGCCAGGTCGATAAGTATTTGTTCACCGCTCTCGCAGGTCAGAACCTTGCGGCGCAAAAAACGGTCATCATAGGTCAGCGACAGGCAATCTGCTGGCTTGCTGTGCGTATGTTCCAAGTACTGGCGCGCGGTACAGAGAATGACGGTCATGCGATCGCCCTCACTGTAACAGGATTGGTTAGCGCCAGATTAAGTCGGCAAGCACGCGATGAACGATTCGATCGCGCATCAGACCCCTTTTTTTCAGCTCTTCGTCGCTGAGCGATTACAGGAAGTCGACTTGCAGAACACGCGATTGAGCTTCGGTCACGCTGCTCAGAGCCGGGTAGGTTGACGTAATCAGACTGGGCAGCGAAAAGCGTGTGCGTGTTGTAGAATGTGCCAGTTGGACCTTCGTAAACGTTGATCCTCCCATGGGCTCTAATTTTTGTCATTTCTGCCTCGCTGAGTAGTGCGTGTTTGCTAATGGTTCGGTTGCTTGCGCAGCAACGCAGCAAAATCTTGGTCAAAACATAAAGTATCGCTGCGCCATCGGCAGAACCTCGGCCGGTTGGCAGGTCAGCAATTCACCATCTGCGCGGACCTCGTAGGTTTCTGGGTCAACCTCGATATTGGGTGTTGCATCGTTCAGCAGCAGGTCACGCTTGCCGATGTTGCGGGTGTTCTGCACGGCCACAGTTTGCTTAGCTAGCCCTAGTGTATCTCCGATCCCCTCTGCTTGGGCGGCCGCAGAGACGAATGTGATCGCCGAATTTTCGACCGAGCGGCCGTAGGCGCCAAACATCGGTCGGCTATAAACTGGCTGTGGTGTGGGGATTGAGGCATTGGGGTCCCCCATCTGCGCGCAGGCAATGGTGCCGCCCAGCAGAACCATCTCGGGCTTCACACCAAAGAAAGCAGGGTTCCAAAGGACCAAATCGGCACGTTTGCCTTCTTCTATGCTGCCGATTTGATGGCTGAGACCATGTGCGATGGCCGGGTTGATCGTGTATTTGGCGATATAGCGCCGGACGCGTAGGTTGTCGTTCTGGCCGGTTTCCTCAGCTAGGCGGCCCCGCTGTTTCTTCATCTTGTCGGCGGTTTGCCACGTCCGGATCAGGACCTCCCCGACGCGACCCATCGCCTGACTGTCCGAGGCGATGATGCTGAACGCACCCATGTCATGCAGGATGTCTTCGGCCGCGATGGTCTCGCGCCGAATGCGGCTTTCAGCAAAGGCCACGTCTTCGGGGATGGATTTGTCGAGGTGATGGCAGACCATCAGCATATCCAGATGCTCTTCCAACGTGTTCACTGTGAAAGGCCGTGTCGGGTTGGTGGACGAGGGTAGAACGTGGTTTTCGCCGCAGATCTTGATGATGTCAGGGGCGTGTCCTCCGCCCGCACCTTCGGTGTGGAAGGCGTGGATCGTACGGCCCTTCATGGCGGCAACGGTGTTTTCCACGAACCCGGACTCGTTCAAAGTGTCAGTGTGGATCATCACCTGCACGTCCATTGCATCCGCCACGGACAGGCAGCAATCGATGGCGGCAGGTGTTGTGCCCCAGTCTTCGTGCAGTTTCAGGGCGCAGGCCCCAGCTTTGACCTGTTCTTCTAACGCAGCGGGCAGGGAAGCATTGCCTTTGCCTGCAAAAGCCAGGTTCATCGGAAAGGCATCAGCCGCCTGCAACATTCGCCCGATATGCCAAGGGCCGGGGGTGCAGGTTGTCGCCAATGTTCCATGGGCCGGGCCGGTGCCACCGCCAAGCATGGTGGTTAGGCCGGAATGCAGCGCGTCCTCAATCTGTTGAGGGCAGATGAAGTGAATATGACTGTCGAAGCCACCGGCGGTCAGGATACGCCCTTCGCCCGCGATGGCTTCGGTGCCTGGCCCAATTATGATGTCCACACCCGGCTGCGTATCGGGATTTCCGGCCTTACCGATTTTAGCGATGCGCCCGTCTTTCAGACCCACATCCGCCTTGTAGATACCTGAGTGATCTACAATTACCGCGTTGGTGATGACCGTATCCACTGCCCCGTCGGCGCGTGTGAGCTGAGACTGACCCATTCCGTCGCGGATCACCTTTCCGCCGCCGAACTTGACCTCTTCGCCATAGAGCAATGCATTATCGCCGGTTCCACCGGTTGCGGCGCCCCCCGCACGCTCGGCTGTCAGGTCACGTTCAACTTCGATCACCAGATCAGTATCCGCTAGTCGCAGCTTGTCTCCGATGGTGGGGCCGAACATGGCGGCATAATCCGCGCGTTTGATTTGCGTCGGCATCAGAGCGACCCCATGACCTTTTGATTGAACCCATAGACTTTTCGTGCCCCGCCGATGGGGATCAGTGAAACTTCACGGGCTTGCCCAGGTTCGAACCGAACCGCAGTGCCAGGCGCGATGTCTAACCGCAGGCCATGGGCTTCTTTGCGATCAAAATCGAGCGCAGGATTGGTCTCGGCAAAATGATAGTGCGAGCCAACCTGTACGGGGCGATCTCCGGTGTTTGCGACCATCAATGTAATCGCCGTCAAACCGGAATTCAGTGTGATTTCACCTTCGGCCGGGAAAAGCTCGCCGGGGATCATTTCGGCAGCATCCATAACAGCGTGATCGCAACAACGGCAATCAAGGCCAGACCGACGCCCAACGTGGCATAGTCTGCGCCATGGGCGTGAAGATGAGTATCCGTATGGGCCATGGCCGGACCGGACAAAACAAGAGCGGGGAACAGCATGCGGTGCATGGGATTTTCCTCTATATTTAGCGAATGGGGTTGTGGACGGTGACCAGCTTGGTCCCATCCCGAAAAGTGGCTTCGACCTGAACCTCGTGAATCATCTCGGGCACGCCTTCCATGCAGTGGCTACGGGTGATGACCTGGGCCCCGGCCTGCATCAGGTCAGCAACCGAACGCCCGTCACGCGCACCTTCGACCACCGCGTCAGTTATCAGCGCTATCGCCTCGGGGTGGTTCAGCTTGACGCCGCGCACCAAACGCTTTCGGGCGACTTCGGCGGCCATCGCCACCATCAGTTTGTCTTTTTCTCGGGGTGTCAGGTTCATGTCAGAGCATCCAGCATCGTGGGAGGGTGTCGTTGTTCAGTCTTCGCAGAACCGGCATCAGCGCACGGCGAAGCGCGAAGCTGGTTTTCGCCAGCATTCGGATTACCAGCATATCGTTTTGGATGAGGCTCGCCCCAGCAGTGTCTGGCAGCAGATGTCGAACGGGGTCCAACTGGCCCTCGGCCGTAGCCGAGGCAAAGACTACCAGCGCCATCGCGCCGGCACCGTTGGCAATATGCGGTCTGCAAAGATGCGCCTGCAGATCACCGGAGAACCGCATAGCGTCCAGGAAAGCAGGCGCTCCATCGCGCAATATCTCGATCCGGTCGCGAAGACGGATGTCGGTCAATGTCTCTCCCATGGCCGCGCGGCCAAAAACCAATGGCTCGACCAATAGCATGGTCGCATCCGGATCCATCTCGATCTGCAGTCGACGGTCCAACGCGCTGCCGTTGAACAGAATGGTCTCTTGAGGCAGCCAGTTCAATCGCGCACCCGAGCTGACAGTCAGGTGGTTGGATATCTGTGCGTATGGCCCCGGCTGCGCTTTATAGGCGCGCTCGCAAGCCTGCGTTGTCAGGGTCAGCGTAGTGCCCTCAGCAGCGTTGGCGGTGAAGCGGAATGAGTCACCGCCAGTTACGCCTCCGGCTGTGTTAAGCAGAACTGCATCAAGCCCCTGTGCCGATGCGCGGGGAAACAGGCACTTAGAAGACCCCGACTGGAGAAGCGTGTCCAAAACCGAGTTTTCGCCCAGTTTTTTTGTGCTCAGGTTGACGACACCCTTCGCACGCGGCGGGTTCGCACCTTGCTGAGGCAATATGGAGGCAAATTGAGTAATGGGGCACCCGCGGAACCTAATTCGTGCCACTTGTTTCTCCGCTGGCGCCTCGGAACGCTACTGCGCGGGACATAATGTAGGCAAAAACCAACTCGTGCGATCAATTTTTAACCACGAGCCTGCGCGGTAGATTAAAAATTAAGCAGATACTGCCGTTTTCCCGAAATGCAGCTCAGGCTGGTTGCTTACTTTGCTGCGATGCAGAAACCGTATGGGTGCCCACAGTGGGGAAAACTCCAGGGGTGTGTGACGGCTGCGCGAATTGGACATCGGACACAACCGCCACACGGAACGCAACAACAGTTGCGGGGATCAGGTAGAAGAAGACAGCACAGTTGTGCAAGTCCTCTTGCTGTGAACCCGCCAGGAGGATTACATGAAATCTCTCAAATCCACGCTCGCCGGATCGGTTGTATTTGCGACCATGGCCACCACCGCGCTATCGGCCGAAGACACGATAAAGGTTGGAGTGCTGCATTCGCTGTCAGGCACGATGGCAATCTCGGAAACCACGCTGAAAGACACCATGCTGATGCTGATCGACCAGCAAAACGCCAAGGGTGGCCTGTTGGGCAAGCAGCTTGAGGCCGTTGTGGTCGATCCTGCCTCGGACTGGCCCCTCTTTGCAGAGAAAGCGCGTGAGCTGCTGACCGTACATGAGGTGGATGTGATCTTCGGCAATTGGACCTCGGTGAGCCGCAAATCGGTTCTGCCGGTGATCGAAGAACTGAACGGCCTACTGTTCTATCCGGTTCAGTACGAGGGCGAAGAGTCTTCGAAAAACGTTTTCTACACTGGGGCCGCACCGAACCAGCAAGCCATCCCGGCCACCGACTATTTTCTGGACGAACTGGGAGTAGAGAAATTCGCACTGCTGGGAACCGACTACGTCTATCCCCGCACAACCAACAACATCCTTGAAAGCTATCTGAAGCAAAAGGGTATTTCGGATGAGGACATATTCGTCAATTACACGCCCTTCGGCCATTCCGATTGGTCCAAGATCGTGTCTGACGTCGTCGCACTCGGCGCCGACGGCAAGAAGGTTGGCGTGATCTCGACCATCAACGGCGATGCAAATATCGGCTTCTACAAAGAACTGGCAGCGGCCGGTGTGTCGGCGGATGACATCCCTGTCGTGGCTTTCTCGGTCGGTGAAGAAGAGCTGTCAGGCCTCGACACCACGAACCTTGTCGGCCATCTGGCGGCCTGGAACTACTTCCAGTCGGCAGACACCGATGCCAATGCTGAATTCATCGAAACATGGAAAACCGCCATGGGCGATGAGCGCGTGACCAATGACCCGATGGAAGCACACTATATTGGCTTCAACATGTGGGTGAACGCCGCGACCACGGCCGGTTCGACCGATGTCGACGCAGTACGCACCGCCATGTACGGGCAGGAATTCCCGAACCTGACCGGTGGTACTGCAGTGATGCTGCCGAACCACCACCTGGCCAAGCCGGTATTGATCGGTGAGATTCAGGAAGACGGCCAGTTCGACATCATCAGCGAAACGGACGTTGTTCCAGGCGACGCCTGGACCGACTTCCTGCCGGAATCGGCGGTTCTGGTATCGGATTGGAAAGATCTGGGCTGTGGGATGTACAACACCGAGACCGAGACCTGCGTTCAGACCCTGTCGAACTACTAAACGATCCTGCAAGGCGGGCGCGATCGCCCGCCTTGCCTCAAGATACTCGGGTTTCACCACATGTTACGACTTTTCCTTGCGGGCCTCGCAATCCTGTGTGCCTGCCTGACCGCCAACGCTCAAGAGGTTGGTCTGCAGCCGATCCTGCAAGAGCATCAGGAAACCATCGCCAAAAGCTCACGCAAGACCATCAAGCCCGCCATTGACGCAATCGCGGCCAGCGGGTTGCCGCAGGCACAAGTGATGCTCGAGACTTGGGGCGCCAGGGATATGTGGATGCGCAAGTCCGACGGGCTGTTCTTTTCTGCTGAACAGGCCGAGGGGCAGTCCTATGTGCTAACTGATTTCGACACGGGCAAGGTCGTCGGTACCATTAAAAAATCCGATATAAAACAATTGAAACCCAACAGCGGCGTACGTGCTATGATCGGGACTGCTCTGGTACAGTTCCAACTGACCGACCCGGATCGAAAGAAGCGCCTGGCCGCTCTGCAATCCATTCAACGTGACCCCGAAGGCGCTCTGCTCGAACCTCTGCGCGCCTCGATCGAGGACGAAGCCGATGCGGATTTGAGGGCGCGGAAGCAGCGGCTCGAACGGCTGCTGACTATTGGGTATGACACAGACACGGCGGCCCGCGTGGCTGCAATTGAAGACATGTCGGACGATTTGAGCGTCGACGTTCGCGCAGCGTTGAACCCGTTGGTCGTTACCTCACGAAAGGCTGCTGCGGACCTTCCGTTGAATGTTAATGTCGCCGTCATTCTGGAACCCGGATCAGACTCATTGTCGCGGGACGAAGCGTATGACCTGTTGGTCGCCAGCGATCTGGCAGCGCCGCCTGTGTCTCCGGACAACATCCGCACAGCTTTGGCTGGGTATATCGACGGTGGCCGCGTGGGTGGCGTCCCGGTCGCGCAACTGAACACTACTACCGCGCGCGCGCGGGCGTACGCCACTCTGGCCGAAGCCGGAATCGTCCCTGCTTTGGTAACGGAGGCCGATATCGACGCGGCACTGGGTGCGCATGTGTTCTTTGAAACCTATGCCGAAGCGTCTCCGGAAGTGACCGCCGCCGCCGAAAAGGCGCTGGAACAGATCGAACTTAAGGTTGGCCTGAACCAGTCACTCGACCTGATGCTGGATGCGATCTCGCTGGCGTCGATCTATTTCCTGGCCGCAATTGGCTTGGCCATAACTTTCGGCGTGATGGGTGTGATCAACATGGCCCATGGCGAATTCATCATGATGGGTGCCTATACGGGCTACGTCGTTCAGCAGTTCATCCCCGATCATACGCTCTCTATCATTGTCGCCATCCCCATGGCCTTTGCCGTGACATTTGCCATGGGGGTCGCAATGGAGCGGTTGGTGATCCGCTGGCTCTATGCCCGCCCGCTGGAAACGCTGTTGGCCACCTTCGGCATCTCAATTGCCCTGCAGCAGCTTGCCAAGAATATCTTTGGCACGCAGGCTCGACCACTGACCGCGCCCGGTTGGCTGGACGGGGCATGGGTGTTGAACGATGTAGTCTCGATCAGCTATATCCGCATCGCGATCTTCGTTCTGGCGCTGATCTTTCTGGGTCTGTTCCTCTACATTATGAAACGCACGCGGCTTGGGCTTGAGATGCGCGCTGTGACGCAAAACCCGCGTATGGCCGGGTCGATCGGGATCAATCCGGGCCGGGTGAACATGCTGACTTTCGGGCTGGGCTCGGGCATCGCCGGGATTGCCGGCGTTGCGATTGGCCTGTTCGCTAAAGTGACCTCGGATCTGGGCAGCGATTACATCGTCCAAAGCTTCATGACCGTGGTCGTTGGCGGTGTCGGCAACATCTGGGGGGCACTGGCAGGCGCCGGGATGATCGGCTTCCTGCAGAAAGGGATCGAGTGGATGAACCCGTCGAACACCCTCGCGGCGCAAACCTACATGATCGTTTTCATCATCATTTTCATCCAGTTCCGGCCGAGGGGCATCGTCGCCCTAAAAGGCCGCGCAGCGGGGGATTGAGCCATGGAACGTAGTTTTGTTGCCAAGAACCCATCGGTGCTGGTCTTTCTGGCCATCCTGTCGCTGTTCACTTTGGGTGTGACCGTCCTGTCGGAAGGGTTCGGGATCGGCGTGATCTCGACCAGTTTCGTCAAGACGCTGGGCAAGACCCTGTGCCTGTGTCTGATCGCAGTGGCGATGGATTTGGTCTGGGGTTTCACCGGCATCCTCTCACTGGGCCACTTCGCGTTCTTCGGGTTAGGCGGCTATATGATAGGTATGTGGCTGATGTATGAGCGCACACGCCTCATCGTCGTCGAGTCCCTATCGCAAACCGAAATCCCGCCCACCCCATCCGAGATCGCAGATGCCATCGGCAACCAGATTTTCGGTGTCGTTGGATCATCTGAATTCCCGCTGATCTGGGCGTTCTCAGACAGCCTGTTTTTGCAACTGGCTCTGGTGGTGCTGATTCCAGGTCTGTTGGCGCTGGTTTTTGGTTGGTTGGCGTTCCGTAGCCGGGTCACCGGCGTATACCTGTCGATCCTAACCCAAGCGATGACACTGGCTCTGGCGTTGTATCTGTTCCAGAATGACAGCGGATTGCGCGGAAACAACGGGCTGTCGGGCTTGCAGAACTTGCCCGGCGTCACCGCTTCGCAGGACGTGGTGTCGATCTGGTTCCTCTGGGCGTCTGCGCTGGCGCTCGGTCTTGGATACATGCTGGCCGCATGGGTTGTCTCTGGCAAGTTCGGTTCAGTTATACGCGGTATCCGCGACAACGAAGCCCGTGTGCGCTTCCTTGGCTATTCAGTCGAAGCCTATAAACTCGCCGTCTTTACCCTAACCGCCTGCATCGCAGCCATCGCGGGTGCGCTATATTACCCGCAGGCAGGCATCATCAACCCCGAAGAAATGGCCCCGATCGCCTCGATCTATTTGGCTGTTTGGGTTGCCATTGGCGGACGCGGCCGTCTGTATGGCGCGGTCATCGGCGCGGCGTTTGTCAGCCTTCTTAGCACGTGGTTCACCGGTGGGCAGGCTCCGGATATCCCTTTGGGCGTTTACACGATCAAATGGGTCGATTGGTGGCAGGTTCTGCTGGGCGTGTCCTTCGTTCTGGTCACGCTGTTCGCCCCGCAAGGTATCGGTGGGCTGTTCGATCTGCTGGCCAATCGTCGCCCGTTGGATCGTCATGGCGCTAACCTTGGCCCGGATGACGGGGCTCTTCGCGAAAAGGAGGCCACCGAGTGAGCACTTTGTTAGAAGTCAGCGGCGTCTCGGTTACCTTTGACGGGTTTCGCGCCATCAACAACCTGTCGTTCCAGATCGGCAATGCCGAACTGCGCGCCGTGATCGGACCAAACGGTGCAGGCAAAACAACGTTCATGGATATTGTCACTGGCAAAACCCGACCCAATGAAGGCCGGGTCATCTGGGGCGAAAAATCCGTATCCCTGCTGCGTATGAGCGAGGCCAAGATCGCGCAGATGGGGATCGGGCGGAAGTTCCAGAAACCCACGGTGTTCGAGGATCAGACCGTTCAGGAAAACCTGCTGATGGCCTTGAAGAACAAGCGCGGGTGGTTTGGCGTTTTGTTTTATCGCCCCTCGCCTGCGGATTTAGGCGGGGTCGAACAGCTGGCTTTTGAGATCGGCCTAAAAGACGAACTGCCCCGCAAGTCAGGCGAGCTGAGCCACGGACAAAAGCAATGGCTGGAAATCGGGATGCTACTGGCACAGGAACCGCGCCTGTTGCTGGTGGACGAACCCGCCGCTGGGATGACCCCGCACGAACGAGAACACACGACCGAGCTCCTGGTGCAGGCCGCCAAGACCCGTGCGGTGGTCGTTGTTGAACATGACATGGAGTTCGTCCGCCGCCTGAACTGCAAGGTCACTGTGCTGCACGAGGGGTCGGTTCTGGCAGAGGGCAGCCTTGATCACGTGACATCGAATCAGGACGTTATTGATGTCTATCTGGGACGCTAGACGATGCTGACACTAACAGATCTGACTTTGCACTACGGGCACTCCCGAATCCTTAACGGCATCTCAATGGAGGCCATGCAAGGCGAAGTGACCTGCGTGATGGGGGCCAATGGCGTAGGGAAAACCAGCCTGCTTAAGGCAATCTCGGGCACGCATCCGCGCTCGGGTGGTGAAGTGGAGCTAGACGGAGATCCACTGCCGATCTTGCCCGCCCATCGTATGGCTTGGAAAGGTGTGGCCTATGTCCCCCAGGGTCGCGAGATTTTCCAATTGCTCACCGTTCGTGAAAACCTTGAAGCGGGATTCTCTTGCCTTCCCAGCAGCGAACATTTCATTCCGGACGAGATTTTCGATCTGTTCCCGGTGCTCAAACAAATGCAGAACCGGCGCGGAGGCGACCTTTCAGGTGGTCAGCAACAACAACTGGCGATTGCGCGCGCTTTGATAACAAAACCTAGACTATTGCTTCTGGACGAGCCTACTGAAGGTATTCAACCGAATATAATCCAGCAAATTGGTGAAGCCATTCGGCACCTCAGAACTACCAGGGGGATGGCAATCGTCTTGGTGGAGCAGTACTTCGATTTTGCCTATGACCTTGCTGACAGGCTTGTCGTGCTGCGACGCGGAGAAGTCATGATCAAAGGAGCAAAGAGGGATCTAATCCGCGATCAGGTATTGCAGGCCGTAACAGTCAAGTAACAATCGTAGACTTAGGCTTCGAGATAGGCCGCGTCCAAGTGGTTGAAAATCATCAACTACTCACGCTCCATACTCAACAACTTTGAGCTATTTCCGATCTTTCCCTGTGAATTGCCGGATATCAGGGAAAACTCCTCGAAGCAAACCCGCCAAAACAAGGCACTGAGACTTTGGCTCGAATTACACTTGTGGAGTGTGACGCGAACGGTCTTTGCCCTGGAACAGGCAAAGCAACCAGCGGGAATTGCGGCGCAAGTCCGAGGCAGAAACCACAATTGAAGTAAGACGGGCTTTGGTGGCGGGGAGACAGGGATTCGAACCCTGGGAACGCTCTCACGTTCAACGGTTTTCAAGGCTGGCGCGATTTGGGGTCTTTCAATGCCTTAGCCTCAAATTTTCCCGCGACAAAACGTGAACAATGATCGAACATGGGAAACACCTACATCGGGGATGAACACAGCAAGATCTGCACAACGAAAGAGGCGGCAGAACTCATCTCAACACTTAAGATTCGGACAAATGCTTCGCTTCGACGTATTATACTCGAATTCATCGGATCATCGGGTTGGTCGAGAGTGAGGACGTACTGTGACGAACCTGAGCCTCAGCCTTCTTTCAGCTGTGGTTTTTTCGGATTTTTAGAGACGGCACCTGAATTGACTAAAGTGGCAATGAAAGGATTTACATCATGGGTATTCTAACTAACGAGAAGTATTGGGCAAATGTAACAAACAAGCTGTTCGAGCTTAGACCGGCACCTGGTACAGCATATGACGATAATCAGATTTCGGAGACATTAAGCTTGATCTGCAAGGCTATGACAGACCTTCAGAAGGACCCGTCGTTCCCGAGCGATCTGCAAAGCGCACTTCTCAAGCCGACACCAGATACAGTAGCGATGGCTGATATGCTGGACGAATTTGAACGCGCTGAACGTAAGATAGCCCTAGATGCTGGTGTTTATGATCAGGCAACCAAGGACTTAGGTCGTTCTGTTCGAAGTGTTCAGAAGGCGCTTCGGCAGGATTTTCGAGCATTGTCTGATGTCCAGACACTTGGTCGACAAATCGAATACACTGGTAGGCTCGCGTGTGATGCGAAAAAAGATCGACGACTTGCGATGGAAAGCCAAGCGGGGCGGACGCGGATTGAAAGAACTGTTCAAGCAACAAAAGGCGTGGCCGTGATTTCGTTTAATGCCGGTGCGACTGCGGGATCAACTTTTGTCAATCCCGTCTTAGGAGCTACTTCGAGCCTGCTGCTTGGCTGGTCAGTGAGGTCCGGGGCTATGCTTGTGAAAGATGCATACGAAGGTGTCTGGTAAAAAACCACGATGCTAGTTGTAACAACGAGCCTAACTAGCGGAATATCTGTGGTTGCTTGTCGTATTTTTAGGGCGGCCCGAAATGTTCCGCTAGTTTCGTATTCCAAAATTATTCCGATATCAGTGTTTAAGCGCCAGACTGTGGGAACGAGCCGCCAGCTCCGGCGTGCCAAACCTCAGCAAAGGATTTTGAATTCCATCAACTTCCAACAATTTCAGCATCTTAACAGATCATACTTACAAAAACACAACACGAACGTATGGTGAAACTGTGAGTTAAGGTCTCTCTTTCAATCGGCAAGATCCCTTGGCACCCGAATCCTAGGCACTCTTGTGATAGCAGGTGCACTAGGTTGCATTGCTGCCGATACCGTCGCACCGTCTGTCATTGATTCTACCTAAAGATTATTGAGATACGGAAGGATTTAGACGGTGGACGCGAGAGAAGTAGTGCGCCTTTCGGAATGGATGACAGGCTTTCACTCTGAAACAAACAGTGAGATGAACACGTTGCGGTCAAACTTGACGAACAATGCCCGTCAAGGAAACGCAACCCAGCCAGTCAAAGAACACCTGGATGAGGTGTCCGACATGCTAAGAAATTGGGATACAACCGAACTGTCTATCCTTCAAATAGCAACACTAAAGCATCTGGAAGTATATCCTTATTTAGGTCGACACGGTGCCAAGTGGTTAAACACAACCGTAAAAGATGCTAGGTTCTGGACCTATTAATTTGGTTGCCGTCATCCCGCCTGCGTGATTCATACCCGTGAGTTTCAGGGGTATAACA